>CAIYYI010000518.1 GCA_903930345.1 uncultured Verrucomicrobiota bacterium
AGGCCGTAGGGGATCACGCCGCCGACTGGAACAACTTGACGACCTTCTTAGCCGAGGCTGCTTTAGCCTCGGCTTTTTGCTTGGCGAAGGCCTGTCGGCGCGCCGCGGTTGACTCGGGGGTGATGGCAAACCATTGGGTGGCCTCCTGCTCGGTCACCAGCTCGCGGTAGTGCTGGAAGATGATTTTCGGGCTGTTGCCAGCCTCCAGGGCGACCTGGGCGGCATTCTTCACAATGGCCAGCCGATAGCTGCAGAAGGAGTGCCGGAGGGCGTTGTGGCGCCACGAGACTTCGGGATCCTGGAGTTTGTCCGGATTGGCGGGATCGACCGGGCGGGTGGATTCCACCAGCCGGCTGATGTCGTTGTCCACGTGGGCCAGTGTCAACACGGGGCCGGAGGGCTTGGCGTGCGGGGTCAGCCAGGCTTTGAGGTTGGGCGTGATGGGCACCAGGCGGCGGGAATTGGTTTTGGTGATGCAGGCATCCATGGTGATGTAGCCGGTCTCCAGGTTGACCTTGGCCCAGTTCAGGCGCTTGATCTCGGCGGTGCGCAATCCGGCAAAGGCCCCGATGGCCAGGTAGGGAAGGAGGGGATCGGGTGCCGCGGCCAGAAGGGTGCCCATCTCCGTGGGCGTGAAAATCTCAACGGGTTCCTGCTTCACCTTCCAAAGGGGCACGTTGGCCATCTCAGCCCAATCCGGGATCAGGTATCGCTGCGACTTGGCGTAGCAAAAGAGGGTCTGGATGGCCAGGCGGAAGTTGTTGCGGGTGCGGTTGGCGATGTCCATTTGCTGGATCCAGTTCCTGATCTCGGCCCCGGTGACGGCGGAGATCTGTTTCTGGAAGTCCCCGGCGAACTTGCCCAAGCGGGATTCGAGGTCATCCAGGTAACATTTGCTGAGGCCCTCCTGCTGCTTGGCTTTGAGCATCTCGGCGTAGACCTCGGTGACGGTGCGGCTGGGAATGTCGTGGAGGTGATGGGCGGCGTAATAGCGGGCGGCATCCAGCAGGGAGCCCCCCCGCAACAGGCGCCGGGCGTCGCGGTACTCGACGGCCATGGTATCAAGGGAGAAGCCAAATTCGCTGACAGCCTCCCGGGCGCGGATGAAGGAGAGACGGTCAGACCCGCTGAGGCGGAGGATCTCCGACTCGCCCTGGGCAAGGCTGGTGACCATGGCGTTGGCATGCAGGATGGCGGCATCCAACTCGTTAAAGGCCTTGCGCATCCGGTTGGCACCCACGTACCAGACCACGGTGAAGGAATCGTGGCCGTGGGAGGGTGTTTTATAGATGCTGGCCTTGGTCTGACCAACTCGAACCACCATTGGAAACGCGGACTTTCTCATGCCCGAAATATTGTCAGGAACCTGTCAGGAAAGCAAGAGAATATGCGTTTTCCTGTTGGTTTTTGATGTTTTATGACGGGTGGGGGCACCCGGCCTACAGGGTTCCGTCACCTGAGGGTGAATACCACCGTGGGATCGAGCGGATACCGGCCAAAGCGTTCGCCGTAGATGGCCAGACCGCCGGGCAGCGCCGAATCGACCTCCAGGCGGATCACGATCTCCTTTGACTTGGCGGCGGCTTCCAACGCGTCCGGCGGAAGCACGGCCTGCACGAGGTACCCGTAGGAACCGGCCTCGCGCAGCTTTTTATCGTGCGGCTGAGAGTGCCAGGAAAGGATGCCCCGATGATCCGCCGGATCATCCGGCAGCGTGAACGTTCCGGCGACCACGCCGTTGACGCGCACGCGCACCTGGCTGGGGAAGGCAACGGTGTCCGTCATCGGATAGGCGTTGGGAAGCTTGCTGGGATTGTGCGTGCCCTGGCCCAGCATGAAATCGCCATCCTCGACTTTGACCCCATCCCGGTCCTTGCCGAAGAGCTGCTTGGCCGAGGCTTCCATGAGCAGGGAAGCACCGGCGAGCTTCTTTGCATCAAGCCCTTCCGGCCAGGCCAGGCGATACTCAAAGTATCCATGACCGGCGCCGTTCACTTTCAGGCCATTGAGCACATTCCACTGTTTGAGGGACCACTTGGATTCCTTGAAACTCCGGGGCGCAAACCGAACCAGGCGCAAGTTTCCGCCCGGGGATTTGACGGTCTCGGTGCGCGGAGCGGAACCGGCGGTGACCAGGAAGGTGGTGAAGTTCCGATGCAGCACCACGCCGGCCTCGTTCTCCAGCGAGAGGGCCAGCACGGCCAACGATGGCTTTGTGGGCATGGTGGTTTTCAGGGGCGTCAGCTCCCTGGCCATCCAAGGCTCAAACGTGATCGGCTGGGTCGCCTGATGGTAGGTTTCACGCTGGCCGAGGGTGTCCCACCCGTAGAGTTCGGTGCGGAGCAGGAGGCGTCTGCCCGGGCTGGCATCCGTGAGGAACGAGGCGAACAACGGCACCCGGACAGCCTCCCCCGGTTTGACCTCGCGGCAAAGCTGGTCGCCGGTGGAGAGGTAGAACGGGCTGTGCAGGTCGCCCAGGCCCATGCCCGGCGCCAGCGAATCCATGCCGGTGTGCTTCTCCGAGCGGTCAAAGCGGTAGTAGCCGTTCCATTCGTTGATCACATCGTGATGCTCGGTGTAAAGCCAGCCGCCAATCTTCGGCTGACGCCGGAACTCATTCATCATGATATGGTAGTCCCAGCTCCAATCCACGTCGCCGGTGCTGCCCTCGTAGCCCCAGACGTTGCCGCACTCGCTGTTGAACAGCGGCTGTTTGCCCTGGGTGCGCCCGCCGATGAAGTTCCACTTGGATCCGGCGCGGGTGTCCCTGACGATTTGCTCGAGCCGGGCGCGCCAGGCGTAGCCCGGCAGGTAATCGTGCCAGGTGTTCAGGTCGGTCTCCGTGTGGTCGCCGTTGCAGGGGGAGTTGTCCTCCACCAGTCGGGTGGAATCGAGCTGCTTGGCGAGGCGGTACATTTTGATGACCCACTCCTGCGTCTCGGGCAGATAGGCTTTCTTGTCCTTGTCCTGCTTGGTGAAGAGGCCCCAGGTCTCGTTGAAGGTGACCCAACTGAAGATGGCGGGGTGGTTGAAGTCGCGCGCCACCATGCCGCGCAGCGCAAACTCGCTTTCGCGCCGGGCCTCGGGGGTGGGATCGCCCCAGAAATTCGGCACGTCAGCCATGATCAGCAGCCCCAGGCGGTCGGCCCAGTAGAGCTTCCGGGGGACCTCGACCTTGATGTGGATGCGGTTCGCGTTCAGTCCGATCCGCTTCGAGAGCAGGATTTCATCGCGCATGAAGGCATCGCTGGGGAAGGTGTAAAAGCCGTCCGGGTGATAGGATTGATCCAGCGTGATCTGGAGATACACCGGCTTGTTGTTCAGCATGACGTAGGGGAACTCGGTGCCGGGCAGGTTGCCGACGCTGATCTTGCGCATCCCGAAATAGGTGGCCACACGGTCGGCGACCCCTCCGACACCCAGGGCGGCATCCACCTCGTAGAGGTACGGATCGTCCAGCGACCACAGATGGGGCTGGGTGATCGGCACCTCAAACTGGACCTCCTTCGCCCCGCTGGCGACGGCCTGGGTGCGATCCGGCACGCCGCCGGATTTGAAGTGCAGCGTCAGCCCGGCCCCCTGCGGTGCGGGGTCGCTGAAGGCGGCCTTGACAATCACTTTGCCGGTGTCGATATCCGGCAGGTAATGCAACGAGGTCAGGTGCAGCGCCGGCCGCGCCTCAAGATAGATCGTCTGCCAGATGCCCTTGGCCTGGCCATAGCCCTGCTTGCCTTCGAGCTTGAACGGGTGGGGCGTGTCATCCACGCGCAGCACGACCTGCTGGTCCTGCCCCCACTTGACGTTGGCGGTCAGCTCGAACTCAAACGGCGTGTAGCCGCCCCGGTGTTCCCCCAGCGCCTGGCCATCGAGCCAGCCTTTCGTCAGCCAATCGCAGGCCCCCACCACCAGGAACACGCGCTTGCCCTGCCACGCCTCGGGCACCCTGACCGTGCGCCGGTACCAGCCGATATCCGCCTGGCTGGCCAGCCCGGACAGCTTCGAGCCCCAGGGAAACGGAACGGTGATGGTGGCCGGAAACTCGGTTTTGCCCGCCGCCCAACCGGCTCCCTCGCCGGCGTTTTCTTTGTCAAAACGGAACTGCCAGGCGCCGTTGAGGCAGGCCCAGTCAGCCCGCTCAAAATCCGGCCGGGGATGCTCCGGCAGAGGCACCACCGGAGCGGCCTGGACGACCGAGGACATCAAACTCGCGGCAGCCAGCAGCGCCAGCGGCACAAATTGAATCACTTTTCGCATAAGTTTCCTGAGTCAGGGCTTCAGAGCGGGCAACAGCTTCTAATTCTGCCATCCGCTCAATGCCGCACCCGGCTTGGGCACAAGGCCGGAGCGTCGGGGCATAAAAGCGTTGGGCAATGTCACCCAAATCCAGGTCGAAAGTCGAGATTTTGTTGCAAATCCTTGATTGATACGAAGTGGCAGGTAACTGTTGCAACCGCGACGGCCCGCCACCGTTCGCTGTAGCGCATGATTGGGCCACTTCTTCGTATGCACCTTCTGTTCCGTGCTCACTTAGCTAGGATACCACCCAAGATCAATACCAAGAGAGCAACCTGAGGATGCCACGAAGATGATGTCTTCCGTGAGATCGTCCCAACCAAGCCCAAAGGGGGCCTCATCTGAAATCAGGAACCGACCTGACAGAGAATCCGTCGAGACTTCCCATTGTCCAGGCAAGTTCAGTCGGAATAGACGATGGCTAGCCATGCTGCTTTGCCGAACAGTATTATTGAACGAACCTTTCGTTCGTTGTTACCGGTGGCTTGTTTTTCATTAGAGAGGTGATATTGGGAGTGGAATCCCACGTTGTCAAAGGCAAAAACACCTTGATCAGGAGCGCATTACACTGAGACTGGAATGCCAGGATTATCGGCGAGGTTGGCTTTATGCAGTCCTGTAGCAGGATTACAAAGACAACTGGTGAGCTTTTGCTATGAGCGAGGCCGCAATCAGATTTGAAAACTGGCAAAAAGTGCTCCGGGAGACGGTTCCAGTCCGCCTCCAAACCGCCTATCGCGAGGCCATCACCAAATTCCGTTACTGGTTGTGGGAGAAGGAGAAAGCCACCGACGTGGCAGCCTTCAAAGAGCCTCTGGCCTGGAATCAATCTTAACTCGACGACGCAAATCTACCTGCACACCGCCCAGCAGACGGGCGTCGGCATCCGCAGCCCGCTGGATGGGTGAAAAGGGGACGAGGTGTTCCGGCACAGCGCCAACCGCTCGGCCCGGACCACCCTCAACCCATGACTACAAGGAAAGCAGTTGATCAACCACAAAGATGAAAGAATCCCATCCTCCGGGTCTGACCGATCAAACCAGCTTGAATCCCGATTCCTTGCTTGACGTCAAAGGACCAAGTGCGAATGTCTAATGCATGCCATCCAAACCTATGAGCGAACCAATGTTGTCCTCCCGTCGCGATTTTCTGAAAACCACCTCCTGCGCCGCCCTGGCGAGCGCTGCCGCCCCTTGGATCCTCCAAGGTGCCCCCAACACCGACACCTTGAAGGTGGGGCTGATCGGGTGTGGCGGACGTGGTTCCGGCGCGGCCAACCAGGCCCTTACGGCGGATAAGAATGTGGTGTTAACCGCTGTGGGCGATGCCTTTGCGGAGAAAATACCCAACTGCCTGGACCAACTGCAAAAGATCCATGGCGACCGGGTGAAGGTGACTGCGGAAACGAGTTTCTCCGGGTTGGACGCCTATCAAAAGGTGATCAACAGCGGGGTGGATGTGGTGCTGCTGGCTTCGCCGCCCGGATTCCGTCCACTGCATTTCAAGGCGGCGGTGGCGGCCGGCAAACATGTCTTTTGCGAGAAACCGGTGGCCACGGATGCCCCGGGCGTGCGCACCGTCATGGCGGCAGCGGCCGAGGCCAAACAGAAAAACCTGGCCGTGGTCTCCGGCTTTTGCTGGCGCTACGATTTCCCCCGCCGCGAATTTTACAAGCGCATCCATGAGGGGGCGATCGGGGATATCCGGGCGATTTACGCCACCTACCTGACCAGTCCGGTGAAACCGATGCCGCCCGCCACCAACCGGCCGGCCGGCATGAGCGACGTGGAATGGCAGTTGCGCAACTGGTACAACTTCGTGTGGCTGTCCGGCGACGGCCTGGTGGAGCAGGCCTGCCACAGCGTGGACAAGATTTGCTGGGCGATGAAGGACGTGCCGCCGCTCAAAGCGGTGGCCACCGGCGGCCGGCAGATCGGAAACAACGAGGGGAACATCTTCGATCACATCGACGTGTTTTATGAATACGCCAACGGGGTGCGCGCTTTCATGGCCCAGCGGCAGATCAGCAACTGCCACAGCGAAAACTCGGATTACGTGATGGGGGCCACCGGTCTGGGTACCATCCGGGGCAGCAGCGGCCCGGCCATCAAGGCCGCAGAGGACTGGCGTTACCAGGGGGCGAAGAAGGACATGTACCAGGTGGAGCACGACGAGCTGTTCGCCTCCATCCGCGCCGGCAATCCGATCAACAACGGCGAGTGGATGTCCACCAGCACGATGGTGGCCATCATGGGCCGCACGGCCGCCTACACCGGCAAGGAAATCACGTGGGAAATGGCCATGAATTCCCAGGAGAAACTGGTGCCGGACATGCTGACATGGGACCAGAAGCTGCCGATCAACCCGATGGCCATGCCGGGCAAAACCCCCTTCATCTGAACCCATGAACAACATCCTCAACCGCCGCGACTTTGTGAAGACCGGCACCCTGGCCGTCGGCGCCCTGCTGGCGGCGGGCGGAGTTCTGCGGGCAGCGGAGGCCGCCCCGGCCAAGCGCGCCTTCAAAAAGGCGATCATGCTCGACACGGCCGGCATCAAAGGCACCGTGCTGGAGCGCTTCAAGGCAATCAAGGAGGCCGGTTTTGACGGGGTGGAACCATCGGGCGGCATGAATCAGGACGAGGTGGCCAAGGCCTTTCAGGAAACCGGCCTGCTGGCGGCCAGCGTCTGCTGCCACACCCACTGGGCCAAGCCGGTCTCAGATCCCAGCCCGGAGGTGCGCGCGGCCGGGTTGGCGGGCCTGCAGCAATCCCTGCGGGACGCCAAACGCTACGGCGCCACCTCGGTGCTGTTCGTGCCGGGGACCGTGAAAAAGGAGGTCACCTACGAGGTCTGCTGGAAACGTTCCATCGAGGAGATCCGCAAGGCGATTCCGCTGGCCGCCGAATTGCAGGTGCGGATCGCGATCGAGAACGTGTGGAACGAATTCATCACGAAGGAGGAGCAGGCGGTGGCCTATGTGGACGAATTCAACAGCCCCTGGGTGGGGTGGCATTTCGACACCGGCAACATCATTCATTACGGGGATCCCATCAATTGGATCAAGGCCCTGGGCAAGCGCATCTCGCGGGTGCATCTGAAGGAATACAGCCTGGATGCTGCGATGAAGAGCGGCAAATGGGCAGGGTTCAAGTCCCCGTTCCTGGAGGGGGCCAACAACTGGCCGGGGATCATGAAGGCGCTGGACGAGGTGGGCTACACCGGCTGGTGCATCTCCGAGCTGGGTGGGGCCAAAGATCCGGCGTCGCTGAGGGAAATGAGCGACCGCATCAGCAAAATCATCGCCAGCTAGGCGATCACCGCCGTTTTTTGCACAATACCGGTTGCGAAACACCTGATCGCGATTATTTTATGCCCATGGTCTGGCAGGAAGCAATCGCATTGTCCATTGTGGGTATCGCCGCCGTTTTTTTGGTGCGGCGGGCCTTGCGTCCGCGCAAACTTTGCGGGCAGGATGGAGCGGGCTGCGGCTGTGGCAGCCTGCGGAGAGTCCCGCACCATTTGACGGCGGGCAAGCGGGAGGTAAACCGTTCGCCGATGCCATCCAGCGCGGGTTCACCAGTTGCGGGCACACGATAGGTAAGCTAAGATGTGATAGTTGAGCAGCCATGTACAAGTCCAGTTCAGCCATTAACTTTGCCAAGCACGGCACCAACGCCGGGGGACGCACCCTCGACGAAGGACATTGGGTTCCGAACACGGACGTTTACACCACCGACACCGGGCTGGTGATCAAGGTGGAACTGGCCGGCATGCGACGGGAAGACCTGGAATTGACCGTGCAGGGAACCCGCCTGCGGATCAGCGGCCATCGCCCTGACGGCTGCCGGACGAGCAAGTGCACTTTCCTGATCATGGAGATCAATTACGGGCCGTTCGAAAGCGTGATCGAACTGCCCCCGGGCTACGATTTGCAGCAGGCCAAGGCGGCTTACCAAAACGGGTTTCTCCGCGTGGATGTGCCCCCCCAGGACGCGCCCGCCATCCGCACGGTGCCAATCTCTGACAAAGAGTAAATCTCGTTTGACACGGGCGGCGATTCGCTTAGCATCGTTCAAACGACACAAGCTATGAAAATTGGCATCAACACATTCCTATTCACCTTTCCCTTCACCAACGAAAGCACCAGTTGCTTCAAAACCTTCAAAAAATGGGGTTTCAAGAACATTGAGATCGCCATCGATGATCCGGCCAACGTTGACCCGGCGCATGTGAAGGCGGAGTTGGACAAGGCGGGGCTGACCTGCGTTTCCGTGTGCGGCTGCTTCGGCCCGGACCGCGACCTGCGCGGCACGCCGGAACAGCAGAAGAACTCCATGGAGTACCTGACGAAGCTCATCGACCAGATGGTGGTGCTGGATTGCCCGGCGCTGATCGGGCCGGTCTATTCCGCCGTGGGCCGCGCGGATGGACCGGAGCCCAAGGAATACGCTCAGCAGTGGAAGACCGTGGTAAAGAACCTCAAGGTCATCAGCAAGTACGCCCAGAAGAAGGGCAAGATCATCTGCATCGAGCCGCTGAACCGTTTCGAGACTGACTTCATCAACACCGCCGACCAGGCGTTGAAGCTGGTGAAGGATGTGGGGAGCCCGGCGCTGAAGATCATGCTGGACACGTTCCACATGAACATCGAGGAAAAGTGCCAGGCCGCCGCCATCCGCAAGGTCGGCAAGCACCTGGGCCACTTCCACGCCTGCGGCAGCGACCGCGGCACGCCGGGCAACGACCATCTCTGCTGGGATTGCATCGCCAAGGCGCTGCACAAGATCGATTACAAGGGCGGCGTGGTGATCGAGTCATTCACGAAGGATGTGAAGGTGATCGCGAAGGCGGCGGCCATCTGGCGGCAGATCGAGCCGAGCCGCGAAGAGATCGCGACCAAGGGTCTGAAGTTCCTCAAGAAGACCCTGGCGTAAGCCCTCTCCGCAGCAGCAAAGTTTCCCGCCCGGCACCCGTTGCCGGGCTTTTTTTTGGCGCTTGGCGAAAGCCGCGAGAACCGGCAGAATCACCGCCCGGAAGAATGCGATTGAACACCATGCAAACCCGCTCGCTCACTGCCTGGCGCCCGGCCGGTCTGGCCGCCACCCTGCTGGCTCTCACACTTACGCAACACCCCCCTGCCCTGGCGGATGAGGGCATGTGGCTTTATAACGCGCCGCCCACGCGCATTCTGGCGGAAAAGCACGGGTTTACCCCCACCGCCGCCTGGCTGGAACGTGTGCGCCGGTCCTCGGTGCGGTTCAACAGCGGCGGCTCCGGGTCGCTGGTGTCGGAGGATGGGCTGGTGTTATCGAACCACCACGTGGGGGCGGATGCCCTCCAGAAGTTCGGCGACGCGCGGCATGATTACCTGAAGACCGGGTTTTACGCCCGCACCCGGGCCGAGGAGAAGAAGTGCCACGACCTGGAGCTGAATGTGCTCATGGGCATCGAAGACGTCACCGCGCGGGTCAACGCCGCAGTGACCGCCGCCATGACGCCGGAGGAAGCTGCCGCCGCCCGGCGCGCGGTGATGGCCAAAATTGAGAAGGAGGCCGCCGAGCAGAGCGGGCTGCGCTGCGATGTGGTTACCCTCTATCAGGGCGGACAATACCACCTCTACCGCTACCACCGGTACACCGACGTGCGGCTGGTGTTCGCGCCCGAGCAGCAGATCGCCTTCTTTGGCGGCGACCCGGACAACTTTGAGTACCCGCGCTTCAACCTGGACATCTGCCTGTTCCGCGCGTACGAAAACGGGAAGCCGGTCAAGGTGGAGCATTACCTGCCGTGGGCCGGCGCCGGGGTGAGGGAGGGCGATCTGGTGTTCGTCTCGGGACACCCGGGCAACACCAGCCGCCAGTTGACCATGGCCGAGCTGGAATACCTGCGGGACACCCGTTTTCCGTATGTGCTGCAACGGCTGCACCGGCTGGAGGTGCTGCTCTCCTCCTGGAGCGAGCGCAGCCAGGAAAACGGCCGACGCGCCCGGGATCTGCTCTTCGGGGTGCAAAACGGGCGCAAGGCCCGCACCGGCATGCTCAACGGGCTGCTGGACCCGGAACTGATCAAAGCCAAGCAGGCGCAGGAAAACCGGCTGCGCACCGCCGCCGCCAGCCTGCCGGAAGGCCAGGCGATCAGCGCCGCCTGGAACCAGGTGGCCCAGGCCCAGCAGGCCATCGCCCGGCTGAATCTTGATCACCTGCTGCTGGAGCAGGCCCACGGCATCGGCGGCACGCACTTTGGCATCGCCCGCACGCTGCTGCGGGCGGCGGACGAGCGGGACAAACCCAACGGGGAGCGGCTGCGGGAGTTCCGGGATTCCAACCGGACTTCCCTCGAGCTGGGGCTTTTCTCAGAGGAACCGCTGTATGACGACTTGGAAACCCTGCTGCTGAGCGATGGTCTGGTTTGGCTGGCGGAGAAGAAAGGGCTGGGGGATCCGCTGGTCCAGACGATCCTGGCCGGGCAGTCACCCCGGCAGCGCGCCGCCACCCTGGTGGCGGGCACCCGGGTAAAGTCTGTGGCGTTCCGCCGGACGCTTTACGCCACCAACGCCGCCGGCATCCAGGCCGCCGGGGATCCGATGTTGGAACTGGCGCGGCTGGTGGATACCCAGGCCCGCAGCGTGCGCAAGGCGATCGAGACCCAGGAGGAACTCAAGCGCCAGGCCTACGGACGCATCGCCGCCGCGCGCTTCGCGGTGGAGGGCACGAACTCCTTCCCGGATGCCACCTTCACCCTCCGCCTGGCCTTCGGAACGGTGAGCGGGTACCCGTCCGGCACCGACCGCATCCCGTTCCAGACCACCTATGCGGGACTGTACGAGCGCGCGGCGCAGCACGAATACCAGCCACCCTTCGACCTGCCGGCCCGGTGGCTGGAGCGCAAGAAGCGTCTGGACCTGACCACCCCCTTCAACTTTGTCTGCACCGCCGACATCATCGGTGGCAACTCCGGCAGCCCGGTGGTAAACCGCCAGGGGGAGTTTGTGGGAATCATTTTCGATGGCAACATCGAGTCCCTGGTGCTGGACTTCAGCTACACGGATCAGCAGGCCCGGGCAGTGTCCGTCAATTCCCAGGCGATTCTGGAGGCCCTGCGCAAGGTCTATGACGCGCGGGAACTGGTGGCGGAGTTGACCGGCAAACGCCGCTGATCAGCGGCCCATTTTCCGGGCGGTGAGAAACAGGTAGCCGACCAGCAGGACAAAGGGAATCAGGGTGAGCAGGTCCGCCTGATGCCCATTCCACGCCGCCTCGGAAAAGAAAGCGTTGTGCGCGGAGGACCAAGTTTCGATGGCGACAGTCGTGGTAACCATGGCCCCGCTCATGAACGCGATGATGATGCCCGCGATGGCCCCGCCGGCAATGTAGCCGGAGGCCAGCAAAACCCCGGGACTCTTGTCCGCCTCGGCGCTGAACTGCTCCTCGGAAAGCCCGGCATAGGGGGCGCGCCTGCGGGCGCGCAAATCAACCAGCCAGCGCACCATGCCGCCGATGAAGATCGGGGCGGAGGAAGCCAGCGGCAGGTACACCCCCACCGCAAACGCCAGGGAGGAAACCGCGCACAGCTCCAGGGTGACGGCGATCATCACCCCCAGCAAAACCAGCGCCCACGGCAGCTTGCGATCCAGGATGCCCTTGATGATGTAGCTCATCAGGGTCGCCTTGGGGGCGGTGAACTTCTGCACCTTGGTGCCATCCGGACGCTCGGAAAAGTTGCCGTTGATGCCGGGATCCACCAGCCAGGCCACAGCCCCCTGCCCGTCCACGAGGTATTTGCCCTCCGGGGCCAGTTGCGGGTTGGTGTTGTGCCAGACCCGGTAGGTGTTGGTGTCATTTTTTGCCTGGGGCCCCTGCAGGCGCTCCAGGACAACGGAACCCGTCAGATTGGTGCGCACGCCCGGAGCCACCTGGGCGGCCGGCACGTACACTGTGGCCGCCTGGTTGAGCTTCATCAGAATCGGCCCCAGCGCCAGCGCCGAGGCCAGCGCCCCGCACAGAATCGCGTACTGCTGCAAGCGGGGGGTGCCGCCGACCAGGAAGCCGGTCTTCAAATCCTGCGAGGTGGTGCCGCCATTGCTGGCCGCCACACACACAATGCCCCCGATGGACAGGGCGGTGACGAAGTAGGTGCCCCCGGTCCACCCCACCAACAGAAAGACCAGGCAGGTCAGCAGCAGCGTGGCCACGGTCATGCCGGAGATCGGGTTGGAGGAGGAGCCGATTTCCCCGGTCAACCGGGAGGAAACCGTGACAAAGAGGAAGCCAAAGAACACCACCAGCAGCGCCCCGAGGAGATTCATGTGCAGGGAGGGCACCAGCATGATGGCCCCCAGCAGAGCAAATATGCCGATGACCACGTATTTCATGGAAATGTCCTGATCCGTGCGAGGCAATTCCCCGCCCCCGCCGGTGCGGCTGCGGCGCAGATCCTGCAACCCGACTTGCAGCCCGTGCCAGATCGTGGGCAACGACCGGATCATGCTGAAAATGCCGCCCGCCGCCACCGCCCCGGCCCCAATGTAGAGAATGTATGCGTTGCGAATGGCGGATGGCCCCATGTCCCGGATGGGAATCTTGCCGGGATCCAGCGGCCCCACAATGGAGTCGCCGAAGAATTTGATCAGCGGGATCAGCACCAGATAGGCCAGCACGCCGCCCGCGCACATGATGGAGGCGATGCGCGGGCCAATGATGTACCCGACCCCCACCAATTCCGGAGAAACCTCGGTGCCCGCCGAAGCCCCACGGAAAAACCGTCCGAAAGTGTACTCCGAAACCTCTTTCCAACCCTTGCCCGCCACCATCAGGGTCTTGTACGCCAGACCCAGACCAAACCCGGTGAAAATGGTGCGGGCACTGAGGTTGCCCCCCCGTCCCTCCGCCTCCGCCTGGCGGGTCTCAAGCCGGGCCGCCGGAGAAGCCGCCGCCCGGCACGCGGCCGAGGCGCCCGCCTTCAACACCTCGGCGCAGGCGGTGCCTTCGGGATACTTGAGCTTGCCGTGCTCCCGCACAATCAGGGCCCGGCGCAGCGGGATCATCATCAGAATGCCCAGCAGCCCCCCCAGCACCGCCACCATCATCACCCGGGTCAGTTCCAGATCAAACCCCAGAATCAGAATGGCCGGCATGGTCACCCCCACCCCGAACGCGATGGATTCCCCCGCCGAACCGGCGGTCTGGGTGATGTTGTTCTCCAGGATGCTCGCATCCTTGACCCCCACCTTGGAAAGCAGCTTGAAGAGGGTCAGGGAAATCACCGCCACCGGGATGGAGGCGCTGACCGTCAGGCCCACCTTCAACACCAGATAAAGCGAGGAGGCACCGAAGACAACCCCCAGAAGAATGCCCGCGATCAGGGCGCGCGCGGTGAACTCCGGCACGCTGGCCCCGGCGGGAATGTAGGATTCAAAACCAGGCGACGGGGTGGAATCCCCCCGACCGCCACCGTTGAGATGCTGCGTTGCCATGGGTCAAAATTGCTGGCCTGAAGGTACACGGCCCCGGGCCGGGGACAAGCCCAACCTCACTCTAGCCGAACCACCTGAAGGGAGTCCTTGTCAAAACGGACGTCCCCGGAGCAATAACGCGCCTCGCAGTTCAGGTCCACCGGCACCTCCTCATCCCGGACCTGGAAATCCACCGAAAACTCCTGCTGCCCCCGCACTTCGCGCAGGAGGATGGCCGCCTCACCAGGGCTGATCCGGATGGCCACGCCGGAGCGCGGGTCGGAAGGGACACTGACCAAGTCAAGGGCGCGCACCCGGCCGGAAAACCGGTATTTGCCGGGCGGCAAAGCCACCCGCGCCCGCCAGCGGGACGAGCAGCCGGTGGACTCCGAACGGATCTGCAGCTCCTCCCGTCCCCCATCATTCACCAACTCAAGGGGGGAGTTTCCGGATTCCCGACGCGCCTGCCAAAAGGATGGATGAGCGGGTTTGCCAATCACGGCAGGCAAAGGCTGGGGCTCCCGGTGCAACTGATCCACCACATAGCGATGGCGCTGCTCAACATTCCGCCAGGCCTGTTCCCCCCACTGCCCGAATTGGCGCACCTCCTGGTCGTTGCGGGCGGCGGACTTCAGCCGCGCCACGGCTCCTTCCACCAAATTGCTCAAAGCGGATAACTGGAAGGCGTTCGTGAAGAGATAGGCCAGGCGCTCCCGGTACTGCCAGCGTGCCTCGGGCTGCTGAAAAACCGCCTGGGTGAGCAGGTAATTCTGGGGTGGCGTGAGCGCCAGCCCGGACTGCTTGAACGCGCCATCCAAATCATGGGTGATGATATTAAAAAGGTCCGTGTCCGGATCGTGGTAAAGAAAGTAATTGTTGCGGTTCAGCACATAGCCATCCCAATGGGCCACCAGCATCTCCACGGCGCAGTAGTCAAGGAACTGGGGCACATTCAGCAACTGGTTGAGCCGCTGCCATTGACGCGTCGGATGGTTCTCCCGCGCGGCCGCGACGAGTTCCGCCAGGTCGGCCCGGCTGGGATCCGGCCCGCTCTCCCAGAGCACCGGCTGGTCAATATCCTGGATGTAGGGTTTGTAAAGGTTGCCCTGGGGGTATTTGAAGTATTGCCGCAGGAACCGCTTGTTGACCGGCTCCATCAGGACGTAAATCCCGAGGTCGCGGCCATTGAGCTCCACCCGTGCGTGGGTCACCCTCGGCGTGGGCAGCCCGGCCGCCATATAAACGCTGCGGCCCACCAACTCATTCAGACAGGTGGGATCCTGGGAGGAATTGTTCAGCCACAGCGTGGGAAAATCCTCAAACTCCTGATCAGGAACGAACTCGTCGAAGAGCACCGTGAAGCTGGGCTTGTCGCTCAGGGAACGGAAGCTGCCGTGCCCCTTCAGGTGGAGGCCCACGTTCTGCCAGGTTTGATCCCCGACCTGGACCGTGCAGCGAACCGCCTGACGAGGATGCTGGCGCAGGCTCACCATTTCCGGCGCGGCGACGGTGATTTGGAAAACCCGCACGAGGTTGGTCGCAAAGAAGGCGGCACGGGAGGGGCTGGTATCGACCTTTTCCAGGGTCGCGGCCCCCAGCAGCCCCACGGCCAGCAGCCAGCCCGGCAGGAAAAGCCACCGGCCACCGGCGGTCGGAGGACTACCGGCGCGCCTTGAGCCAATTCCAACGGGTCGCATCATATCGGGCCAAACCCAGTGTGCGAAACCCGGGCCACCGGCGGCAAGATGGAAAAGGACCGAATTGTCGGCCCGATGCCATTCGACTCATTGAATCAGAGGGGGCGCAGCCAGATGTTGCGAAACTTCACCGGACAGTTGTGACCGGAAAGCACCAAGGGCCCCTGACTCACTTTTTTGTTGTAGGCCGGCTGGATGCGATGGCCGGTCTCCCCGTGGATTGGCTCATTCAGGTGCACCAGCACGCCATTGTGCCACATGGTCACCCGGGCGGGCTCTACCAGCTTGTCGGCCTCGAATTTGGGCACCGAAAAAACAATGTCAAACGCCTGCCATTCGCCCGGCGGTCGGCAGACGTTCACCAGCGGCGGGGTCTGGCCGTAGATGGCGGCGGCCTGCCCATCGGGATAAAGCTTTTCGGTGTAACTGTCGAAAATCTGGATTTCATAGACCCCCATCAGCAGCACCCCGTTGTTGCCACGGTTATACCATTCCTTGGCGGGTTCCTTGGGCGGCATCCATTCCAGATGCAACTGGTAATTGGTGAAGGCATCCCGGGTGGCGAAGCTGCCGGAGACGGCCACCACACAGCCATCCTCCAGCTTCCAATCGGATTTCTGCCATCGGTCCAGGTTTTTGCCGTCAAAAAGCACAATGGCATCGGCCGGCGCGGGCACCGGAGCCGCAAGGGGCGCAACCGCCACCCGGCGCGGCGCGGGCCGATCCGGATCATGCACGTGAAAGCCACACCAAGGCAGCACCGGGGTATCCTTGTAGCCGTACACGCCTGAGCCATCCTTGGCCATGATCAGCTCAGCCGCCGAGGCGGAATAAAGGCTCAGGAGCGTGCCCAGCAAAGCCATGCGGAATGTGGTGTTCATGCCGCCATTAAATCTGCCACGCCTCAAAAAGCAAGGTTTTCGGTTTCACCACAGATGAACCGGAATTTAACCGCATAGAGCAGGTGAATCCCGTGGTCATAGACACCTCCTTCGTTCGCTTGGTTGCCTTCTGTGAATTTGACTGGTTTTGAAGCTGGAAAAGGCATGGTTTTCATACCATCCTATCGCCAGCATGAAAATGACCATGCACATCAATGATGCGTTGCTGAAAAGAGTGATGAAGTACCACGGGCTCACCAGCAAGACAGCGGCCATTGACCTTGCTTTGAGGAAGATGGACAGGCGAGCCGAACTGGTGAGGCTGGCCAAAGCGGGTCTCGGCCTCAGCACGGCAGAGTTAAAGAAAGCCTACGATCCGGCAACCGCGGTTGACCAGATCGGGTATTGAGTTTCAGACTGGCGTTTGTGCAACATGTGTTGAACATGCTGAAACTCCACTGCGCCCCGGGCCAATGGAATTACGTGCTTGGAGAGACGGTCCGATAGAGGTTTCGCCAGCCGCACTTTTGCGGTCCGCCGCACAGCCCTTGCGGCGTGTGAATTTTTTTTTGGCGTTTTTTTATCTCCGTCATTTACAACGGGGACTCCTTCGCGCATATTGCGAACAACTACGGAGAGTAAAAACCTGCCGTAGGTGTATAAACCCAAAAACATAACCACTACCATGGGCGACAAATCCCCGAAAGCCACCAAGAAGATCTCCGGCCAAAAACAAACCAAGGTCACCTCTGCGGCCGACAAGAAGAAAGCTGCGGCTGCCGCAGCCGCCGCACCGGCAGGCAAGAAGAAATAGTCAAGCAGTCCAACTGTCTCTCCTGAGCGAGAGCCAGGAGAGACAGCTTCTCCCGTGATTCACACGGGAAATTTGATCGACGAAGGGTTGTTTTTCATGGTTCACTGGTCAGGCAATGCGACCACTTGCGGCACTGGCGATCTACCTGACGGTGATCTTTGGCGGGGCAGCCACCCTGGCCCCCTGTCTTTATTGGCTGGCCCAAAGCCTGGCAGCCTCCCATCCCTCCTTTGAAAACCTGGCCCGGCAGGAATTCCACCGCTACGTCAGCCGCACCCTGTTGATTCTGGCCCTGGCCGGATTGGCTCCATTTCTGCGCAGCCTGGGCATTCGTCGACTGGCGGATGCGGGGCTGAGCAGTTGGCGCGGCCAGGGCGGGCTCTGGATGCGGGGCTTCCTGATGGGGTTCATCTCGCTGGCCGTGATCGCCGGCCTGGCTTTGGTGGTCGGGGCCCGGGAATTCAACCATGAGCGGACCGGCGGACAGCTCATCCGGGCGGGTTTGGTGGCGCTGGTGTCCGCCCTGGTGGTGAGCACCCTGGAGGAGATCCTCTTCCGCGGTGGCATTCTGGGGGCGTTGCGCCGCAGCCTGGGCTGGGGCTGGGCACTGTTCCTCAGCAGCACCATTTACGCTTTGGTCCACTTTTTCGCCCGGCCGGAGCGGTTGGGAGAAATCCACTGGTATAGCGGTTGGTCGGTATTGGGCAGCATGCTGGGGGGCTTTGGTGATTTTCACACCCTGATACCGGGATTTCTCAACCTGGCCCTTGCGGGGGTGCTGCTGGGGGTGGCCTGGCAGAGGACCGGCAATCTGTATTGTTCCATGGGCTTGCATGCGGGGTGGATTTTTTGGCTGAAGTTCTACGGCTACACCACCAATGAACTCCCTGCAGCGGCGGTCTGGGTGTGGGGCACGCGAAAATTGGTGGATGGCTGGGTCGCCTTGCCGATCCTTTTGCTGGTCGGAGGGGTGATGCACCGGCGGCTACGGGCGGGTTCAGAATCTGCATTAAAATGACCTCCAACCTGTTACATCGTGGAAAAACCTCGCTTGATGCTTTCCTGAGTTTTTTCTATCCTGAGGTCTGCCAGGTTTGCGGTGGGCGGACCGCCCGGCCTCACGAAGGTTATGTGTGCGCGGAGTGCCGGACTGGGGCGGCGTGGATCAAAGCGCCGTTCTGCGAGAAGTGTGGGATGGTGTTTGCCGGTGAAATAACCGGGGCCTTCACCTGCTCCAACTGTTTGGGGCGGGAGTTTGAGTTTGAGTATGCCCGGGCGGCGGTGCTGGCCAAAGGGGTGGCCCTGACCGTGATCCACCTCTACAAATACCAGCAGGCCACGTGGGTGGAGCCTTGGCTGGCGGAGTTGCTCACCACCGTGGCCGGGCCAGCCTTGCAGGCAGAACCGTGGGATATGATCGTTCCGGTGCCGCTGCACCGGCTCAAACAGAGCGAACGTGAGTTCAACCAGGCTGAACGGCTCGCCTGGCATTTGGCCCGGGCGACCGGAATACCCTTGAACACCACGCTCTTGAAGCGCGTCAAAGCCACCGAGACGCAGACTCGGCTAAAACGCGAGGCCCGGACGGCCAATGTTCAGCAGGCCTTTGCTCCGGGTTCGGGAGACCTTGATTTGCGTGGGCAACGCATTGTCCTGGTGGATGATGTGCTGACCACCGGAGCCACAACCGATGCCTGTGCGCGGGTGTTGAAGGCAGCGGGTGCTGAGTCCGTCATTGTCTGGACCTTGGCGCGGGCGATGTAAAAGTATCATTTTCATGTCAACGACATCATTTCTTAAAAAGGCAAGTGTGGCGGACAGCCCTGAACCGGCGGTCACTCCACCCCCTTCAAACCATGAAACCAGCTTCGTCAAAAAACCGAAGCTGGGTTCGAACAGCACGCGCAAGCGTGACATTCCCGAGGGTTTGTGGACCAAGTGCCCCAAGTGCGAAGCGATGATCTACGACAAGGATCTGGACGATAACCTCAAGGTCTGCCCCAAGTGTACCCATCATTTCCCGATCGGCTCGCGCGAACGCATCCACTCTTTGGTGGAAACGTGCTCGTTTGAGGAAATTGATGCGGATCTGACCAGCCTCGACGTTCTCAAATTCACCGGGGTGGCGACCTATGCGTCCAAGCTGGAATCCAACGCCAAGAAAACCGGTCTGAAGGATGCCGTCATTACCGGCATCGGCACCATTGGCAAGCAGCGCGTCGCGCTGGGTGTAATGGACTTCAGTTTTCTGGGCGGCTCCATGGGGTCGGTGGTGGGGGAGAAATTGACCCGCCTGATTGAGGCCGGGACAGACCACGGCCTGCCGGTCATCGTGTTCTCAACCAGCGGCGGGGCGCGCATGTACGAGGGGATGTTCAGCCTCATGCAGATGGCCAAAACCAGCGCGGCCCTGGCCTATCATGCCAAGCAAAAGCTTCCGTACATCAGCGTGCTGACGAATCCCACCTACGCGGGGGTGATGGCCAGCTATGCCAGCTTGGGCGACCTGATCCTGGCGGAACCGATGGCATTAATCGGCTTTGCCGGACCGCGCGTGATCAAAGACACCACCCAGGCGGAACTGCCGCCCGGCTTCCAAACCGCTGAGTTCCTGTTGGACCATGGCCTGATTGATGCCATTGTTTCCCGGAACGAGATGAAAGACCGCCTCGCTTACTATCTGGAGTTTCTCACGTCCGGCCAGAAGCAGATGGCGGCCCTGGCCTGACCGCCGATCAGTTTTTTAAACGCGGATGCCGCTGGTTGAAGGCCACGGCATCCGCGTATTTCACCCCCGAGCCGCCAAAAATATCCAGGGCGGATCCAATCGTCAGATCGATTCTCCCCTGCCCCAACTGCTCCACGGCAATGAGATCGGCCAGCGATTTTGCCCCGCCAGCATACGTGACGGGAAGGGCGGTCCAGCCTGCCAGCAGGCTGACAAGCTCGTGGTCGATCCCCTGGCAAAGCCCTTCCACATCAGCCGCATGGATCAGAAATTCATCGCAATAACCGGCCATGCGCGCCAGCAGCGCCGCGCCCAGTTTCTCCGTGGTGAACTTCTGCCAGCGATCCGTCACCACCAGATAATCCCGGTCTTGTTTCCGGCAGCTCAAATCCAACACCAGCCGTTGTTTGCCAATGGCGCGGGATAACGCCTGCAAGCGGTCCCAATCCACCCTTCCGGCACTGAAAACCCAGGAGGTGACGATGACGTGTGAGGCCCCGGCCTCTAGCCAACCCCGGGCATTCTCCAAGTTGACCCCGCCGCCCAGGTGCAATCCTCCGGGATAGGCTTGCAACGCGGCGCGGGCAGCCGCCTCGTTGCCCGCTCCCAACTGAATGACGTGCCCGCCGGTCAGGCCATCCTGCCGGTATTGGCGGGCAAACCAGTCCGCCGACCGTTCAGAGACAAAATTGGTGCGCAAGCCGGCACCCGAATCCGTCAGGCTGCCACCCACGATTTGCTTCACCTTACCCTCGTGCAGGTCAATACAGGGCCGAAACATGGTGATGAAGTGTCCGCCGGGGCCACGGCCTTGGGCAAGTCAAAAGCGGTTTGCATAAAGCCCTAAAAATTAATCAAATAAATCGCGGCGGCACGCGTCTGAGTATAGTTATGAAGTCAGCCATTGAAGATTTAAACCGGCAAATCGTGTCCATGCGTCCCCTGATCTCCGGGATCCAGGAGGAGATGGCCAAGGTGATCGTGGGCCAGCGTCACATGATTGATCGGCTGCTGCTGGGCCTGCTGGCCAGCGGCCACGTGCTGTTGGAAGGCGTGCCTGGATTGGCCAAAACCGCCACCGTGAGCGCGCTCGCCCAATGCATCAAGACCGAATTCCAACGCATCCAGTTCACCCCCGACCTGCTGCCGAGCGACCTGATCGGCAATCTGATCTACAATCCCAAGGAAAACTCTTACCAGACCAAGAAGGGGCCGATCTTTGCGAACATCATCCTGGCGGACGAAATCAACCGCGCGCCCGCCAAGGTGCAAAGCGCGCTGCTGGAGGCCATGCAGGAGCGGCAGGTGACCATCGGCGAGACCACCTTTCCCCTGCCCGAGCCCTTTCTGGTGCTCGCGACGCAAAACCCCATTGAGCAGGAAGGCACCTACGCCCTGCCAGAGGCGCAGGTGGATCGGTTCATGTTGAAAGTGGTGGTCAGCTACCCGACGGAGGAGGAGGAGAAGAAGATCATGCACATGATGGCGCGCACGGGGCGCCAGATCAAACTGAACGCGGTAATCGAGCCCGCGAAGATTCTCGAAATGCGGAAATTGGTGGATCAGGTGCATGTGGATGACCAGATCACGGAGTACATCATCCGCCTCGTGTTTGCCACGCGCAACCCGGGCAAGTACCTGCCCGCCATGGATGGCAAGATCCGCTTCGGCGGTTCACCGCGCGCCTCGATCTACCTGAGCCTGGCCGCCAAGGCCTGCGCCTTCCTGAACGGGCGCGGCTACGTGACGCCCCAGGATGTGAAGAGCATCGCCCTGGATGTGCTGCGGCACCGCGTGATCACCACCTTCGAGGCGGAAGCGGATGAAATCACCAGCGAGCATATCGTCAAACACCTCCTGGACCAGGTGGTCGTGCCCTGAGCCGCACAGACCGCGATTCCCGACCGCTAAGGTTTTGGCCACATGATACCCAAGGAATGGTTGAAAAAAATCCGCCGGATTGAGCTGCGCACGCTCAAGCTGGTGGAAAGCCTGATGGCCGGGCAGTACCATTCCGTCTTCAAGGGGCGCGGCATGGATTTCTCGGAGGTCCGGCCCTATGAGCCGGGGGATGACGTCCGGCGCATCGACTGGAATGTGACCGCCCGCACCGGGGTGACCCACATCAAGAAATTCGTGGAGGAACGGGAGCTGACCGTCATGCTGCTGGTGGATGCCAGCGCCTCGGGCGGGACGGGCTCCGTGAACCAGAGCAAGCGGGAATTGGCGGCGGAATTGGCGGCCGTGCTGGCGTTCAGCGCCATCGCCAACAACGACAAGGTGGGCCTGATCCTGTTCACCGACCACGTGGAGCGATTTGTCCGCCCGAGCAAAGGACGCACCCATGTGCTGGGGCTGATCAGCCTGATTCTTTCGCACCAGCCCGCAAGCCTGGGCACGGATCTGACCTCGGCCCTGCACCATGTGAGCCACGCCATCTCCCGGCGGGCCGTCATTTTCCTGATTTCCGACTTCATGGATGCCGGCTACGACCGGGCTCTGAAGGTCGTCGGTCGCAAGCACGACCTGATCGCCGTGCCCGTGGTGGACGCCTCGGAGAAGGAGCTGCCCGACATTGGACGGATCGTCTTCGAAGATGCGGAAACCGGGGAGGTTTTTGAAATCGACACCGGCAACCCGGAAGCCCGAAAGAAGTTTGAGGGTGAGGGAACGGAGCGGCTGGAGAAGCTGCGGCAGACCTTGAAGCGGTCCGGCCTGGACACCATTGAGGTGCAGACCGACCAGCCATACCAGAAGGCCCTGCGGGAATTTTTTCACACCCGGTTTCACCGATTGCACCCCTGATGGAACCTACCACCAACATCATCGAGGATTTGCGCCTGCTGGAAGCCCCCCACCCCTGGCCGTTTTGGGTTTGGCTGGCGCTGGCCAGTGGAGCCATCCTGATTGCCTGCCTGGTGGTGCGTTACCGCCGGGCGCAGCGGAACGCCCCGCCCCGCCCCACAGATCCGGCGGTGGCGGTAAAAGATGCCTTGGATGAGCTGGCGGCCGCCCGCACAGGCATGGATCCGGCTCAGTCCCGGGCGTACGCCATCCTGGTGTCGGGCATCGTGCGCCGATACATCGAGGCCCGGTTTGGCATCCAGGCCCCCAAACGCTCCACCGAGGAGTTCCTGGTGGAGGCGCGGCAGGCGGCACCGTTGGCCGGCCTGTATGGCCAGTTGTTGCAGGAGTTTTTGGGCTGCTGCGACTTTCTGAAATTCGCCCAGGCCACGGCTGACCTGCCGGAGCTGGAGAAGCTGCATGCGGCGGCGGTGAAGTTCGTCACGGAAACCCGCCAGGTTGGCCAGCCGGGAGGAATGTCATGAATTGGGGCAACCTGGCGACTTTCCACTTTGCCAATCCGGGCTGGCTCGTGCTCCTGCTGCTGATCCCACTCTGGGCCTGGCTGCGGGGCAAACACGCCCCGGCGGCAGCCATCCAGTTTTCCTCGGGCGACCTGCTGCGCAGCGCCAGCCGCCAAACCCGTTTTGCGCACGGGCGATGGCTGGCTTTGCTGCGCTATCTGGCCTTGGCTTTGCTGGTCCTGGGTATGGCCCGGCCCCAGGTGGAAAAGGGCCTGGCCGACTACGATGCCAAGGGCATCAACATCATGCTGGTCATGGATTTCTCGGGCACCATGAAGAAAAAGGACTTCGTCATGGACGGGCGCAAGGTGACCCGGGCCCAGGCGTTGATCCGCGTCATCAGCGAGTTTCTGCAGGCACGCAAAACCGACCGGATCGGCCTGGTGCGGTACGACAAGGACGCCTTCCTCGTCAGTCCCCTGACCCTGGACCACGATTGGCTCATCGCCCGGCTGTCAGAAGAAAAGCCCACGCGGGGGACCGCCCCGGGATCCGGCATGCTGATTGCCACTGAGCACCTCCTGCCAGCCACGAACCAGACCAAGGTGATGATCGTGGTGACAGATGCCGAGCAGGTGAACGACGGGCCGGAGCCGGAGCAGGTGGCCAAGGCCTTGGTGCCGCTGGGGGTGCGGGTCCACCTGATCCAGATCGTGGACTTCAAGGACATGGCTGACAGCAAGATGGCTTGGAATGAAATGGCACAGGTGCCCAAAATCAGCGGGGGGCAGATGTTCCAGGTGGCGGATTTCTCCGGGCTCCGCAGCGTGTACCAGCAAATTGACCGCCTGGAGAAGGCCTCCTTCACGGAAGGCAAACAGAAGAGTTTCCGGGAATTGATGGCCTGGTTCGCTGTTCCCGCCCTGTGCCTGCTGCTGCTGGAGTACCTGCTGGCACACACCGTTTGGAGGCGGCTGCCATGAAATTCCAAGAAACCATCTGGTTATGGGTGCTGCCCTGGCTGGTGCTGATCCTCTGGCTGCTCTATCGTTGGTCCGCCCAGCGCCGTCTGGCCAGCCTGGACAAAATCATCGCGCCGCGCCTGCGGGAGCAATTGTCACGCTCCGTCAACTACACCCGCCGCAATTGGAAACACGTCCTGTTCCTGATCGGGGTGGCCGCGTTGCTGGCGGCCCTGTCCCGCCCGGCCATGGGCTTTCGGGAGGTCACCGTGGAACGTCCCGGGGTGGACCTGATGCTGGCGGTGGATTTATCCCGGTCGATGCTGGCCACGGACGCCAAAACCAACCGGCTGGCGGCCGTGCAACAGGCCTTGGCGGAAATGCTGGGCAAACCCTCCAATGACCGGGTGGGGCTGGTCGGATTTGCCGGTGAGGCGTTCCTGATTTCACCGATCACGCAGGACCACGCCTCCATTCAACGCACCGTGGCCGCCCTCACCACCACGGCCATTTCCAAGCCGGGCACAGACATCGCCGCCGCCATCAAACTGGCGCTGAAGTCTTTCGACGAAAAACAGAAGGCGGGCAAAGCCGTCATCATCCTGACCGATGGCGAGGAGTTGCAGGGGGATGCGGTGGTGGCCGCGCGGCAGGCGGCGGCGAAGGGGGTGGGCATCTTCACCGTGGGGGTGGGCACCAGCCTGGGAGCCCGCATTCCGGTGTCGGGCTGGGGCCAGAAACAATTCGCCAAGAATGAATTCGGCACCGAGGTCATCAGTCGGCTGAACGAGCGGGTGTTGCAGCAGGTGGCCGCCGCCGGACGCGGGTACTACCTCGCCCTGGGCGCGGAAGGGGAAGGTTTGGAGGATATTTTCGAGCGCGGATTGAAAGCCCTGGCCAAAGGCCAGCAAACCCGGCTTTCCAAGGACATGCTGGATTATTTCCAGTGGCCGCTGGCGCTCTGTCTGCTGTTGCTCTTTGGTGAGATGCTGCTCAGCGAACGCCGGCGTTCGGGAGTTGCCCCCACCCGGATTTCGTGAAACAATACCCATCATGAAGACTCTGTTTCTAGCGTTGTTGGCGGCCACCCTGGCCAGTCCGGCGGCCGAACCCCTGCCGCAAGTGCGGGACGCGCGGAAACATCTGGAGCAAAAACAGCCCGCGCAGGCCACGGCCGTGCTGGAGCAGATCGCCGCCCGCCAGCCAAACGATCCGTACATCGCCTACGATTTGGGCGTGGTGGCCTTTGCGGCCGGAAAATACGACGAGGCCGACCGGATCTGGCAGGAACTGGCGGCGAGGCAGTTGCCCGACAAGCTGCGTGACAATGTGTGGCAGCAAGTGGGCAACGTGTCGTTCCGCCGGGGCGAGCTGGCCGAGAAGGTGAAAATCGAGGACGCTCTGCCCTTGTGGGAGCAAAGCCGGGAGGCGTACCGGATCGTGCTGGCCGCCCGGCCCAAGGATGAGGTCACCCAGCACAACCTGAAGATCGTGGAGCGCAAGCTGGCGCAACTGCATTCCCAACTGGCCAAGCGCCTGCTGAAGGAGGCGGAAAAGCAATCGCTGGAGAAAACCATTGAAAAATTGCAGGCGGCGGTGGACCACCAGCGCACCGCGCACAACTTGGTTCCAGAGAACCAGCAATACCAGCAGGAGCTGAAAGAGACGGAGAAGAAACTGGCCGACAATTACACCACCAAGGCCATGGAGGAGGAAAAGACCGCGGACACCACCCTGAAAAAGCCCGCCACCAACCGCTGGGAACGGGAGCGGGCCGAGGACAACCTGCAGACCGCGCTGACGGACTTCCGCGAGGCCAAGGCCCTGACGCCGGAAAACCAGGCCGCCAACGAGGGGGAAAAGCGCGTGCTGGAGAAGCTCTCCAAGCTCCTGACCGAGTCCGGCAAGGAGCTGCAGAAGGAAGCGCAACAGCAGGAGCAGCACAACCCCGAGAACGCCGAGGCCCGTTACGAACAGGCCCTGGAAAAATTCGAGGAGGCACTGAAGATCGACGAGAAAAACGAGCCGGCCAAACAGGGCGAACAGGAGGTGCGGCAGGCCCTCGAAAAACTTCACATGCGGGAGGGGGATAAACAGGCGGAGCAGGGCCGCAAGGATGTCCCCAACCAGCCGGCCAAGGCCGCCGAGGAGATGATGGATGCCGTGCGGCATTACGAACAGGCCCAGGCCGCCAACCCCCTCAACACCGAGGCGCAGCCAAAAATTGACGCCTTGCAAAAAGAACTGCCCCCCCATGCTCAACGCGCTGGCCAAGCGGGAACAGCAGCGCGCGGCCGAAGCCGAGGCCAAGAGCCTGGAGAAAGCCGTGGCCCATCTCGAAAAAGCCTCCACCAGCTTTGAAATGGCGCAGCAGATTGATGAGAACAACCTGGAAGCCAATCAGGGATCCAAACAAGTGCAGGAGGACCTGATGCGGCTGCGGGAGGAGATCGCCAAAAAAGCGGCCCAGCAACAGCAGGCCCAGCAGGGAAAACCGCAGAAACAGGATGAAAACCTGAGCTTCTCAACCATGCTTTCGCAGTGGAAATCCGAGGACAAGCAGCGGGAGTACGAGGAGAACCGCCGAGCTCCCACCACGAAGTACGACCCCGATAGCAAACGCATCTTCAAGAATTGGTAGGCGGGATGGGAACGGAGACCGCCTCTCACCCGCATGGGCATGGGGCGGATTTCGGCGGGTCCGCAAAAGCAAACCGGCGAACCCGCAGAAGCAGGTTCGCCGGTGTGAAACTGGGAGGCGAGCGGCTTAGATGCCCTTCTCGATCATCATCTTCAGCAGGTTGCCAACGCGGCAGCTATAGCCCCATTCGTTGTCGTACCAACTGATCAGCTTGAAGAAGCGGTTGTTCAGCTCAATGCCCGAACCCTTGTCGTAGATCGACGAGGACGTGCAGTGGATGAAGTCGCTGCTGACCACCTCGTCCTCGGTGTATTCGAGGATGCCCTTGAGGTAGGTTTCGCTGGCCTTCTTCATGGCGGCGCTGATTTCCGCATAGCTGGTCTGCTTCACCGTGCGAACGGTGAGGTCAACCACGGAGACCGTCGGGGTCGGGACGCGGAAGGCCATTCCGGTGAGCTTGCCCTTGACTTCGGGCAGCACCTGACCGACCGCCTTGGCGGCACCGGTGGTGGACGGGATGAGGTTGAGGGCGGCGGTACGGCCACCTTTCCAATCCTTCTTGCTCGGGCCGTCCACCGTCTTCTGGGTGGCGGTGTAGGAATGGACCGTGGTCATGAGGCCTTCCTCGATGCCAAATCCTTCCTTGAGCAGCACGTAAACCAGCGGCGCGAGGCAGTTGGTGGTGCAGGAGGCGTTGCTGACAATGAAGTCCTTGGCCGGATCGTACTTGTCCTGGTTGACACCCATCACCAGCGTCAGGCAATCACCCTTGGCCGGAGCGGTGATGATCACGCGCTTGGCACCGGCAGTGATATGGCCCTTGGCCTTCTCGACATCCGTGAACAATCCGGTCGATTCGATCACCACGTCGACGCCCAAAGCCTTCCACGGCAGCTGGGAGGGATCCTTGGCGCTGACGACGAACACGTCTTTGCCATTGACCACCAGAACATCGTCCTCAACCTTGTCCGCAGCGGACTTGCGGGAGGAGACGGTGCCGCTGAAGCGGCCCTGGGTGGAATCATACTTGAGCAAGTAACCCAGGTTGTCAGCCGGAACGATATCGCCGACCGCCACCACCTCGATGTCCTTACCAATCATTCCCTGCTCCGAAAGAGCACGGAAGACCAAACGGCCAATGCGGCCGAATCCGTTAATCGCGACTTTGATTGCCATAATAGTTCTTTTTCAGGTGCGGATGTTTTTTCATCCGCGAATCAAGCTGGAATTCTAATGGGGGGCGGGACAGCGTCAACGATGATTTCCACTTAAATTAAACTTTTCTGCATTAAGGTAAATTCAAGCAAAAAAGCCAGCGCACCAGAAAAACTGGCGGCTGGCCTTGAAAGCAGAGGACGAAAGGAGGGCTAAATGGCTTTTTCGCCCCGCTCTTCGGTGCGGATGCGGATCACCTCATCCACCGGCGTGACGAAGATCTTGCCATCGCCAATCTTGCCGGTCTTGGCCGCCTTGATGATCGCGGGCACCACGGTCGCCACCAGGCTGTCCGCCACAATCATCTCAATTTTCACCTTGGGCAGGAAATCCACCGTGTATTCGCTGCCGCGATAGATTTCGGTGTGGCCCTTTTGACGTCCGAAGCCTTTGACCTCGGTCACCGTCATCCCCTGCACCCCGGTTTCATAGACCGCTTCCTTGACATCGGCAACCTTGAAAGGTTTAACGATCGCTTCAATTTTCTTCATAAAATACAGCTTATTCGTTGTAAGCACTCTCGCCATGCTGAGAGAGGTCCAGGCCCAGACTCTCGTCTTCTTCGCTGACTCTCAAGCCGATGAGGGTGTCCACCAGCTTCAATAGCACCAAACTGGCCACGACCGCAAGCACCATAGTGACCGCCACGCCGATAAGCTGGTTGCCAAACTGGGCAAAGCCTCCGGCCAAGGAGACCGTTTTGCCCCCGGATTTGAACGTGGTGGCAATGGCGGGGTTGATGGCCGGGCTGGCCAGGAAACCCAGCAGCAACATGCCCACCGTGCTTCCCAAGCCATGCACCCCAAAGACATCCAGTGAATCATCGTAGCGGAAACGCTGTTTGAGCTTGGTGACCCCCGCGTAGCAGACAATTCCTGCCACCAGACCAATCAGCGTGGCGGAAGGCACTGTGACAAAGCCCGAAGCCGGGGTGATGGTCGCCAACCCGGCCACCATGCCGGAAGCGGCGCCCAAAACGCTGGGTTTCCCCTTGGTCAGCCATTCCATTGCCGCCCAGCTCAGCGCGGCGGCCGCTGCCGAGAAATGCGTGGCGGCGAACGCGCTGGTGGCCAGCTCCCCGGCATTCAGGGCGCTGCCGGCGTTGAAACCAAACCAGCCGAACCACAACAGCCCGGTGCCAATCAGGCTGAACACCACGTTGTGCGGGGGCATGGGCTCATGGGGAAATCCAAGTCGCTTGCCCAGATAAACCGCGCAGACCAAAGCGGACACCCCGGAGCTGATATGCACGACCGTGCCACCGGCAAAATCCAGCACGGGGATCTTTCCGCCCAACGCCCAATTGAACAGACCCCCGTTCCCCCAAACCATGTGGCAGAGCGGGAAATAGACCACGGTGACCCAGAGGGCGATGAAGAGGAGAAAGGCGCTGAATTTGATGCGTTCCGCCACCGCGCCGCTGATCAGGGCGGGCGTGATGATGGCGAACATCATTTGGAACAGCGCGAAGCT
This sequence comes from uncultured Verrucomicrobiota bacterium, assembly GCA_903930345.1. GTDB lineage: Bacteria > Verrucomicrobiota > Verrucomicrobiia > Limisphaerales > CAIYYI01 > CAIYYI01. Next base: position 29,467 of record CAIYYI010000518.1, read on the forward strand.
CAACTGGGGAATGGTGCCCGCATAGTTGGCGTTGGGTGCGCCCCCCACCCCCTTGAACATGAAATATTGAAAGGGATTGCCAAAGATGGCGTTCCCCTCGCCGAATGCCACACTGTAGCCGAAAACCATCCAGAGCAGGGAGACCACCGCCATCAGGATCAGGCTGTGCATCATGGTGCTCAGCACATTGTGCCGCCGCACCAGTCCGCCATAGAACAGAATCAGGCCCGGCGCGGTCATCATCAATACCAGCGCGGTGCTGATCAGTATCCAGGTGTTGTCGCCCGTGTTGATGGCGGAGGTGGCCTGGGCCGCCTTTTCGAGGCTGGCCAATCGTTGCTCCAGGGTGGCACCCACCGCCTCAGCAGCGGCCGCCGGGAGGGTGGCCAAACCAAAACCCGTCATCATCAAAGAAGTGCTTAACAGTCGTTTCATATGCGATGGCCACCCCATGAAGGCATACAATACCCCGCTAAATATTGGGATGGGCCGGACCTTGCCTTAGCACCGGTCATGCCAAGATCATCAGAGAACTGAGGAACGCCACGGCCAACCCGGCCGAAACCACACAAATACAAAGGAAACATCCTGTCTAATTGCACACAGATTCCTGCGCATTAAAAAACCAGGTGCCTTAAAAGAGGCAGATTTTAGTGCATGGTTTTAATCAGACTGGCTTTTTTTAGCCAAAACGTACATTTTAAAACAACCGGATTACTCGTACACCAGGGTGGCCGTGGCGGTGGTCTCCTGACTGGCAACACAACGCACCCAATAGGCGGAGAAAGCGTCCGCAAACTGGTGCTGGACGGGCTGGCCCGGTGGAACCGTGAATTCCTGATAAACCACCCACTGGCCAAGCCCGGCCAGATCAACCTCCACCCGCATCTTCACCGGACTGGACGACTGATGGGAGAGGGTCAGATGTTTGTGATCATAGCCCGTCATGAGGTAGGGGTCGGACGGCACGCCTGCCTGGACCTTGGTATTATGCCAAGGTCCCCCCCTGCCCCGGGGTTTGCCCAATTGCCAGAGATCATCCACCACCCCGGCCCACAAGGCACACCGGCCATCCGCTGAACGGATAATATGAGGATTGTCCGCCGGAGCGTCCGCGCTGATCCCGCTCAGGAACAACATGCCGCGATAGGAGGCGTAGTCTTTGATGCGGCGATCATGGGTGGTGAGGGGGCGTATTTTGGCGAACCCGCCGGCGTTCTCCGCCGGCAGCTCATAGAACGTCCCATACGCGTTAAACAGATCGCGCTCAGTACACACCTCCCGGCAGATCCGTTCGTCGCCCAGCGGGCTGGGCTGGTCATAGGCGGCTGAACCTTTGGGCAGCCGCCAGCGGCCCTGGGCATCCTCATAGATCACCGAGGCCGCATCCACGGTCAACACATTGGTGGGAATGGCGGCATTCTGGCGGGTCCAAGCCGCTCCGGTCGGATCGTTGGTTGCCTGAAGGAGCAGTTCGCCATTGAGATCGTAGGCCCCCAGATCCCGGGAGCCTTGCTGGGCGACGAACCGGAGGGTGCGGAACTCGGCCCCCCGCACCAGCAGCAGCCCCCCACTCACAGCGGCGTCACCGGGCCGCGCCACCCCGGCGAACAGGCTGGGGGCATTGGTGCCCCGGTCATCCAGGTTTCGGTAATGGAAAAAGGCGGTGGCCTTGGCCGCCTTACGGCTGGCTTTGATCCGCACCCACGCGCCGGTTTCCCGGGCGGTGAAGGCGGTCCAGACATAGCCTTGGGCCGGGACTTCCAACGTGCGCAGGGTTGTCCACTCGTTGTCCCCCTTTTGGTCCACTTCCAACGTGAAAACGACCGGGACGGTTTCCTGATGGGTCAGGTGCAGGGAACGGTACGCAAATCCGCTGAACAGGAAGGGATCGCTGGGCACATCGGCCTGAACCTCATCATTGAGCCAGACCGCCCCGCGCCCCAGAGCCGGCCCCAGTTGATCGGGGCGCGCGGGTTCGGTGAACCAGAGGTTGGAATTGGATTTGCCCGGGGGGGCCAATTTGCCCTTGGCCTTGCGCTGATTCAGGAATTCACTTTTGGCCGAATCATCACAGCCGAAGACCAGGCGGTCCTGCCAGCGGCAGAAATCACCAATGACCTTCAGGTACGTGCTGCGGGGGGCGAGACCGGCGGAATTGGCCAGGCTGAAGGTCCGGGGAAAGCGCCAAAAGGATCCGTGCATGGTCATGAGCAGGAAATCCTCGCCGATATCGCGAATGCGCGGCCATTCCGTGTTCCAACCATGGGCACCATCGTAGGCATGGGAGGCTTTGGGCAGGCGGTAACTGGACCATTTCCCCTTGTCCAAGAGCATAAGGATCAGGGAACGCGCATCCCAGCCAATGCTCCAGATGGGATCCTGATCCGGCTGGGAATTGCCATACAAGCCGCCCGGGCCGGAGACTTCTGTGAACTGGTTGCGGCGCACCAATTGCCAATCACCGCTCCCGCGCCACTCACCCAACGCACCGCTGGGGATATTGGGGTTGGTGAGCGCATCCTTGCCACGCTCGCCATTGTTCGCATACACCAGGCGGCCCTGGCCGGAATACAGTCCCTTGCCGTGGTATCCCGGCAGTTGGGAATCCAAGGTGGCCGGCTGTTTTTCCTCCGTCTGACCGGGCTTGGGCGGATTGCCATCCTTGATCAGTCCCCTCACCGCCAGGGAATGCACATCCACTTCGTACAGGCCCTCTTCCATGGTGCCAAAATAGACCTGGTTGGCGGGGTCGGTGAGGTGGCGGGCGTTGCCGGTGTGGCGTCCGGGCATGGCCTTGGGCGGAATCACCCGCACCTGACGCTGGGTGTTGATGAAGTAAGGACCGATGATCAACTGCTGGGATTCCCGGTGGATCATCCGGTTGGCCGGGGTGCCCCCGACGCTTTCCGGCCGGATGATCTGCCGCAGGTCCGGCGTGATCTCATAAAGCTTGTCGGAGGAACCGAACGGCAGATGGGGGCCGTAAGAGATCACCCAGAGGCGATCCGCCCAGGGAACCACCGCGCCGGTGCCGCACTCGCCCTCGTTATTGAAGGTGGCCAGGTGCGGATAGATGCCGGAGATTTGCCGGGGCGAAGCCGGACCGGGACTCGCGGCAAAACAATGGCTGGCAAGCAGGGCACAGCCGCAAAGGAGCAACCGGGCCTGGTTCACAGGGCTGACAATGATCTGACGATGGGTGGTTTTCATGAGTAAAGTGATGGGAGTGTTTCCAGGCTTCAAGGAATAGAGATCAGGTAGAAGCGGTTGGGTGCGGTGGCGGCATCCTCGTAAACGATGGGGCTGTTGCCGAAGGTTCCGTTGGTGAGGGTCACCCAACCGTTCAAGGCCGACGTGGGCCGGTCGGTGGCGCGCACCGAGTAGGGCTGCCCCCCCGGGCCGTCAAAGCTGAGCTGAAAACGGCCGTTGGGCAGCGGGATCAACCCACCGATCCGGGGCGCGGCGGCCCCGTAGGTAAAGGTGGCGGTGGCCGTGGTGTCACCCTCCGACTTCAGGCGCGCCCAGTGGGCGCTGTAGCCGGTGGGGAAAACGTGCCGCACGGTCTGTCCCGGCTGCACGGTGAAACGGGCGTATTGGCTCCAGGTGTTGTCCGCCGCGAAATCCACCTCCAGCACGAAGGTGACGGCGTTGCTGGACTGATGGGAAAGCTCAAGGGCTTTCTGCCGATACCCTACCATCAGATAAGGATCACTCGGCACGCCCGCCACCACGGGGGAGTTTTTCCACGGCCCGCCCACCCCGGCGGGCGGCCCCATGCGCCACAGATCGTCCACGTTGCCAAACCAAAGGGCGGCCCGGCCATCATCCGAGCGGAAGATGTGGCCGTCGTTGGTGGCCGAGGCTGAGATTACAGCCAGCACCAGCAGGCCGCGCCAGGAGGCAAAATCACTGATGTGCTTGTTATGCGTGGTGACCGGGCGAAGGCGGCGAAACCCGCCAGAACCGCTGTAAGGCACTTCATAAAAAGTGCCGTGCGCGTTGAAAAGCTGCCGTTCCGTCACCACCTCCCGGACTCCGCGCGGCCAGCCGGAAGCGAAGGCGGTGTCGTAATTCGTGGCGTTCTTCGGCAGCCGGAAGCGGTTGGTTCCCTCAATGTAAAGCACCGAGGCCGCATCCACCGTGAAGTTGGCGTTGGAGAGGCTGTAGGTGCGGCGCAGGGTGCTTTCCGCCGTGTCGTTCGTGGTGCGGCGCAGGACAAAACCGCCCCCGATTTCGTAGTAGGCCGCGCTGTTGGAGGCGCCCGACGCCGAAAGCAGCGTGGCCGCCATCTGCAAAGTGCGGGCGTCACCGCTGCGGGGCCGGATGATGGCGTCGCTCACCGGCCCGGGCACGGACACATCCGCCAGGCCGCCAAACAAACCGGGCGTGGGGCTGGTGGGGTGATTGGCCAGGTGGAAGAAAGCCGTCACACCGCTGGCGGTCTGGGCGGGCACGATCCGCACCCAGGTGGCCGCCAGGTCGGTGGGCAGCGTGAACCAGGTGTAGCCGCTGGCGGCCACCACAAGGTTGGTGAGGCTGGCCCAATGGCCATCACCTGCGGCATCATATTCCAGGGTAAATCCCACCGCGTTGGCGGTGGTGTGGCGCAAGTGCAGCACCCGCTCGCGGAAACCCGCCACCAGGAACGGCTCGCCCGGCGTGTTGGCGGTGACGGCATCCTCCTTGAGCGGACCGCCAAAACCGGCCGGGGCGCCCCACTGCTCCAGATCGCTGATCTGGCCAAACCACGGGGCGGAGTGGGATTGGCCGGCCCAGATGTTGCCGCCCGTGGTGGAGGCGTCATCCCGCCCCATCACCAGTTGGCCATTCCACCAGCCATAATCAACCGGCATTTTCAGATAGGTGCAAATCGGCTGGATGCCACCCGTGGCGGCCGCCGCAAACGTTTTGGGGAAGTGGTAAAACAGCCCGTGCATGTGCATCAGCATTTTGCCGTCATTGATTTCCCGGATGCGCGGCCACTCGGTGTACCAGCCCTGGAAAGAATCATGCGTGTAGCTCCCCTTGGGCAGGCGATAGTTGAGCCACTGCCCGTGGTCCAGCAGCTTGAGCAACACCGACCGTTTGTCCCAGCCCAGCGCCCAGAGCGGATCCGTGGTTTGGGCATTGCCCGCGAGGCCGCCCGGTCCGGTGACTTCCGTAAAGTTTTTCCGCTCCAGCACACTCCAGCCGTTGGTGAAATCGAGGCCGGTGTTCTCCGCCAGCAGACCCGCCTGGCTGTTGAAACCCGGATCGCCGGCTGGCACCCAGGTGGGTTCGCCATTGTTGGCATACACCACCCGGCCCTGGCCGGAATAGCAGCCTTTGCCGTGATTCCCAGGCAGCACCAGGCCATTGCCGGAGGTCTGGTTTTGGGCATCCGCCTTCAGCGTGGTCACCGCCAGCGTGTTGACGTCCACCTCATAAAAGCCCTCCTCCATGGTGGCAAAATAAACCTTGTTCGTGGGATCGGTGAGATGCCGGGCGTTGGCCGTCAGCCGCCCGGGCATGGCCGCCGGTGGCACCACCCGCACATTGGCGTTTGAATCAATGAAATACGGGCCCATGACCAACTGGCCTGATTCCCGGTGAATCATGCGGTTGGCGTGGGTGCCGCCCACGCTTTCCGGGCGGGCCAGCAGGGTGAGGTTGGTATCCACGATCCACAGCTTGTCGGCGCTGCCCAGCGGCTGGTGCGGAGGATAGGTGACAAACCAAAGCCGGTCAGCCCACGGCACCACGGCCCCCATGCCGATCTCGCCATCCGCGCTGAAAACCGCCAGGTGCGGGTAGGTGCCGCTGATGTTGAGAATGGCGTTGGTTTCCACGAAGGGCGCGACGGTGACCGCCGCCGACACCTCATCCACATCAAAGCCCGGGCAATTTCCAAAAGCGGAGGTGAACAGAAAGAAGTGGGCCAGGTTGTTGGTGGGGTTCCCATTTTGAAAATGGTTCAGCCCGGTCACCGAGGTGGTGAATTGCGCCGTGTTAGCGTCGGAAAGCTCCAGCGAGAAGCTGGCCCCGTTGCCGCCCCAGTTGGTGCCGGTGACGCGCAAGCGATACCATTGCTCAGCGGCCACCGCGCCCAGGCCGGCGATGGTGCGCCAGGCCCCGCCGCTGTACGCCGCCCAGCCCGCCTGGTACCGGAGATTGAGGGTGGCCGCGCCATTGCCAATGGCACCGGCGGAGTCGGACACCTGCAGGTTGAACTGCCGCTGCGCGGTGGCGCGCACCCGGAAGAAGCAATCAATGTAAAACGCATTGGCTCCTGACAGCGCCTCCTCGTCAAATCGGGCGCCCAGATCGCGTCCGGTGGTGGCGGTGTAGGCCGAGAGGTAGGCCATGCCCAATGAATCATTCGCGCCATCAACTTGCGTCACATTCACCCCCGCGACCAGATCCCAGGCGGAGCCGTGGGAGCCGCTGTCGAAATTGTCCCGCACCGCCACCTGGGCGGTGAGGCATGGGGCGAGCAGCAAAGGGAGCAGCAACAGGCACTTTTTCATGGCATTCAAGGATGGGATGACAAACCCGCCAGCGGGCCGGGCCGCAACGACAGCCCGGCAGGGGGGCGGTTCAGTTTCATGAGTTCGGCTATCTGGCCCTGCGACAGGGCCGCGTCGAAAATGAAGATCTCGTCCAGCACCCCGCGGAAAAACGGCCCGCCGGGCACTGGCCGACCCGCCTCGGAATAGGCGAGATTGCGGCCGATCCAAAGATTGTGGGCGGCCTGACTCCGGGTGTCGGTCCGAACCTCCTGCACCGCCTTCCGGGAGGCGGGTTCCAATTGGCCGTCCAGGTAGAGCAGGACATGGGTGGAAAGATTGGCGCCCGCGCCACCATACATGACCACCGCAACATGGTGCCAGCGGTCATCGCGCAAGTCGGTCACGCCGACCGCCGGGGCCCGGTGGAGCCCCACGCGCAAGCGGCCCAGCGGGCCATGTGCGGCCTCGGGATTGATCGAAATCTGCCAGGCATTGCCGGGCTCCACCAACGTGCCCCAGTTGAGGATGGCGTAGCCCTGGTTGGTGGTGAAATCCTTGGGCACCCGCACCCAGAAGGCGACCGTGCGGGCCTCCCCGCCGGGAATGCCGCTGAAGTTGGCTTCCACATACGCCTGGCGACCATCGAAACGCAGGGCTTTGCCAAAGCGGCCATCAACCCATTCCGGGCCGGGCTCACCGGGCAGAAACGCGCACAGGCGGGCATGCGGCTCCACCGGCCCCAGGCCTTGCCCCAGGTTGCGGGACAGATTTCCAACGCCCTCGTCAAAAGTCCAATGCAGCACCCCCACCGGCTGGGACGGCTGGGGAGGCAGCTCGGTCAAAAACGCGCCCCCGTCGGCCGCCATGCGCCGGGAAGCGTGATCATCAAAGCGCAAAGCCTCATTTTGCCGGAGCCGGGTGGCCGCCCGGTCCCCCTGCGGGGTGGCCTCCACAAAACCCTTCAGGACATGGACTTCCGTCTCCCCTGCCCCGCCCACCGACACCCCGAACTCCGTCCCCAGATCCACCAGCCTTCCGCGCGGGCCATCCAGCACAAAGCCGATGGCCTCCCTAGGCACGCGCGCGACCGCCTTGCCCCGATGCAGGAAACAGCGGTTCCGCCCCACCAATTCCAAATCGGCCGGGCCCTCCAGAATGAGCCGCACCCCGCTGGAGAGGCGCAGTTCGGCGAACCCGCCCCGCAGACGCACATGGCCGGGGGCCAACGCCTGGCCTTCGCGCGGCACCGTCTGACCATCCCCCCACACCGCCGCCTCCAGTCGCACCACGCGGGCCAGCCCGGGGGTGTTTCGGAGCAGGCCATACCAAATGCCGATCATCAGCAAAGCCGCGCAGGCGGCCCACATCACCGGAAAGCGAGCCCGGTCAAACCGCACCGGAACCACGTTGGTGGCAGAGGAAGCGGGTGGCACCTTTCCGGGTCGGGGCCCGGCTTGAACCGCCTGCATGACCCCGGCCACCACCCGTTCAGATTGCAGGCTGCGCAACCGTTCCATGATCACCCCGGCATTGTCCGCCGGAGACGTCCCCCGCAAAAGGCTTTCCACCGCCAGGAGGCTGAGGCTGGCCTGTCTCGCCTCCGGATCCCCGCTGACCAGGTGCTCCAACTCCACCAGCTCGGCATCGTTCAGGTCACCATCCGCCAGCTTCAGGGTGAGTTCCTCAAGCCGGTTCATGCCGCACCTCCGGATCGGCTGACACAATCGCGCAACACCAGCCGGGCGCGCGCCAGCAGTTGGCGGGTGGCCTCCACGGTGCGGCCCAGGCGCTGGGCAATCTCCACAAATCCCCACCCGTTACCATAGCGCCAGTCCAACACTTCCAGCACTTGGGGGGAGAGTTTTTCCCGGCACCGTTTCAACTGCTCCTCCAAGCGGGCGCGGCGCGCCTCCTCGTGTTCGCCCCCGATGGTGGTCAGCAGGTGCTGCTGGTAAAAGTTCAGGCGACGGCCTTCCCGCTCCAGGCGACGCAGCTCCTGGCGGGCTTCGTTGCGGGCGATTTCCCTGATCCAGGGGCTGAACGGACGCTGGACATCGAAGCTCTCCAGCGCCCCAAACGCCTTGATGAACACCTGTTGGACAAGATCCTCGGTCTGATGGCGTTCGCGCAACAGGGCGGCAATGACCTGCCAGGCGGCGGCCTGGTGGCGGCGCACGAGGGAGGCGTACGCCTCCGTATCCCCGGCGCGCACGGCCAAAACCAGTCCGGCATCCGAATCATTGCTCATTCAACAACACTATGCCGGCGACCGCCGGATTAAACGCACTTTTTTTCACCGCCAGCCCACAGGAATCGGGAAAAGTCCTCGGGAGTTTCCGGATAAAACCTGGGATTTCGGAAAACGGATGGGCGAGCGGCGTCCTTCTTCCTTTCCTCGAATGTCCTGTTATTCAGTCTGGTGGGCCAAGATGGGGTGGAGGAAGGTTTGCACTGCGGCGAAATGGGGCACGATTTCATCCGGAATGCCACATTCCTTGGCCATTTCGGCAAAGGGCGTTGCCCAGGCTGAGGGGGGCGAGGGCAAAGTGGTTGGGACCGGGTGTGTCTTGCGGCGTTTGAAAGTGTCGCGAATGGAAGCCGCAAGGCGCTGGCGGTCCAAGCCGCTTTTTTCAATCAAGAGGCACAGGTCAATAAGGTCTTTGACACGGGTATTGGGGCGATCAGGTCTGGGCAAGGTGTAGGCGTGGAGCTTTTCAGCAAATTGTTCCTCGGGCGAAACGGCAGGAAACGCGGTGTGATGAATGCCGGCAAAGGCCAGCCAGTCGCGGCCTTGGAGTCGCACATAGGGTTCGCGCAATACATCGCCGGAGCTGAGGTCGAGGTGGAATTTGGCGAAGGTGCGGGCATCCATGCGCGCCTCGACGGGGTAGCGAGCGCCGCCATAGGGGGCCGCATCCAGATCCTGTATGGGATCGCTAATTTGGAAGACAAAGAAATCATGCAGGGCCACGGCGGCCCCGTTGCGGAGGGTTTCAAGAATCGCGGCAGCGTTTTCGTCCCAGCCGCCTTTGCGCAGCGGATGCGGGCGGATGGCCAGGTCAATATCTCGGGTGCTGCGGGCCAATTTAATGCGTAGTTCCATGGCGTAACCGCCCTTGAGAAGCCACGGTGGATTCTCGTCGTGGAAAAGACGAGCGAGCAGCCGGTCAAAAGCCACCTGCCGACGCAAGCGCTGGATGTCCAGGCTCTCGGCCACGGACCATTGTTGGAGGCGGTCCTCCAAGGCCTGGCGAAAAGCCGTGGCAGAAGCGTAACCGGATGACTTCATGCGGAGTGTTTTTTGAGCAGAGCGGTGAACCAAGCCGGGAGGGTGGCGTCCGCTTGGGCTTGGGCAAGTTCGTTCAAGCGAATCAACCCGCGGCGGCGCCCCTCAGCCAGCGCCTGTTCGAGCAGGTCCGGGGCGGTGGCAGCTTCCCGTGCCAGCGTGAGGATGGTGGGGAACGGACGAGTGGCCCTAAAGCCGTGCATGGTTTCAATGTCTGACGATTTCAAGCCAGCCCAATGAAGCACCAGCACCTTGGGGATGGCGGCATTGCGGCGGAAGGTGGGCGGGACGGTCAGGTGCAGTTTGGCCGGCATGAGGTCCGAAAGCTCGTAGGTGCTGAGGGCGGTCTGATGCGAATAAACGCCTTGAGGCTCACCGGCCCGATTCTGCGACCAGAGGTGCCAAAGGACCATTTGAACCTGGTCTCCTTGCGGGAAGCGGGCCAGACGGTAGATGCCGCGGTGCAAGCGAATCCAGTTGCCCATCTTGACGTGGTGGTGCTGACTGCCCAGTTTAAAACCGAGCTGGGTGGCTTGCCGGGCGGTGAAAAGCCCTTGCTGGCCCTCGGCGATTTCGTAGAGGGCATTCAGGCTTGGCTTAGCCAGATGCATCACGGAATGAACATACAAGGATGTTGTATGTTTGTGCAAGGCTGAAAGACGGCGGATGGGGAAGCCAGTTCCACATCCAAACCCTGATGAAATGCGGGAGGCGGATGGTTGACCAGGAAAAAATACCTTCAAAAAATGGGAGACCGGGACGGCTCGGCGGGAGCCTCTCCCCACCACGGGGAACGGGGCAAACTCGGAACGCGGGGATTTTAGACAAGCGAATGTTGGACAAGCGAATCGGAGATGGGACCGGGGGGGAGATGTACTCGAAATCCGGTACTGCGGTGCTTCAGTGGAAGGGGACATTTCCCGATGGAGCGGTCGGTGGCCATTGTTGAGTCGCTTTGGGGCCGGTTGGGCCAAGTTTAAATCCCATGAAGCCCGTGAACCGCATCATTCACCACGGGATGAATAATCACCCGGTGAGCCGGGAAGCCATGATGACGGGCGTGAACCATGTGAAGCTTCTGAATTTCCGGCCGGCCAAGGTGCGTGGTCAGATGCGATACAACGCCGTCCCACGGGACGCGCGGCGTTCACCGCTATGGCACGCTGACACATGGAGCGCGGTGACACCCCGGTGCCTGGAATTGCGCCAGCATCTCACGAACTTGGTGGCCGATTGGGGCACGCATTTGGATGTCCGGCTTTATCAGGAGGCCCTGGTTTTCGGTTGTGGTGGCGAAGCAGCCTGCACGCAGCGTGTGCCCATCATTCACGACGGGTTGGAGCTGGGTTCACACGCGTTGAACTCGCACGCCGAGAGTCTGGCGTTTGTGGTCACGGCCTTTTCGGAACCGAGCCGACAAAAGTGCCACCTCCAACGTTTGCGAGAGCTGACAGGGCGTCGGGCCATCCAGTGGATGAACATCAACAACCATGACATTCATCTGGTGCCAGTGGTTTAGGACAAGTGAATGAAAGGCGGGGCCTCTGTCCGTCCCCTATTCGCTTGTCCTCCATTCGCTTGTCAATGAATCCCCATTGTTCCGATGGACGAGAACCATCCGGGGAAAGCTGCAAAAGATGACCACGATGACTGTTTTGGGAGGGCTGACAGGGCGTCGGGCCATCCCGTCGAAAAACTTTCACCAGCCGTGCGGTTCGTCGGGTGAGGGGGGGCAGGCCCTCGCCCCCCAGAACCGGGGCTTGCTGTGGCGGTCTAACGTGTTATGGTAAGCTCATGAGCAAGGACACCATGCAGAAGGTTGGCAACCGCAAACAAACCACCTCGCTGGCCTGGCTGCAATGCTGCGGCCTGGCCCTGCTGCTGGCAACGAGCGCGGGCTGCATCGCGGTGGTTGCCGGAGCCGCCGCCGGGGGCGGTGCCTATGCCTATTCCAAGGGGGAGGTCGTCAGCTCCGAACCCACCACCCTGGACCGGACCTGGAAGGCGGTGGAAGCCGGGGTGAAGGAGTTGCAATTTGTGGTGGAGGTGAAGGAGAAAGACGCCCTGTCCGCCCGAATGGAGACCCGCGGCGCGAACGACAAACGGGTGATCATCAAGCTGCGCAACATCAACGAGAAGGTCACGGAAATCCGCATCCGCGTGGGCCTCTTCGGCGACGAGAGCTATTCCCGCCAGGTGCTGGACAAAGTGCGCGCCAATTTGTGAGTCCCTTCCAACGCCATTGCCTGGCAACGGGTTACCTAAGTGCAAGAGCATTTCTAGGCATTTCTATCTATAATCTGCTAGATATCAGGACCACTTCGCCGGAGTAATCAGGCAGCTTGCGGGAACTCGGCGAATGACTTCACAGAAGCAAACGAAATGACCGGCACAGGATCTGTTTACGGAAGCACAAAAATCCCCCACGATTCCGCAGTTGCCTCGGTCCAATGTTTGGATCATCCTGCCTCTCATTATGAGCAGCCCGACCACCGCGTTCACACATGGGGGACTTTCACCCCATCAGATCACGCCCATGTCGGTCGCAAGGGCAGTCGATACAGCGAACGACGCCGACATCGCTGCACTTGCAATCAGACTCCATGAGCCGCGCGCCGTCGAACTCTTTCGATGGCCCATTAAACACTACACAAAATGAAACGACCATTGTTACTCAGACTCGCACCTCCGCGATTCAGAACGGCATTGTATTATCGCATCTATCGACCTCATCGCCACAATTGGAGGCAACTTTACACCGAAGCTCCTCTTCATTTTGCTAGTAATGTTCGGATGAGCCTCTGGCCCACCGACGAAGGCCACTCGAACATCGCATTCACGGGGTTCTATGAGTTGGATTTAAGCGAGCGGCTCACAAAACACGCCCGTCAGGGCGGCTTGATGATAGATGCGGGAGCCAATTATGGCTATTTTAGCCTTCTTTGGGCGGCTGCTTCCATCCAGAATCGTGTGCTTGCGTTTGAAGCTTCTCCCAGAAACCATGCAGCTTTGAACAAGAATGTAACATTAAATGGGCTTATTTCACAAATTAGGATTTTTGACATGGCTGTCGGCAAGGAAGCAGGGACACTTTCATTTTCGCTTGGAGCACAGGACGAGACTGGATGGGGCGGATTTTCTGATTCTGACAACGAAAAGACAGTTCTGGTTTCTGTGGTTACTTTAGATAGTCGCATATCAGAGGATCAACAGATCGAAGTGCTTAAGATTGACGTCGAGGGAGCCGACACTTGGGTTCTTTATGGCGCCAAGAAACTGTTGGAGTCCAAACGTATTAAGCACGTGTATTTTGAGCAGAACAAAGAGCGAATGAGACTACTTGGAATCCGAGATACTGAAGCACCGGATTTTCTTCGGAAGGTTGGCTATACAGTCAAGCCGCTCAATGACCCCAATTCGGGATTGGTTGAATATTATGCAACGGCCGAGGCCTAACCCAAAAGGGTGAATTTAGCCAATAATCAATGGTTCTTCCGGGAAATCCACGCAATCGACAAAGGGCACAGCCTGGAAGAGGAGCCGCAAGTTCGGCGACGTAAAGGGTGGACGGATATGTCCCAAACTGACACCACTGGTCGCAACTTTATGGAAACCATGCCTATGAATCCGCGCAGAAAGGACCGGGCCATTTCAAATCAGGACGCGCTTGACCTATTGCTGGCAGGCGAATACGGCGTGTTATCCACCGTGTCCCCAGATGGCCAGCCATATGGGGTGCCGGTCAGCTTTTGCGTCATTGAGGAGGCGATCTATTTTCACTGCGCATTGGAAGGACGAAAACTCGACCATATCGCCTCAAACAACAGCGTCTCCTTTTGCGTCGTGGGCAAGACCCAAGTTCTGCCGGAGAAATTCAGCACGAAATATGAGAGCGCCATTGTTTCCGGCGTGGCAACGGAGGTCTTTGACCCCGAAAAACAGGGGGCACTCACTGGCCTGATCGGGAAATATTCCGCCGCCCACCAGGAAGAGGGCATGAAATACATTGAGACATCGGCCGCCAGAACCAGGGTGTTCAAGATTTCAATCCGCTCGATCACTGGAAAAGCCAGAAGATGACGGCTGCCAACCACGTTGATGCCCGCAACGCTGGATTGTCAGCGTAACCTGCCCAAAGCGGTGGCCAACCACGCCGCGCTGTCCGATTCGTCCAGCGCCACCAATATTCCAGGGCCTTGACGTTCATGGCCCGGGAGCTATTGTTCGCGACCTCGCTAGCGCGACCCGGGTCTGGGAGACGCTCCAGCGGGAGACAAATATGCAAGACCCAACCAAGCCGGACGCCGGCGCGCCGGCACCGGGAGCGGATTCAGCACCCATGGCCGAACGGCTGCGCGCAGCGGCCGACCTGCTGGAGGCGGTGGCCAACAACCGCGCGCTGCTCTCCGAACTCACCCTGGCGGAGCGCACCCGCCTGCTCCAGGCGGCGGGCCAGATCTACTGCCCGGACCCCACCGAGCGCCGCCGGGTGCTGAAAAACAAGCACCGCGAGCAGCGGGCGGAGCGGCGCGAGCGACACCAGAAAGTGCTCGCCAACACCGGCATCCGCAAGCTGCGCCAGGAGCCGGTTTTCACGACCCCCAACGTGTTTCCGCCCCCGGACTTCGCCCCCCAGGTGGCCGCCGATGAACGCGAAGCCCAGGGAACGGTGGAGCCGCAGCATTGCTACATCTGCAAGCAGCATTACACCCAGATCCATTTTTTTTACGATCAGCTTTGCCCGGGGTGCGCCGAACTCAACCACCGGAAGCGCACCGAACTGGCCGACCTGCATGGCCGCGTGGCGCTGCTGACGGGCGGGAGGGTCAAGATCGGCTACCAATCCGGCATCAAACTGCTGCGCGCCGGGGCCCAGCTCATCGTCACCACCCGGTTCCCCCGCGATTCCGCGATGCGGTACGCGAAGGAGCCCGATTTCAAGGACTGGGGCCACCGGCTGGAAATCTTCGGCCTCGATCTGCGGCACACGCCCAGCGTGGAGGCGTTCTGCCAGCACCTGATGAAAACACGGGACCGGCTGGACTTCATCGTGAACAACGCGTGCCAGACCGTGCGGCGGCCGCCGGATTTCTACCAGCACATGATGGCGCGGGAGACCGGCCCGCTGCTGGAGATGCCGGAGGAGGCGCGCCATCTGCTGGGCGCGTATGAGGGCCTGCGCGGCTATCACCTGCTGCCCGAAGGGCCCGCCGCGCTGACGACCGCCGCCGCGACCCCAAAGCTGGCGGGCCTGACCCATGCCGCCCAGCTCTCCCAGATTCCCCTCCTGCCAGAGGAACTGGCAGCGCAGAAGGACCTGTTCCCGGAAGGCCAACTGGACCAGGATCTGCAACAAATCGACCTGCGTGAGCGCAACTCCTGGCGGCTCACCCTGGCAGAGGTGCCCTGCGTGGAGCTGCTGGAGGTCCACCTGGTGAACGCGGTCGCGCCCTTTGTGCTGAACGCGCGGCTGAAGCCCCTGATGATGCGCACCCCGAACCGGGACAAGCACATCGTGAACGTCTCCGCGGTGGAAGGCCAATTTTACCGCAAATCCAAAACGACCCGCCACCCGCACACCAACATGGCCAAGGCCTCCCTGAACATGATGACGCGCACCTCGGCGGCGGATTACCAGGCGGACGGCATCCACATGAACAGCGTGGACACCGGCTGGGTGACGGACGAGAATCCCGCCGCCCTCGCCGACCGCAAAGTGCGCGACCACGATTTTTATCCCCCGCTGGATATCGTGGACGGGGCGGCCCGCATTGTTGATCCCATCATTGACGGCATCAACACCGGCCAGCACATCTGGGGTCAGTTTCTGAAGGACTACAAGGTCACCGACTGGTGAGCCAATCCGATCACGCTACCGGGCGGCGTCAACCGCATTGGTGGCTCCGGCGGCCTTGGCGGCCTGGGCCACGGCCCGCGAATCCTGCTTCCGTTTGGCCGGCGCGCCTTCCAGGGGCCAGTTGGGGTCATCCGCATGGGCCAGCCTCATGATCTCCAAGGCCCGGTTGACCTGGTCCGAATGGGCCGCCGCCAGGTTATTGGTCTCGCCCGGATCCGCCGCCAGATCATAAAGCTCGACGGGTTTTGAAATGCCGTTGCGAACGGCTTTCCAGTTGCCAAAACGCACCGCCTGCAAGGGGGTGGTCTCGTGGAGTTCCCAGTAAAAGTAATCGCGTTTGGGGGCGGGGCCACCTTGGAAAAAGGAGACCAGCGACAGCCCGTCCGTGGGGCAATCCTTGGGCAGGCGGGCTCCCGCCAGCTCCGCCGCCGTGGGCAGAAAATCCCAAAACGCCCAGGGCTCATCCGAGACGCGGCCCGCCGGAATCCTGCCCGGCCAGCGCGCGATGGCCGCCTGGCGCAGCCCCCCCTCGTACATGGAGCGCTTGAACCCGCGCAACTGGCCGCCCATGGTCTGATCGAAGAGCTGCCCCATGGGTGATTTGGGGGCAAAGGAGGAACCATTATCCCCCGCCATCACCACCAGTGTTTTCTCGTCCAGCTTTAATTCCGCCAGCAGATCGAGGATGCGGCCCACATCCCGGTCCAGGCGCGTGACCTGGGCGGCGTACGCCTTTTGCTCCGGCTTCCACGGCTGGCTGGCGTACTCGCCCACATCGTCAATTTCATGGCGACCATGCGGCAGCGTCACCGCGTGGAACAGGAAGAACGGCTTTTTGCCCTGGGCGCGGATCCATTTCAGCGTGTCATCCATGATCAGGTTCTGGGCGTAAGTCTGGCCCACGGTTTTGCCGTTGTTCCCCGGCAGCATCACCTTCCGGTCATTGTCCCAGAGATAGACCGGGAAGTAGCTGTGGGCCTCCCGCTGGCAGTTATAGCCGAAGAAGTGGTCGAAACCCTGTTTCAAGGGACTGCCGGTGGTGTCAAACATCCCCATGCCCCATTTGCCGGTGCAGGCCGTCCGGTAGCCTTTCTTTTTCAACAGCTCGGCCACGGTCACCGTGCGGGCAGGCAAGGGCAATTGCCCCAGCGGCGGCACTTCCCAATTGCCGCGAACCGGTCCATGGCCCGAGTGCAACCCGGTCATCAGGGAGGCGCGGGAGGGGGCGCAGACCGTGGTGCCGCAATAGGCCTGGGTGAAACGGACCCCCTCCGCCGCCATGCGGTCCAACCGGGGGGTTTTGATCAGCTTTTGCCCGTAGCACCCCAAGTCCCCCTGCGCAAGATCATCGCTCAGGATGAAAATGATATTGGGCTTTTCCGGGAGCGGAGCAGCCATCACACCCAACGTGAGCGAGAGGATGCAGAGCAGGCAGTGAAGAGGTATTTTCATGGTTTGACCGGTTTTTCAAAATCAGTGTCGTTCACCCACCCTGCCGGGATTTTTTCGCCGCGCAGGTAGCGCTCATAAAAATTCACCTGCCCCGGATTGGCGTAGCGGTATTGGTCAAAGATATCCCCCTGCCCTGACATGCGCGGATCACCCTGCTGCCGGAGTTCCGAGAACAACGCCTCCTTGAGGTTCGCACGGGAGGCCGCCGAGTCCGGTTGCAAAGCGAGGTTGCGCAAGCAGTCCGGGTCGCTCTTCAAATCGTAAAGCTCCTCGGCCGGACGCAGGCCAAAGCACAGCGCCCAGTAGGGATCACGGGGGTTTTGGCGGTGGGCCTCAAGAATGAAGGTCTTGGTCGCGCCGCCATCGCAGTCCAGGTACCCGGTTTCCGGATTGCCCGCCGGCCAGCGCGCGGGCTCAAAGTGGTGCAGGTAAAACAGGTTTCCCTTCACCAGTCCGCGGGTGGGATAGCCCCAGTCATTTGGCCGGCCGATGTCGGTGCGCTCCTTGCCGAGGAGCACATGGTCGCGCCGGGCGTTGATGACCCCGGATTTTTCCGATTTGAAAATATCGGTCAGGCTGAGGCCGGGTGAGGACGCCATGCCGGTGTCCGACCATTTCAGCCCGGCCAACTCAATGAAGGTGGGGGCCAGATCAATGAAGCTGACGAAGTCATCCACCACCCGGCCCGGCCGGGCAATCCCCCGCAGCCACATCGCAGCCAGGGGAACGTGATTGGCAAAATCATAGACGTTGCCTTTCACACGCGGGAACGGCATGCCGTGATCGGAGGTGACCACCACCAGCGTGTTCTCCAGCAGGCCGCGCTGCTCCAGCGTGGCCAGCATCCGGCCGAGATGCCGGTCGAAATGCTCGACCTCAAACGCGTAATCAAGCAGGTCGTGGCGGACCGTGTCATTATCCGGCCAGTAGCCCGGCACGCGGTCAACATCGGTGAGTTTTTTGCCGCCCTTGGCCATGCCGGAGCCAAACTCGTACCCGCGATGCGGCTCAATGGCGCCGTACCAGAAGCACCAGGGTTGATTGGTGGGCGCGGCAGCGAGGAAATCCGCAAAGTTAGCCGCGTAATCATTATTGCTGATGCCGCTGGTGGGCGGCGGGGCCTGGCGGGCGTTGAACGCCTTGCCGGTCATGAGGCGGGGCCGGCCGCTGGCGTTGGTGGCCACGCCCGGACCCCACCCCTTCAGCGTGTGGCCCACAAACCAGCCTTTCTCGGCCAACGCCTCCCCCCAGCCCTTGAATTCCACGGGAAAATAGCAACCGTGGTTCGCCGCCTCCTTGAGCTGCCAGGAATTGCGCCCGGTCAGAATCGCGGCCCGCGAGGGGGCGCACTTGGCGTTGGGGGTATAGGCCCGGTTGAACAGGAGGCCCTGGCTGGCCACGCGATCAAAGGCCGGGGTTTTGACCCAGCGCGTGCCGTAAGCCCCCGCATGCACGCCCCAGTCATCAGCAATGGCAAAGAGGATGTTGGGCGGCGCGGCTGGAGCCGCAACCACACTGCGGAGGGCCAGAAGAAAAACGCATGACACCCACCACAGGGAGGCAACTGGTTTCAATGGTGCACACATGGTACCGGTTTCTTTCCGCGTCGAACCTCCCCCCCGGCAGACACACGGACCAGGTGGGGGAGTGCGACGGACACCATCAAACGGGGAATACCCAGAGGGAGTCAAGCAGAGTTCCGGGAAAATCGACCGGCAGCGCGTATGCGTGAAGGTGCCAATTGGCCTAAAGATGTTGGGGAGGGAGGCTCAGTTTGGAGTCCCGGCTTTAGCCGGCGAGCCACTGAGCCCCGGCGTTCCCGGCAGAATGGCAGTCAGGCCGCCTGAAGGCGGGACTCCGAACCTTTGCTGCCACCATCGGAGTGCCGATCCAAAGGCTTTCATGCATACGCGCCGATCGACCGAGGAGGCGGTCAAGGCGCCGCCTTGTAGCGCTCCATGTCCTTGCCGGCGTGGGGTTTGGCCAGGTCGAGCAGGCGCTTGCGTTCCGCCTCTTCCATACCCGCATAGCCCGTCAAAAAACCGGCGTTTTCCCGCACCTCCTCCGGGGTGGTACACCCGCTCACCACCGCCGACACCGGCAGCGAATAAACGTAGTGGTGCATGTGGCGGGGGGTGATGCCTGACTTGATCGGTGGATTCGGCAGCGGGGCGGGGCCAAAGCCGCGCTGCCCCACCATGGCGCCGTAGGCCATGGTCTTCATCGCCAGCACCCCGTAGTTGCGCGCCTGCAACACCGGCAGCACATGGGTGGTGAACGACTCGTAGTGCGGATCGCACAAATTGATGGGCATCTGGCAGGCATCCAGCTCCACCCCGCGCTGCTGGAGCAGCTCCAGCATCCGCAGCAGCGCCTGGTAATTGGAATGCCCGGTGAAACCCAGGTGTCTGGCCTTGCCCGCTCGCTTCGCCTCCAGAAACACGTCCAGCACCCCGTTTTTGAGCCGCGCTTCCGCATCGCGGGGGGAGGTCAGGTGGTGAATCTGCCAGAGGTCCAGGTAATCACACTTCATGCGGGTGAGGGATTCCTCCAGGTCGCTCTTGGCGGCCGCAGCCGTGGTGGCCGGGCTTTTGGTCATGATAAACACCAAGTCCCGATACTTGGGGGAAAGGAACTGGCCGTAGCGCTTTTCCGCCTCCCCCTGCCCGTACTCTTTGGCGTTGTCAAAAAACCGGACTCCCCGGGCGAGCGCCTCCTCAATGATGGCCTGGGATTGCTCCGTCGTGCGCCTCAGTTCAATGTGGTGGCCGCCCACGCACAGAGCCGTAACCCTGGCCTTGGACCTCCCGAGCTGGCGCTGGGGCAGCAGCCTGCCCAGCCGGTCCGACCCGGCAGGCTCCGCCGCCGCCAGCAGTGATTGCCGCCAGGCCAAACCCGCCCCCGCCGCCGTCAGGCCAGCCAAAAAGGCCCGGCGCCCCAATCCGCCCCATTGCCGCTCGTGATTCGTCATAAACGTCCAGTAATAGACTCCGGGACCCCCGGGTGAAATTCACCTGATTCCGATGCCAATGGCGCGGGAGGGAAACGACTTCACCCTTGCCGCCCGCCACCTCCATCGCCATATTGGCCCCATGAACCGCCGTCAATTCTGCCTGACCAGCCTGGGTGCGGCCCTGGCCGCCAACCTGCCCGGTGCCGACCGTCGCCCACCACGCATCCTGCTGCGCTCCTCGTGGCAGGTGGTCAACATCGGAGATATCGCCCACACCCCGGGGGTGCTGGCCCTGCTGGAGAAGCATCTGCCTGACGCGGAAGTGCGCCTGTGGGCCTCCAATGATCTGAGCCCGGAAGTGGTCGCCATGGAGCATCGCCGGTTTCCGAAGCTGAAAATCGTCAAGGGCACCCTCGGAGACTCCGGCAAAGCGTCCAATGAGGAACTGGGCGAGACCGTGGCGTGGTGCGATTTCCTGCTGCACGGCTCCGGCCCGTCGCTGGTGGCGGCCAAGGATGTCGCCGCCTTCACCAAAAAAACGCAAAAGCCGTTCGGGGTTTACGGCATCACCTATGGGGGCACGGCCGCACCGGAGCGGGAATTGATGAGCCAGGCCAGATTCCTCTACTTCCGCGATTCGGTCTCGCTGGCCAAAGCCAAACAGGATGGCATCCGGTGCCCGGTGATGGAGTTCGGCCCGGATGGGGCCTTTGCGGTGGACCTGCGCCAGGAGGAGGCCGCCCAGGCGTTTCTCAAGGCGAACGGGCTCACGGAGGGCAAATTCCTCTGCTGCATCCCCCGCCTGCGCTACACCCCATACTGGAAGATCCGTGGCCAGGCCATCAACGCGGAGGGCGAGCGCAAAAACACGCGCAACCTCGAAATGCAGGAGCACGATCACACCCCGCTGCGCGAGGCGATCACCGCCGTGGTCCGGGAAACCGGACTGAAAGTGCTGGTCTGTCCAGAGGATAAAAGCCAGATGGAAGTGGGCCGCACCCTGATCATGGAAAAGCTGCCCGCCAATGTGCTGCCGGGGGTGGTCTGGCGGGAGAAGTTCTGGCTCACGGACGAGGCCCTGAGCACCTACCTGCATTCGGCGGGGTTGTTCGGCCTGGAAATGCACTCCCCCATCATGTGCATTGGCAACGGCATCCCCGCGCTGGTGGGCCGCTTCAAGGAGCAAACCAGCAAGGGCTTCATGTGGCGTGACATTGGCCTGGGAGACTGGTTGTTTGACATGGATGAACCGGGGGAGGTGGCCCGCCTAGTGCCCACCGTCCTGTCATTGATCCGCGATCCGGCGGGAGCCAAAGCCAGGGTGGCCAAGGCCCAGGCCGTGGTCCAACAACGGCAACGGGAAACCCTGGCGGTGCTGCGGAAAAACCTGCCCGGCTGAGTGCCCTGGCATTTACTCCACCACGCGGAGCTGGCTCTTGGTGTTGAGGATGATCTGGGCTTTGCCCTTGAACTCGGAGATCTTGCCGTTCACCTCCACGGTTTTGCCTTCCAAGGTGTCGAGGTTGGTGAAAACGCCGAAGTTCTTGGCAAAAACCACCGCGCTGAAGTCCTGCTTGGGAAACTTCTGCTCAAAGTTGAGCTGCGCCACTTTATCGGACTTGTGCACCTCGGCCACCTTGCCCACCACCACGGCGTTGGTCCCCACCTGCTGCCGGGCCTCCGAGGGTTTGATGGGTTTGACGGCCTCGCCTTGTTCGGCGGCCACGAGCAAGCCGGCGGTCAGGGCCAGGCAGGAGAAAAGCGCTGCAATGTTTCGCATGGGCGGTAACCTATACCCGCCCCCGGAGGTACGCCAGCGCAATTCCCGGCGGACTCAGCCCCCGCACCGGGCCCGTGGCTTTTCAATGCAGGCGTAGGCGTTGTGGTTGTGGATGCTCTCGAAATTCTCCGCCTCCACCTTGTACCAGGTGATGTCCGGATGCGCCTTGAGCTTGAGCACCACGTTGCGCACCAGATCCTCCACGAACACCGGGTTGTCGTACGCCCGCTCGGTCACAGCCTTTTCGTCCTCGCGCTTGAGCAGGGAATACAGCTCGGAGCTGGCGGAGCTTTCCACCAGGGCGATCAGATCCTCAATCCAGACTGTGTTCAGGGACCGGATGGCCACCGTCACCTCCCCGCGCTGGTTGTGGGCCCCATACTGGCTGATGGCCTTGGAGCAGGGGCAAAGGGTGGTCACATTCACCCGCACGGTGAGGACAAAATCACTCTCCTCACCGCAAGCGGCGGCATCGAAGCGGGCGGTGTAGTCCATCACGCTTTCGCGCCCGGAGGCGGGCGCTTTTTTGGTGAGGAAAAACGGAAACTCCATCTCCAGGTGGGCGGTGTCCGAATGCAGCTTCTTTTGCAGGGCGTGGAGGATGTCCGGGATGTTGTCCACGTGGACCATGTTGCCGTGGGCATTGAGCACCTCCACGAACCGGCTCATGTGGGTGCCCTTGAACTCCTTGGGCAGGTCCACGAACAGCCCCACCGTGGCGATGGTGTTCTGGACCGAGTGCGCCTTGTCGAGGATCTGGATGGGAAACCGCAACCCGCGCACCCCCACCTTGTCGATGGGCAGTTCGCGATGGTCGGGCTCGCTCTGTTTGTCATGCAGTTTCGGGCGCATCCGGCTGGAGTGAATGTCAGTGCTTTCCATGTCTCAAGGGTCCGGACGGCGCGGTCCAACAGGTTGTGAACCCGGCCGCACGCCGGAACCGTCCCCCCAAGGTAGTGCCCGCCCCCGGTTTTGCAAATGAGTTCTTGTCATTTGCCCCGCGCCGGGCAACCTTTCCGCCGGACATCCAAAATCACGACTGACTGCACAACATGAAACCTGTTGCCCACTCACGATTGAGCCGCCGGGAAGCCCTGCTCCGCGCAGGAGTCGCCACGGGCGCATTGCTCACCAGCCTGCGTCCCCCGACCGCCGCCGCCCAGGAACCGGCCGCCGCCAAGACCACCTTTGTCTTCTGCCTGAACAGCGCCACCATCCGGGGTCAGAAGCTGGGGTTGGTCAAGGAGATTGAAACCGCCGCCCAGGCCGGCTACCAGGCCATCGAACCGTGGGTCAGCTCCATCGATGAATACAAGAAGGCCGGCGGCTCGCTGGCGGACTTGCGCAAGCGCATCGCCGACCTGGGACTGACGGTGGAAAGCTCCATCGGTTTCCCGGAATGGATCGTGGACGACGATGCCCGCCGGGCCAAAGGCCTGGAACGCGCCAAGCTGGACATGGATCTGGTGGCCCAAATCGGCGGCAAGCGCGTGGCCGCCCCACCCTCCGGGGCGACGAACACCCCGGGGCTGGATTTGCAGAAGGCGGCGGAACGCTACCGGGCGCTGCTGGAACTGGGCGACCAGATGGGCGTGCAACCGGAACTGGAGATGTGGGGCTTTTCAAAAAACCTCTTCCGCCTGAGCCAGGTGCTGTTTGTCGCCGCCGAAACCGGCCACCCCAAGGCCTGCGTGCTGCCGGACATCTACCACATGCACAAAGGCGGCTCCGATTTCAACAGCCTGAAACTGTGCAGCGCCGCCGCCGTGCCGGTGTTTCACATGAACGACTTTCCCGCCGAACCGCCCCGCGACAAGATCGGGGATGGCGATCGTATCTTCCCCGGAGATGGCGTGGCGCCAAACCGCCAGATCCTCCGGGATCTGAACGCCGCCGGCGGACGCAAAGTGCTTTCGCTCGAGCTATTTAACAAAACCTACTGGCAGATGGATCCGGTGGTGGCCGCCCGTACCGGCCTGGAGAAAATGAAGGCCGCCGTGCAACAGGCCCTGGGCTGAGCCGGATTTTTCAACTGGCCAAGCCGCCCGGGTTTGCTAGGATGCGCCCGTCACAATGAAGCATTGGACGAATACCGCCACTCTTTAGCGTTCACAGACCCCTCTGTGAACGCCACGCCTCGTTCTGACCGATCGAGGCGTTTTTCTTTGGCGAAGCCGCGCCCGGGCGCGGGAACCGGAATTATTTATGGAAGCAGCCAAACACGAAGCCGCAAAACACGAGATTGAACGGAAAACCTTGGAGCAGCGCGACCGGATGAGCGACCTCCAGCGCCTGCGCCATTCCTGCGCCCATGTCCTGGCCACCGCCGTCCTGCGCCTCTGGCCGGATGCCCTGCTGGACATCGGCCCCCCCACGGAGGAGGGCTATTACTATGATTTCGACCTGAAGCACCGTTTCACCCCGGAGGACTTCCCGAAGATTGAGGAGGAGATGAAGAAAGTGGTGAAGGAGAACCAGGTCTTCGCCAAATCGGTCAAGACCCGGGAGGAAGCCCTGGCCTGGTTCGCCGAGCGCGGCCAGAAGTTCAAGGTGGAGCGCCTGGCCGACATTCCGGAAGGCGAGCCCATCTCCTTCTACCAGAACGGCGAATTTGTCGATCTGTGCGCGGGACCACACGTCATGCGCACCGGCAACCTCAAGGCTTACAAGCTGCTGCGGGTGGCGGCGGCCTACTATCGCGGCAACGAGAAGAACCCCCAGCTCCAGCGCATCTACGGCACCGCCTTTGGGAACAAAACCGAACTGGAAGCCTGGCTCGCAGCCCAGGAGGAAGCCCGCCGCCGCGACCACCGGCGCATCGGCAAGGAAATGGAGCTGTTCGCCTTCGATGACGATGTCGGCCCCGGCCTGCCGCTATGGCTCCCGAATGGCACGGTGCTGATCGAGGAACTGGAGAAGCTGGCCAAGGAGACCGAGTTTGCCGCCGGCTACGTCCGGGTGCGCACCCCGCATCTGGCCAAGGAATCGCTGTACAAGACCAGCGGCCATCTCCCCTACTACGCCGAGTCCATGTTCCCGCCGATGGAGATGCAGGAAGACCGCTCCACCACGGAGGTCACCCTGCCCACCACCCAAAACGCGCCGGTGCGGTATTACCTCAAGGCGATGAACTGCCCGCACCACCATAAAATCTTTGCCTCGGTGCCCCGCAGCTACCGGGATCTGCCGTTGCGCATGGCGGAATACGGCACCTGCTACCGTTACGAGCAGTCGGGCGAACTCATGGGCCTCATGCGCGTGCGCTCCATGCAGATGAACGACGCCCACATGTACTGCACCCCGGAACAGTTCGCCAGCGAGTTCCGCGGGGTGAATGAAATGTACCTGAAGTACTTCAAGATTTTCGGGTTCGACAAGTACCAGATGCGCTTCAGCACCCACGATCCGGCCCGCCTGGGCCAGAAGTTTGTCGATGAGCCGGAGCTGTGGCTCAAGACGGAATCCATGGTGCGCCAGGTGCTCATCGACTCCGGCATCAACTTTGTGGAAGTCCCCAACGAGGCCGCCTTCTATGGGCCGAAGATAGATGTGCAGGTTTGGAGCATCAGCGGGCGCGAGTTCACCATCGCCACCAACCAGGTGGATTTTGCGGTGCCGAAGCGCTTCGGCCTGACTTACAAGGACCGGGACAACACGGACAAGACCCCGCTCTGCATCCACCGGGCGCCACTGGGCACCCACGAACGGTTCATCGCGTTCCTCATTGAGCACTATGCCGGCAATTTCCCGCTCTGGCTGGCGCCGGAGCAGGTGCGGGTGCTGCCGATCACCGAGGCCCAGTTGGACTCCGCCCAGGAGCTGGTGCGCGAACTGCGCGCCGCCCAGGTCCGCGCGGTGCTCGAGTTCAGCAATGACAAACTGCAGGGGCGCATCCTGCGCGCCGAAGAGGCGCGGGTGCACACCATGCTCATCCTCGGCCAGAAGGAACAGGAGACCAATGCGGTGGCCGTGCGCCTGCACGGCAAGGGGAATGTGGGGGTGAGACCCCGCGCCGAGGTGGTGGCGGATATCTTGCAGAGCATCCGCGAGCGGCGCGCGTAGCCCTCAGCATTCCGGGAAATCCGTCGTTGGGCGGGTTTCCCGGACTTTGATCAAATCATCAGGCGGGGATAGGTGACCGAAAACACCGTGCCCGTGGCGGGCCCGGAGACAAAGCTGGCCTGGCCGCGCAGGTATTTTTCCGTCAGCATCTTGACGCTGTAAGTGCCCAGGCCGCGTCCGTTGCCCTTGGTGCTGAAGGAGCGGTTGAACACCTGCAATTGCACCTCGCGCGGCATGACCCCCGGGTTTTGAACCGTGAAAGTGATGTTCTGTTCGTGCGCGGTGCAGTCCAGCGTGACCATCTCACCGGGGGAAATGGCCTCCAAGGCGTTCTTCACCAGGTTGCCCAACACCCTTTTCAGAAGGGATGCATCCGTCGTAAAAGGCTTGTTCACCGCCCCGGGTGCCACCATCAACCGCCGTTGGCAGGCCAGGTCATGATGGGCGAAAAGCCGCACCACCTGCTCCAGCATATCGCGGGTAAAAGCGGGACGCAGCGAGGGCGCCAATTCCTCCTGCTCGGCCGCCAACAATTCACGCTGGGTGGCCACCAACTCCAACAAATCATCCAAGCCCTGTCGCACCACGTCCATATCCGGCTTGAGCGTCAGGGGGGCCTCTTCCTTGATGAAGTCCATCAGACCATTCAACCCGCCGGCTGTGTTGACCAAGTCATGAAAAAAGGTCCGTTCCAAAGCATGCCGCCGCTTCTCATTGCTGATGTCCGATACGGCCACCACCACATAGTTCTCCCCGTTTTGCTGCCAGGGGGTGGAACTGACCAACAAGTCCATCGCTTGGGGACCGGTGCTCAGGTGCCGGGTCAGACGGCATTCCTGCACGTCCACACGGCCGGCCAGTCCATTGACGATCGACTTGACCGCCCCGCACTCCTGGCAAAAGACACTGGTGCCGCAACCGCTGGGATTCGTATCGGAATGCAGGCAGCCCAACGCCTCCCCGGGGCGCTGACCCAGGATCTGATCGAATTCCTTGAAACCGGTCAGCGACAAAAAATTGCGCGTTGCAAACACGATCTGCCGCTGCGCGTTGAGGACGAGGATGAAATTGAGGGAGGCATTCAGCAGGACAGGCGCAAACGGCAGTTGGTTGAAACTGGCCGCCTGCTGCCGGATGATCTCCAGAGGAACACGCTCAGCAGGCGCAAACTCGGTCACCGGAATGGACATAACGCTTGCCATGGGCGACAGACTACCTGATTCAGTCCAGGAATCAATCCTGCATTTTGAGGAGTAAAGAACCTCGGGGTATCAGACCCAGTGGGAATGAATGCACGGCAAGCACTTGGCGTCTTGGCGTTTGCCATAAGGCTTTTCTTCATTGTCTGGAAAAAAACCTTGCAGAAAGCAGGCTGCGCAGGTTCACTGTTGCTCATAATCTATGACTGACCTAAAGCTACTTTACGAGGCCATTCTCAATGGCGACGACAAAGGGGCGCGTTCCCTGGCCCAGGCGGCATTGGCCGAGGGCGTGGAGGCCATGACCATCGTCAGCGAATGTGTCACCCCCGCCCTGGCCGAGGTTGGTCGGCGTTTCGAGTGCAATGAATACTTTGTGCCGGAACTGCTTTTGGCCAACCGGGCGATGAAAGCCACCCTCAATTCACTCGGTGGCAAAGCGGTGGCCACCCAAGGCAAGGTGGCCATCGGCACGGTCAAAGGCGATCTCCACGATATCGGCAAAAACCTGGTCGCCGCCATGCTCGAAGGCGGCGGCTTTGAGGTCATTGACCTCGGCGTCAATGTCTCCCCGGAGAAGTTTGTGGCCAGCATCAGGGAGAAAAACGCCCAGGTCATCGCCATGTCCGCCCTGCTCACCACCACCATGCCGGCGATGAAGAACACGATTGAGGCGCTGCGGCAGGCCGGTTTGCGTGACCAGGTCAAGATCATCATCGGCGGTGCCCCCATCACGCAGCGGTACGCCGACGAAATTGGGGCTGACGGCTACAGTGAGAATGCCCCCGGCGCCGTGGCCCTCGCCAAACGGTTGCTGGCCAACTAACTAACTGATTTTACTGTGTCCACCAGGCCGCATCCACGCCTTGTTCGGGGATGCGGTTCTGTTTTTTAACTCCAACCCCTTTTCCCATGCATCCCACCCTGGTAAAAATGCTCGCCCACGGCCCCCTGCTCACCGACGGAGCCTGGGGCACCCAACTCCAAGCCCGCGGCCTGGCCCCCGGTGATTTCCCGGACGCCTGGAACCTGACGCACCCGGAAAAGGTGGCGGAGGTGGCCGCCGCGTATGTGAACGCCGGCAGCCAGGTCATTCTGACCAACACCTTTGGCTCCAACCGGATTCGCCTGCTCGAAAACGAGGCGCTCGTCCCCCTGGCAGCGGATATGAACCGCGAGGGCGTTCGCATTTCCCGGGCGGCGGCGGCCGGCCGGGCCTATGTCTTCGCCTCGCTCGGCCCCAGCGGCAAGATGATCATGTCCGACGAGGTGACCCCGGACGAACTGACGGCTGCTTTCACGGAGCAGGCGTTCGCCATGGCCGAAGCCGGGGCCGACGCCATCGTCATTGAAACCATGTCCGATCCGGCGGAAGCCGTGCTGGCCATCCAGGCGGCCAAGCCGACCGGCCTGCCAATTGTGGCCTGCATGGTGTTTGACTCCGGCAAAAACAAGGACCGCACAATGATGGGCACCACCCCGGAACAGGCGGCGCAAATCCTGGCCGAGGCGGGGGCCGATGTCATTGGGGCCAACTGCGGCCAGGGGATTGAGGCCTTTGTGCCCCTCTGCCAGCGACTGCGCGCAGCCACCCAGTTGCCGCTGTGGATCAAACCCAACGCCGGGCTACCGGAATTCGTGGATGGCCGGATGGTTTACCGCGTCTCGCCGGAGGCCTTCGCCGCCCAAGCCGCTCAAGTGCTGGCGGCGGGTGCCAGTTTCCTGGGCGGTTGCTGTGGCAGCAGCCCCGACTTTATCCGGGCGTTGCATACGATGATGCAAGCCCGGGCCTGATCCAGCGCGGCCCAGAGCAGCGCCGTTGCCAGTTTCCCAAGCAAAAACGCCCCCACGAATCATTCGCGGAGGCGTTTTTGTTTTCAGGTGAAAACCCTGGCAGGAATCACCAGGTGACTTCTTCCAGGTAACGCAAAGTCACCGGCACCTGCTCTAGGACGCGGGGGGACTCATCCTCGATGAAGTACCACTTCACGCCGGCCTTGTGCGCGGCACCCAGCAGGGAGCGAAAGTCGATTTGCCCCTGGCCGAGGGCCACGTCGTTGGCCGGGTCGGATTTCCCGGTGAGCGCGCCGGTGACCACGCCTTTTTTCATGTCCTTGATGTGCATCAGCTCCCACCGTTTGCCATACTTCTTCAGCAGTTCCACGGGATCCTGCGCCGGGAAATGGACCCAGAACACATCCATTTCGAACGCCACATATTTTTTCAGGGTGCCCTTCATCATGAGGTCGAGCAAGGTGCCGTTCTGGTGCGGCTGAAATTCGTAGCCGTGGATGTGGTAGAAGAAGCGGATGCCAAACTCATGCAGATAGACGCCCGCCTTGTTGAAGACGTCGATCGCCTCCCGGCATTCCGCCTCGTCAAAGGCGTCCTGGTGGGGGATCCACGCCACCCCGGCATATTTCAGCCCGAGCGCTTTGCACTCCTGCACAATGGCGGCCAGGTTGGTCTTGAAATGATCATAGGGGAAATGCGCGGCGATGGGGGTGAGCTGATTGGCCAGCAGCACCTGGTGAAACTTTTCCGGCGGCAGGCCGTAGGTGCCCGCCAGCTCCACGTAACTGATGCCCCACCCGCGCACCTTGGCCACCGTGCCGGGCACGTCCTTTTTGAACTCGTCGCGCAGGCTGTACAATTGCACGCCAAGCGGACCCTTGAAGCTCGGTCCCAGGCCGACTTTATTCTCCTTGGCCACGGCGGTGAGCGCCGCGCCACACAGCAGAACCGACAACAAAACAGCATGTTTCATGGACCCCATTAAAGCAAAAGCCGACCGTCCCGCCACCATTATTTTTCAGACCGGACCATTCTGGCCGCTTGCCAGCCAGCACAAAATGAGGAACCTTCGGCAGCATGCGCGGAGTTTATGCAATTCTGGCCCTGGCGGGGGGCATGGTGGTGGCCCTGTTCCTTTTGGGCGAACGTTCCACTTCGGTGACGGTCGCCCCGCTGACGGGAGCGTCCACGAATATCCAGGTCTATCAGGCCAGGGGCGTGGTGCGTGAGTTGATGCCGGATGGCCAGTCGGCCCGCATCGCCCACGAAGCCATACCGGGTTTCATGGGGGCCATGACCATGGTGCTGGATGTCAAGGACACCAACGAATTGAAACGGGTGGAGCCGGGCGACCTGGTCAGATTCGAAATGGTCATCACCCCGGAGGATGGCTGGATCCGCAAAGTGGAGCGGTACGGCCACACGAATCTGCCCGGTCCCCCCAAGCCGGAGCAGTTCCGCAAGGTGCGCAACGTGGACGAACTCGCCGAGGGGGATGCCCTGACCAACTACACGCTGACCAACCAGTTCGGCCGGGCCTTTCAGCTCGCCGATTTCAAGGGCCAGGCCCTGGCCATCACCTTCATCTTCACCCGCTGCCCCTATCCGGATTTCTGCCCGCGCATGACCGGCAACTTCGCCGCCGCCCAGCAAAAGTTGAAAACCACCCCCGGTGCCCCCACCAACTGGCATTTCCTCTCCCTTTCCTTTGATGTGGCCCATGACATCCCCCCGGTGCTGCACGCCTACGCCCAGCGACAGCACTATGACCCGGCCCATTGGACCTTTGCCACCGGAGCATTGATTGACATCGATGCGATCACCGAGCAGTTCGGCCTGTACTTCATTCCCGACGGGGCGAACTTCAACCACAATGTCCGCACGGCCGTGGTGAACGCCGAAGGAAAGATCAGCAAAATCCTGGTGGGCAACACCTGGAAAAGCGAGGAATTGGTGGCCGCCATCGAACAGGCCGCCTCCGCGCGTTAAG
>CAIYYI010000519.1 GCA_903930345.1 uncultured Verrucomicrobiota bacterium
CCCCGCGTGAGCGATCGCCACGCGGGGATTTTTTTTAACGCCCCCCATTCACACACACAATGCCATCCCCCACCTTGAAGCTATCCAACCCCTCGACCCGGGAATTCTGGGAAATCCCCATTTTATTCGAGGATGAACACCTGCTCATCATTGACAAACCGCACGGGCTGCCCGTGTTTCCCGACGCCAACGCCGAGGACCGGCACAGCCTGAGCGGTTTGCTGCTGGCCGCCGTGGACACCCGCAAGCCCTGGGTGCTGGAACGTGGGCTGACCTACCTGCAACCCGTGCTGCGCCAGGACGACGAGATGAGCGGGGTCCACCCCCTGGCCAAGAGCAAGGAGGCACACGCCGCGCTCGCCAGTTACCTGGGCTCGGAGCAACCCAATTTCACCTATGCGGTGCTGGTGCAAGGCATCCCGCCGCAGAAGGAATTCACCATCAACGCGCCGCTGGCCGCACACCCCACGGAATTGGGGCTGATGCACATCAGCAAACTGGAAGGCAAGAAATCCAAGTCCCTCTTTACCGTGGTGGAATCCTTCAACAACGCCACCCTGCTCCATTGCCGCCCCCTGACGCATCGCCCACACCAGTTGCGCGTACATCTGCGCTCGCAGTTGCTGCCGGTGTTTGGCGATACCGCCTACGGCGGCCCGCCCCTGCTGCTCTCGGACCTCAAACGGGACTTCCGTTTGAAGCCAAATCGGAAGGAACTGCCGCTGCTCGGCGCAGCCTGGTTGCACGCTTTGAAAATGGAGCTGCCGCATCCGATCACCCAGCAACCGCTCGTCCTCGAGGCCCCGTTGCCCAAACACCTGACCGTGGCGCTGAAGTATCTGCGGCGCTATGCCTCCGGCGCTGCCCCCGCGAGCACAGCGGCAGAGCCGCCGCCCGTGGGGGATTCGGACCAGGCGTAAACCTGTCTGTTTAGTCTGTTTAGACTTGGCGGACTGCGATGGGCGGGGTTTAATCACGCCCATGAACCTTCACTCCCGTGCCTTGGCTGGGCTGGCGCTCTTGTGTGTTGCGCTCCCGGTCTGGTCGGCCCCCCTATCCATCCGCAACGAGGCGCTGGAACTGCAATTTGATCCCGCCACCAGCATTCTGACCGTGCAGGCTGGACAAAAGACCGTGCTATCGGCGAAACAGAGCGGCCTGGGAGTCACCCAGAAGATCAACCACCCAATATTCGGCGCGGGCCAGGCTTTGGAGATTCAGCAGCCAGATGGCCGCCGCACCACCGCCAGCCTCTTCCCCCGGTTGCCCTTTGCGCTGCTGCAAACCCGCCTGCGCAACAGCGGGACCACCCGCACCCTCACCCGGCAGGTGGAAACCTTCTCCGCCCGGATCAACCTGGAATTGCCTGCCGAGAAATTGCGTACCCTGGGCACCGGCGGGTTGCTCACCCCGGAGAAAAACCCGGGCAGCTATGCCTGGCTGGCGATCGCGGATCCGGCCACCCAGCGGGGCGTGGTCGCGGGCTGGCTCACGCACGACCGGGCCAGCGGGATACTGTCCACCAAGGTGGTGGAGGACCGGGTGGAACTGAGTGCCCGTCTGGATTATGGCCGTCTGCAACTGGAGCCGGGTCAGGAGGAGAATCTGGAGACGCTGCTAGTCGGCGGCTTTGACGATGCCCAGGCCGGCTTGGAAGCCTGGGCCGACGCCGTGGCCCGGGCATATCAGATCCGGCTGCGCCCGCAGCCCGCCGGCTACTGCACCTGGTACTCGCGCCCGCATGGCGGCGCCGCCAGCGAGAAACCGCTGCTGGAACTCGCCGGCTTTGCCGCCACCAATCTGGCGCCGTACGGATTCTCCGTGGTGCAGATTGATGATGGCTGGCAGGACGGCATTTCCACCAATGGCCCCAAGCGAAATTTCAGCACCCACCGCGCCACCGGCCCCTATCCGGGCGGCATGCAGGCCACCGCCAGCAACCTAAAGCAGCTTGGCCTCACCGCCGGCATCTGGTTCATGCCATTCGCCGGCACGTATTACGACCCGTTTTTCCAACCGCATCCGGACTGGTTTGTGAAAACCACGAACGGCACCCCCTTTGAAACCGCCTGGGGCGGCACCTGCCTGGACATGACCCACCCCGGCGCGCGCACCTACCTGAGCAACAACATCCATCGCATCGCGCATGAATGGGGCTACCAATACTTCAAGATGGATGGCCTGTGGACCGGCACCGGCACCCGCCAGCAGTACGTCAATTCCGGCTTCAAGGAGGACGGCATCGGCGACGCCCTTTTCGCCAATCCCACCAAAAGCAATATCGAGGCTTACCGCGACGGGTTGAAACTGGTGCGCGCGGCGGCCGGCCCGGAGATCTTTTTCCTCGGCTGCTGCACCCCACAGAACATGCGCTCCTACGCGGGTGCCTTCGGCCTGGTGGACGCCATGCGCATCGGCCCGGACAACGGCTCCGACTGGAAAAGCCTGATGCGCGGACCTGTCTTTGGTTCGCGCCATTACTTCCTCCATGGCCGCATCTGGTACAATGATCCGGACCCGGTGTACGTGCGCGCGAACATGCCGCTCAAACACGCGCAATTGATCTGTTCCTGGGTCGGCATCAGCGGCCAACTGAATCTCAGCAGCGAATGGTTGCCCGGCCTCTCCCCGGAGCGCCTCGACCTCCTCAGGCGCAGCCTGCCCGGCCACGGCCTGCGTCCCCGGCCGGTGGATTTCTTTGAGAACGATCCGCCGCGCATCTGGCGTTTGACGGATGACCGTTCCGGGGTGAAACGCGAGGTGGTGGCACTGTACAACTGGGGCGATACCAACCTCCTGTTTGATCTGCCGCTCACCAAGCTGGGCCTCACCAACCAAGGGGATTGCCTGGCCTTTGATTACTGGGGCGACGAACTGCTGCCGGCCTGCCGCGAGCGGTTGCAAGTGGCCGTGCCGCCCCAGTCCTGCCGCATCCTGACCCTGCGCGCCCAAAGCCCCACTCCCAGCCTGCTCAGCACTTCCCGCCACGTGACCCAGGGCATCGTAGACGTCGCGGAGGAACGCTGGGAGGCGGCCAACCGCACCCTGCACGGGCGCAGCCGTCTGGTGGGCGGTGATCCGTATGAATTGCGCGTCACCCGCCCGGCCAACCTGGCCGGCACACCGCCCACGGTGATCCTTGCCCCGGCAGACACCGCTGCCGGAGTCACGGCCACCGTGCGAGCGACCGACTCTCTGCTTCGCGTGCAGATCGCCTCCCCAGCCAGCCGGGAGGTGGCCTGGCAGATCCGTTTTCCCTGATGGGCAATACCACCGCTGGAATTGCTCACGGTGCCTGCGGCGCCGCCAATTTCTGGCGTCGGAGTGATTCCTTGAAGTTGGAGTCCCGACAGGCGGTTTGCAAATGTTCAAGCAAACGCATCCCCTGCCCGCCTGGGAGACGATTCAGAACATTCCACCCCGCGCGGTTAACCGGGGTCCAATCACCCTTGGTCACCGCCACCGCCAAATCCACGGCAATGACAGCGGCGGCGGCGACATCCCCGGCCCGCGCCAGCTCGTCGGCCAGCGCGTCGATCTTCGCCTGGTTGTAGTTCGTACCACTGCGGTAGCCAAACTTCCGGATGTCCTGCTCCAACCGAAGCAGGCCGGGCGGGAGACCGGAATTATCCAGCTTCCGGGAGATTTCAAATGCCAGCCGGTATTCGCGGAAGGTGGAGGGGGCATCCATGATACGGGCCAGCCAGGGACGCAACTTCTCCGGGTGTCGCTCCGCAAGGGTGACCAGGAGCGGATAAACCTCACCCCGCCCGGCATCGGCATCCAGCCACTTCAGATAGAGCGGGAGGGCGGCGGCACAGTAGCGATACTCCAGATAATGCCGGACCACCCGGGCAACCTCGGCGCGCGGACCCTGTGCCAGTTCCACGAGGTAAGCCTCCGCCTCAGGTTCCTTGACGGTGCTCAGCACGCTCACACCACGCCAGAAGTTGGTGCCATCGATCAAGGGCTTCAGGTACGGCAGCGATCGCACACCCGCCCGGGCCAGAATCTCGGAAACGCTGTTGGCCGTCATGGAGCCGCGATCCTCCACGCCCAGGCCGCGGATGGCGGCCGCCAACGGATCGTCACCTTCCCGAAGCCCCAGCTTTTCCTGCAAAACAACCCACTCGTAGATGGGCAGATACCCATACCACACCAGAGAGCCATCCTGTCCGAGGCAGACCAGCTCACGATAGGACTCGTGCGGCAGCGCCAGCGGCTTGAGCAAGGCCTTGATTCCTCCGATCATGCGGGGAGACTGTTTCAGTTCCACCACCCAGAACTGAACGTGGTCATCAATGCGATTCATAACCTTCAGGCGTTCCTCCGGCGGCAGCTCCATCGCATCGCGCTCCATTTGGGATGACATGGTCGCACTTTGCGGCATCGACTTGAGTTCCCAGCGAGTGTGGCGGAACACCACGGTATGGGCCATGACACGGGGAGCCAGGTTGACGACTTGTGGGCCCACCAGGATCTCCCGGGATTTATCCGGCATCACTCTGTCCAACACCTTCACCAAGTCAGGACCAGCCGTGAGTTGCAGGGCGGCGGCCAGCACCCACCAGGACATCCCCACCCGAACGAAGGCACTTGCTCTCATGCGCACAGGAAATCATTTCCGAGCCCCGATGGCGACCACCGAATTGTAAAAGCATGGTAAAGCCATCCATTCCGCACGTCCGCAAAAGAAGGCCTTGGCGGGTGTCCATATGTTGGCTGAAAACCTTTTGTGGGGAAGGGGCGGAGCACTTCACCCCAGACTATCCCGTAACAGACCTTCGCCTCTGACCAGGAATTGATCCGCACAGCCTGCGCGCGCCCCCCCCGACGCAGAACCTCGCTCAACATTGCGGGATACTCCAAGGATTTGCCATGGACGCCGAGAGGATCAACCCGGTTGGCCGGATTCCAAGTCGTAAAGCATCCGCCAGATGCGGTCCAATTCGCCACGCTCCACGACCTGGATCGGCGTCGAGCCGTCGAAAGCGGGGTTCGGGGATTTAAGCCAGCAACCGATTTGCGCAGGTTGCATCACACGAGAGAGACCGTCAAACAGGCGGTCCATCTCCACTAGCGCTTTTTCCTGTTTGGGCGAGGGCGGAATACCCTCACTCCACTTGGCAACTGAGCGGGCCGAAAAACCAGTCAACCGCACAATCATGGGCTGAGCCATTTTGAAGGTGGCACTGTATTGCCGGAGCAAACCGGCGTAATCCTTCGCCCCCCGGTGACTAAACCGAAAGGGAGTGAGCGCCGGAATCGCAACCTGGGGTTTAATAGTGATATTAGACATAGCTATTCTGCCTGCATAATAGCCTGCACTATTGCAGGTGTCAAACTTTCGTTCGCCCGACCAACTTTTCGAGTTTCAGTCCTTCCACGACCTCAAGACGATCAGTGGCGCAGTGGCCGGGAAATATCACCACGTTCAACCCCCTACGCACAGCGGCAGAACGACATAGCAGACCGCTGCCATTCGTGGCGGCAACGGCACGCCCGAGCGCATGAGTGAAACTCTCCTTTCCAGCGGCCAGCAGTTTGCGCCAATCTTCCGCAGCCAGTTCGGCCAGGGTCACCTCCAACGCCCGGCGGATGGCTGGCGACGTCAGATCCAGGCCGTGGGGATGAACGAGAACCCCTGAATGGTCGGTACAAGGGAATGTGCCGCAGACTTCCAAGTCTGCCGTGTCGCAGGTTTCCAAACCTGCAGAGCGTGGGAGTGACCGGAAGCCCCCGAATGATCGGTAGCGCTGCCGACTTGGAAGTCGGCGACACAGCAGGTTTGGA
>CAIYYI010000520.1 GCA_903930345.1 uncultured Verrucomicrobiota bacterium
CGGCGGGATTGGTGGATTTCATATATGTACCTATGTGCATAGGTACTAACCGCGCAAAATTCAAGCCCTTTCTGTCAAACCTCAGATTTTTGTCCTGCACCCAATTCCTTTTGTGCCCGCAGAATTGAATCCCATTTTTCTATGCCTGTCTCCATAGTGGTCTGCATTAAACATCCATGAAATTGTTTTTCAAATCGCTCTTATTGCTGGCTGCCGCCGCCGCTTTACCAGCCGCTGAAAACCCGCGCCAGGTTGCCATCGACACCGTCCTGCAAACCCCTGGCCTCGTCGGCTTCTGGGATTTCCGGGAGGAATCCGGCCAGCCGCGCGCCTCGGTCGGCACCCGCCAGCCGCACCCGCTGCAGGAGGTGGGCGGACCCATCGCCCGCGTCAGCGGCGGCCCCTTCTCGGGCTTCTCCGCCGAGCTGAACGGCAAACAGTATTTCAAAATCCCCCACGCTGAGACCGGCGATCTCAACATCTCCGGCCCGGATGCCCAGGTCAGCATGTTCGCCGTCGTCCGCATCGTGAACCTGCAGCAGAGCCGCACCATCGCCGGCATGTGGAGCGAGGGCAAGGGCGCCAACGATGACACCGGCACGCGCCAGTACGCCCTGCTGATGAACATGCCCACCTATGGCGGACCCCGCCAGCTCACGCCCCACATTTCCAGCGAGGGCGGTGTCACGCGCCGCGCCGATGGCAGCGCCTTCCCCTGGTGCGCTGATTATGCGGCAACTCTCGCCGAGGTTCCCGAGGAGGAGTGGTGTACCCTGGGCTTCACCTACGACGCCCAATACCTCCGGGCCTACATCAACGGCGTCCTGGAGGAGCGCCCGCTCAAACCGGCGCAGGACAAGCGCACGGATCCGTATTTCACCCAGGGCGGTCCCGGGGGCGGACCGCGCGGCATGAACCCCTACTACCACGGGCGCGGCATCTTCCGCTACGATCCCGCCCGACACGCCGGGTCCAAGCCGGGCGGCGGCTCGGATTTCACCGTGGGCGCGCGCTATGCCGTTGGCAAAATGCTCGGCGAGGCCACCATCGGCCGCTTCGGCGGACTGGCGGTTTTCAACCGCGCTCTGTCCGATGCCGAAATGCTGCGGCTGCACCAGGCGGCCAATGTCTCCGCGCTGGAGGCCGCCGCCACGCCCCCGCCCGCCCTCCGCGCCATCGCCCCTTACACCAACCAGGTTCCCTTTGCCCATTTCATCACCCGCCAGGGTAACCGGCTGATGGATGGCCAGCAGGAGTTCCGTTTTGTGGGCGCCAACCTGCCGGGCCTGATGCTGCCCTACGACTGGACCCTTTACCTGCCGGAGCGCCTGCACCTGCCCTCGCCCTGGGAGCAGGAGGATGCCTTCAAAACGCTCGATCAGATGAACCTGCGCGTCGTCCGCCTGTGGAACCTTCCGATCCGCGAGCCCGGCGAAAGATCCTCCGGCCCGGGGCCGACCTGGCACTACGTGCAGGCTCCCGGCCAGTTTAACGAGGCCTCGTTCAAGGTTTTAGACAATGTCTTCGCTCTTGCTAACAAGTACGGGGTACGCGTGATTTTCAACTTCACTGCCGAGGCGGGCGACTACTTGGGCGGGATCGGCACTTACGCGGCTCACCGCGGAAAGAAGCGTGCGGAGTTCTACACCGATCCCCAGGTCCGGGAGGATTTCAAGGCCACGCTCCGCTTTGTCCTCACCCGCACCAATACGATTACCGGCGTTCCGTATCGCGAGGATAAATCCGTGCTCGCCTGGCAGTTCGGCAATGAAATGCACACCGCCTCCGATGCCTGGCTCCGGGAGATGGCCGCTTACATCAAGGCCCTCGCCCCGAACCAGCTGGTGTCTGAGACGCGTCACCTTCCTGGTCAGGCGATGGCCATCGACCCGAACATCGACCTTATCACCCGTCACCTTTACGGCGACTACTCCGGCGTGGGCAGCGGATGGCCAGCCGCCATACGCCGGGAACTGGCCGTGCTGAAAAACCAGCGCCCGCTCTTCGTGGGCGAGTTCGGCCCGTACCTCGATGGCAAAGTTTTCACCCGCGACAACATCATGACCAAACTGCGCGATTTCCTCCATTTCACTACCCATGAGGAGGGCGTGGCCGGCGCTCTGTTGTGGAGCATGTATTTCCACCACCAGGAAGGCGGCTTTTACTGGCACCAGATTATGACCTACCCCGCCGTCTGGTCCTACCACTGGCCCGGTTTCCCCAGCGCCGAGGCCCAGCGCGAAATCGCCCTCCTGGAGGCCCTCCGCGAGACGGCTTTCAAAATCCAGGGTCTCCCTGTCCCGCCGGTGCCGATCCCGGAGCCGCCGGAGTTGCTGCCGATCGGCGGGGTGCCAATGTTCTCCTGGCGCGGCTCGGCCGGAGCAA
>CAIYYI010000521.1 GCA_903930345.1 uncultured Verrucomicrobiota bacterium
CGGTGGCGGACGGTCGTTTTTTTGGCCAGTCCGGGTATCCCACCATGAATATGGGGCCTGATGAAATCCGTTTTTTCCTCCAACCTCACGCGGATCTGGAATCTTTGGGCCGCGAAAAACGCCGGGTGCCGGTGGGACAAAACGGTTGGGGAACCTTCTGCGGCACGGCCAAGCCGTTGGGGGCGCTCTTCATCGTGGACCGCCGACCCGCAGCCAGCGAGGATGACCGCATTGACATCACCCGGTTATCCCAACAGCAGGCCTTGATGGCCCTGATCTCACACTCCTTTGGCGCGCGGTTGGCCGATGCACTGGGCCGCACCCCGCAGCGGTTGGACCTGTTGGCGCAGTTGGTGAAAAACGTGCCGGTCTGCCGCCTCTCCTACCCTTCCGGATTTGAAAAGCTGGCCAGGGTGAGGAATGCTGTGGAAGCCTATGTCGCCGGGCTCTGATAAAACCGTTTGCAGGGGGCAGGAACAGACGGCTCCGACCTCCCCTGAGGCATCCCAAAACGCGCTTTTGCACTGCCTGGCCGCGATGTTGCGTGGCACTGGGCTGCCAGCGGCAGTGGATTGGAATGCGGTCTGGCGCGATGCCTGCACCCATCGGTTGGCTCCCCTGCTCCATCCCTGGCTGAGTCGGTTGGAGGAAAACCGGCGGCCACCCCCTCCGCTGCTAGCCCGTTGGCGGAGCGCCCATCTGGCCAGTGCGGCCGGCTATTTGAGCCTGGCGCACAAAGCCGCCGCCATTCTGACCGCGTTCCGCGAGGCGGACATTCCGGTGGTGGTGCTCAAAGGACTGCACCTGGCTGAGACGGTGTACGCTGATCCGGCCCAGCGCCCGATGTGTGACATTGATTTGCTGATCCCCCTGGAACAGTTCCCCCTGGCCACGGCTATCCTGGCCCGATTGAAATACCAGCCGACGACCCTGAATTTCTCCCCGGCCCACTATAAGGAACTGGGTTTCCGGGCCGGGCCGGGTGCGCCGTATGTGGAAGTCCACTGGCACATCAGCGGGACGAGCCAAAACCGCATCAGGATCGAGGGTTTGTGGGAGCGGAGCCGTCCGGCCAGGGTGGCAGGGGTCGAGTGTCTGGTGTTATGCCCGGAAGACCTCGTGCTGCACCTCTGTCATCATGCGCTGGCCGACCAGTTCAACCATTCGTTGCGCGTCCTGTGCGACTTGGATCGGGTCATCAACCGGCATGGGAGTGTTCTCGATTGGGATCAAGTGGTCTGCCGAAGCCGGGAATGGGGAATTGACCGGGGGGCCTTCCTGATTTTCCAGTTTGCCCGAAGCACCCTGCAGATGGCCGTGCCGGATGGGGTGATCGAAGCCTTGCGTCCGCCGGATTGCCCGGCGGAAATCCTGCGGGCCACCGAAGAGGCCTTCGTGAGGGTGGATTCGGCCAGGGAGTTCACCAGTGCCCTGGCAAACTTCGATCAGGCCCATGGCCTGGGAGCCAGAATCGTTATGGCCTGGCAACGGATCTTTTTGACGCGCGCCGTCATTTTATCCCAATACCTTCCCAGTCATGGGCGTTGGGCGTTGCCGCTGGGGTACGGCCTGCGCCTGGCTGACCTTTGGCGCAGGCACTGGAGAAAACTCTGGCGCATGAGTGTCGGCAATCCGGAACAAAGAGCCATCCTCGAAAAAATCCAGGAGCGAGACCGCCTGC
>CAIYYI010000522.1 GCA_903930345.1 uncultured Verrucomicrobiota bacterium
GGGCCAGTGGGTGTCGGTGCTGTCCACCACCGCTTCCGCCCCCAGCTGCAGCACCAGGTTTCGCTTGGGCAGGGTGGATCCGGTGCTGACCACGCGCCCGCCTAGCTCCCGGGCGATCTGGATCGCGGCGGATCCCACCCCGCTGGCGCCGCCCATCACCAGCACCCAGTCTCCCGGCCGGACGCTGGCCCGGTGGGTCAGCATGTGCATCGCCGTGCTCCCGGCCAGGGTCAGTGCCGCGGAGGTGATGAAATCGACTCCGGCCGGCAGGCGTACCAGTTGCCGCGCCGGCACGCGCACCTGTTCTGCCAGCCCGCCATCTTGCTGCACCCCCAGCATCCGGCTCTGCAGGCAGAAGGATTCCTCCCCCTGCTGGCAGAATTCGCACTGGCCGCAGTAGAGGTTGGATTGGATGGCGACGGCCTCGCCGATCTGCCAGCCCGTGACCTGCTCCCCCAGCGCCGCCACGGTTCCGGCCGCCTCGCAGCCCGGGATGCAGGGCAGGGGAGTCGGAATGGGCAGCCCTCCTTGCTCCAGCCACAGATCAAGCCGGTTCAAACCGCAGGCATGGACGTTGACGATCACCTCGCCCGAACCGGGCTGGGGCGCGGGGACTTCCTTCAGGGCAAAGGTGCCCGGGGTTCCGTGGGCGAGAAGTTGGATGGCCTGCATGTCCTCAATGAACCACACATCCCGTGACCCATGAAGTGGAAAGTGCCTGGCCCGGATTATCTCCCGGTCGGCGCTGGAAATTGCCACACCCAGTCGCCTTGCTCGAGATCGAGGTTGGACTGGTGTTTTTTGTCGAGAAACACCACTTTGCCGCCATCATCCACCCCATTCCAGCCGACCGAGTAGACGGTGAAGGAGTCCCCGTTGGTTCCCGGCACGTAGCGCAGGGGGACTTCTGAAACCACATCGGTGGGAATGCTTTTCAGCAGGGTTGGCGTCAGGCTTTTTAAGTCCTGCGGATAGCGCCCATTGGCCAGCCGGTACCGTTCCAGCGCGCAGGCGAGGGTGGCCATATCCACTCCGCTTTGCGCGGCGGCAAACCGGCGCGCGGTTTTGGCCAGGGCGGGCAGCAGCATCCGCGCCAGCAGGGTGCCTGGATTGAAGCCGCGCATGTGGGTTTCCACATAATGATCGTAGTTGGCCGCTTGGTCCGGGTAGACGCGGTGCTCCTTGGCGCTGGCCATGGGGAAGGCGCAGGCGTCCATGGCTCGGCTTAGGAAAAGTTGGTTCTGGTGTTTCCAGGGGAAGTAGCGCATCGCGCCGGGCGGTGGGGTGGGGCCGGAGGTGTTTCCGTCAGCCATTTGTATCTCTTGAAACAGCAGTTTGGGATCATCCATCGCTGCCGTGCCGCCCGCCCGCTCGCCTTGCAGGGCCAGGGAGTAGCTTTCCAGGAAGTTCACTTCCGCCAGCATTTGCTGGAACTCGCGCAGCTGGGCCTCCTTCCACTGGTGCTGCACGCAGCCCTGCCAGAGGGAGGAGAGTATCGTCTCTGTGCAGGCGATCCTCACCAGTTGCGAGATGAGCAGTGGTTCGCCTTTCACTGATTCGCCGAGTCGGTGCAGCAGGCGCAGGTCGGCCATCGCCCGGTCAGGCTGCTCCAGCTCCAGGTGCGCCAGGGCGCGCAGGGAGAGCACCCGGCTGATGCCCCGGATTACGCTCAAATGCGGCAGCAGGGTCTGGATGCCATCCTCGTACCGGATCGCGTGGCGGGCCTGCGGCCGCTGGCTGGCCGCCTGGAGCTCTGCCAGGTCGTTTTTAAAACCGGACAGGGCTTGCAGCACATCCTGGGCGGGCGGGCGGGGCACGCTATTCGGCGGCTGGTTGGAGAGGCTTCGGAAATGCTTTTGCCAGTCCGCCAGTCGGCCGGGTTGGTTGTCACGCCACGCGGGCAGCCGCGCCGCGTTGCCGTTGCCCGGCAGGTTGATTTTAAGTGCTCGCGTATAGGTGGCCTCCGCATGGCGTACCATGCCGGTGGGGGTGCGCGTCAGGTCTAGGCATGCGGCCAGCAGGGGCGTGGCGGCAAAATTCAGTTCGTCCGGTACGGGCGGCGGGATTAGTTTGGCCAAATTCACCGTGCCGCCTCGTGCGCTCAGTTGCTGCTTGTAGGCTTCCCACTGTCGTTTGCCACTCCAGTCGATGAGGCTCAGGACCAGCACGGCCAGGCTGATCAGCAGCGCGGGGCCCAGCAGAAACCAGCGGCCAACCCGCCAGCTGAACAGCCACTTGCCGAGGCGCAGCAGCGGGGATTTGTGGAGGTGTGAGGGCGGGGGAGTGCTTGGGTCAGCGGTCATAAATGGGGGCTGTTTGGGTGTGTATTGCGGGCTGCTCAGCCGGCGGCCTGGCTGGTGTTGCGTTGGCTGCGCGGCGCCGTGGACGCTTTGGATCCCGGTTCTGCGGCTGCGGGGGCGGGGATGCCTTCCTGCAGCTCCTGGCGTAGGCGTTGTTGCTCCGCCACCGCCATGCGCCAGCTGGCCGGGTCGCTGTTCGTCGCCGTGGCTCTGCTGCCCCGGGTGCTCTCCTCGCCGGTTTGCAGGATGAAGATGGCCACCCAGATGGCCGCGATGCTCAGCCAGGCCCGGCGGCAGTTCCAAAACAGCTCCTCCCACGCGGCCTGCGCGAACCGTCGCG
This sequence comes from uncultured Verrucomicrobiota bacterium, assembly GCA_903930345.1. Lineage (GTDB taxonomy): Bacteria > Verrucomicrobiota > Verrucomicrobiia > Limisphaerales > CAIYYI01 > CAIYYI01. The sequence goes on from CAIYYI010000522.1 coordinate 2,641, forward strand.
GGCGGGCGGGGGTCAGGGGTACCAGCGCGGCCCGCCGGAGGGCATCCAATTGGGGTTGGGCGGCCTGGTGCCGGTGCAGGATGGTTTCGCGGATGGTTTTCATGGCTGTTTTTCCTCCATCAGTTTGCGCAGAGATTTTCGGGCGTAGTGCAGCCGGGATTTGACCGTGCCCGGCTCCGTGGCGGTGATTTCGGCGATGGTCTCCAGGGGAAAATCTTCCAGATAATGCAGCAGCAGCACGGCTTTGTGCGCGGGGGGCAGCTGCTCCAGGATGGCCCACAGCTCGGCTTCCTGTTCGCGGGCGATAAGCTGCTCGCTGGGGTTCGGCTCCGCACTTTCCGGTTCTGCCAGCCCGGTCTGCTCCTCGGCCGGGACCACCCGGTCGCGCTGCGGTTGCCTGCGCCAGTGCTGCACCACTTTTTGGTGCGCGATGCTGAATAGCCAGGAGCCAAACCGTTCGTTGTCCGCCAGCCGCCCCACATGCCGCGTGGCGTTGATGAAGGTCTCCTGGACGATGTCCAGCGCCGTCTGTTCATTCCTAACCAGTTCCCGCACATAGGCGTACAAGGGAAGCTGATAGCGGCGGAACAGGGCGTCCCACGCCCCGGCATCCCCGGCTTTGGCCTGCGCCACCGGCAACTGCTCAGGTTCGACCACAGTCAGCATTCTACCCAGTGGAATGCGGCCGGCCAGCCCGGGTTCAACGCAAAATCACTTTTTTCCAAATAATGGTCGGTCCCGGCCAATTTTTGTGGGGCTGCAGTCGCATTCCATTGACACTATTTGCCGCGCTCTTTAGCGTTTTATCACAATGAATGCCTTGAAAGATACGTTGATCGAACTGATCCGCCGCACTTCGGCGGAGATCCCTGACGATGTCCAAAAAGTGCTTCTTTCCTCTTTGGAGCAGGAGCAGAAGGGGACCATTGCCGAGTCGGCCCTGAAGATCATTCAGGCCAACATCGAGCTGGCCCGCAAAAAATCACAGCCGATCTGCCAGGATACCGGTAGCGTGCTGTTCTTTGTTGATTGCCCGGTGGGCATGGACCAGCTTACGTTTGCCGATGCCGCCCGCCAGGCCGTCAAGGAGTCCACCGCCAAGGGCTACCTGCGCCAGAACTCCGTGGATTCCATCTCCGGCAAGAACGATGGCACCAACCTCGGGCCGGGCGCGCCGACCCTGCATTTCCACCAGCACCGTTCGTCGGAAACCAATGTCCGCCTCGTCCTCAAGGGCGGCGGCTGCGAGAACGTCGGTGCGCAGTACGCCCTGCCGATCGAGAAGCTCAAGGCGGACCGCGACCTGAACGGCTGCCGCAAGGTGATTCTTGACGCCGTGTTGCAGGCCCAGGGCAAGGGCTGCGGCCCCGGCGTGCTCGGCGTCTGCATCGGCGGCGACCGCGCCACCGGCTTCGAGTATTCCAAGACCCAGTTGCTGCGCCGCCTGGATGACCGCAATCCCAATCCCGAGCTGGACGCCCTGGAGCAGGACATTGTGAAGACGGCCAATGAGCTCGGCATCGGGCCCATGGGCTTCGGCGGCAAAACCACGCTGCTCGGCGCGAAGATTTGCAGCATCAACCGCGTGCCGGCCTCGTATTTTGTCAGCGTCAGTTACATGTGCTGGGCCTTCCGCCGCCAGGGGATCTCCCTCGGCGCCCAAGGCGACATCCTCAAGTGGCTCTACTGATTCAACCCCTGATTCTCACATTGCTATGAATCGCATTTCTGCTCCCTTTACCGAAGAAAAAATCCGCGCCCTGCGCGTGGGCGACGAGGTGTTGCTCAACGGCATCGTCTTCACCGGCCGCGACGCCGTTCACAAGTTCCTTCACGATGGCGGCAAGCTCCCGTCCGGCGTCAGCTTCCAGGATGGCATCATCTACCATTGCGGCCCGGTCGTTCTGCCGGATGCCGAGGTCAAATGGAAGGTCGTGGCGGCCGGTCCTACCACCTCCGCTCGCGAGGAGCCGTACCAGGGGTCCATCATCAAGGACTTCGGCCTGCGCGGCGTCATTGGCAAGGGCGGCATGGGGGAGCGCACCCTCAAGGCTTGCCAGGAGTACGGCTGCGTTTATTTCCACGCCATCGGTGGCGCGGCCCAGGTGCTGGCTGAGTGCATCAAGCGCGTGCGCAACGTTTACTTCATGGAGGAGTTCGGCTCTCCGGAGGCGGTCTGGGAGTTGGAGGTGGTCGATTTCCCCGTGGTGGTCACCATGGATTCCCATGGCGGCAGCCTGCACAAGAAGGTGCTGGAGGAGAGCCAGGCCGCCCTCGCTCAGCGCGTGTAGCCGGTCGGTTCGGTTTTGGTCCCAGCCTCCCCTTTGCCGGGGAGGCTTTTTATTTTTTCTCCAGGGCAAACAGCTGCTTCATGGTCGCCACGTACAGGACGCCGTTGGCCGCCACTGGTGTGCTGTTGATGGCCGCCCCCATCTCTACGGTGGCCAGGAGCTGTTTTTCCCGGGCGGCCTTGAAGATCAGCAGTTCCCCGCGTTTGGAGCCCGCATAGATCTTGCCGTCGGCCGCCAGGGTGGAGCCGAAGAAGTCCCCCCGCGCCTCGTGCACCCAGTGGGGATTTCCCGTGGCGCGGTCCAGGCAGTGCACATGCCGCGTGCAGTCGGTCACGAAGACCAGCTCCTCCAGGGCCGCCACTGTTCCCATGGTGTGCCGTTCCAGCGGGCGGCTCCAGACCAGCGCGTTGCTGCTCACGTTGCCGGTGCCGGTCGCGTCGATCCGTTTCAGCCAGGCCTCATGCTTGCCCCACCAGAGGTCGCCGCCTCCCGCCACGTAGATGCTGTTCTGGTGAAACGCCGGCATGCCGTAGATGTTGCTGGGGCTCTCCTGCCGGTTGCTGTTGAACTGGTGCACGTTTTCCTTGGGGGCTGCCGGGTCAAAGTCGAACTCCCACACCTTTTTCAGCGTGGCCACCTCCCCCGCCGGCGGGGCTTTCTCCAGCGGCTCAAACCCGTAGATTACCCCGTTGCCTCCGGCAAAGAAGATGCGCGGCCGCCCGTTCACCACCCCCAGCGAGGGTGAGGACCACGTGCTGTGAAAAATCTTCGGGCCGATGTGTTCCCCGTCCCGCGCCACCAGCCGCCCGGTCCGCTTTTCGATCACTACCAGGCTGGGGCATCCGGGGCGTCGATCCGTTTGTGGCTGTCGTCCACCCCGTTCGAGGTGTTCACGTACAGAAAATCCCCGTGCAGCAGGATCGCGCTGTGGGCGGAGTCATGCTGCCGCACCCCGCATTCCTTGATCAGGTCGAACAGCCAGACGATGTCCGCGTCGGTGTCGGCCGTCGGCACCGGCGCCTGCCCCGGGGGGACGCAGTGCGCGGCCTCGTTGGTGTACGGGCCGTCATTGCCGTTGGTCATCCCGGCCAGGTCCAGGCAGAGCACCTCCCCGCGGTTGCCCACCACGTAGGCCCGGTTGCCCTCCACCGTCGGGGTGGAGCACAGCCCGGCGTTGGGCCAGTCCCAGTACATGCTGGTGGTGATCTTGGGGCTCACCATCTGCCACAGGAACCGCCCGTCCGCTTCGGCAAAGCACATCAGCACCCCCCGGTCTCCCTTGTGCCTGGGGTCGCGCGGCTGGTTGTTGTTGGACCCGATCAGCACCCGTCCCTGGGCCACTACCGGGCTGGCGTAGCATTCCGTGCCCAGCGCTGCCACCCACTTCACCCCTCGCCCGCTGGCCACCTCCACCTGCTCCGGCAGGCCGATTTCCCGGGAGACCATGTTGCGCGATCCGGCCTCGCCCCACTGCGGCTGGTCCGCCGCGCCC
>CAIYYI010000523.1 GCA_903930345.1 uncultured Verrucomicrobiota bacterium
AAACACGTCACACTCTCTTTCTGCCCGCGAGACGGGGACAGCGCCGGCCGGCCCCGAGGGGCGGTGGCGGCCTGGCCGCTCGGCACCCGAAAATCCGCGCGCCGAAGTTGCGAGAGGCCGGGGGCATTTGGTGAGGGCTGGCGACTGGCCTCCTGCGCTGCGTCCTGGTATCGCGGCAAGACAAGAGAGGATAGCATTATCTCGCCAAGACGCCAAGACGCAAAGAAGAGAGCGGGGAAAGGGGAGGCATAGGTACGCAGCCTGGCTCGCTGTGCTGCAGGACCATAGCCAGGAATCCGCGCCGCCAGGGTTCAGACGGCCACACGCAACTTCGCCTTACAGCCCGCCCGCGTCATCTTGGCCCAGTCACATCCGCGCGCGCGTTGCTGCCCTCCGGGCAGCTCTCCCGGTGTCCTATCCCTCTCCCCCTTGGCGTCTTGGCGTCTTGGCGAGAGGCATTCCCTCTAACTGAACTGAACTGACTGATAAACTGATAGACTGATAACTGATAGGCATTTTGATTTCTGAGGATGGGGGGGAAGGTACGGGGGGGAAGAAAAAGTGCCATGAAAACCGGTCGTTCGTCGAGATGCTATTCCTCATTTTCCCTCCATGCTAGCGGGAGGGCGCATCCGATTCTACCGGCAATATGTGCTATTCACGGTTCTTTTGAGACCGGCGGAAGGCTGGAGGGAGGCATTCATTGCCCGCGAATGTTCGTGCTCCATGGCCCGATGCCGAGCAGACCTTTGAAATGAGCCGGTGCCTCATCCACCCGGTTGCCCGTGAGGGTCACGTCCTCACTGGCGGAGACAAAGATTCCGTAGAACGGTTCGCGCAGGAGGGGTGGCAGCTCAGTTGGCACTGCAAGATGGACATCAATCGGTAGGCCATGTGTCGCATCGGCACGCATCTTGATCGTGTCGCACCTCACCAGCACTTCCCCCGTGTCGAATGGCGCCTCGCGCACAAGATGTGGCAGCCATCCCTCGGGAACCGAACCTCCGGGCTTACTGCACAAGTTGGCCGCAACTTCCGGCGCATCAGTTGGATGCCGCATCGCCAAGTGCCACCTTCGCCAGATAGATTTCCGTTTTACCGCCATGACGCGAGTAGTAGCTGATCCAAAGAACGCCCTCATGCAGCACCACGCCAGCGTAGCCGGCGTCGCCGCCGCCGGAAGGCAGCCGCAGGGCTTCAGTCAGGCTTCCGGTTTCCGGGTCAATCCAGACCAGAGCGGTATAGCCAGTTTGGTGACCGGTGAAGGATTCGTGCAGGCGCATCACACTGAGCAACCTGCCATCGGGCAGTAATTTAATGAACGGCCCGCCTATGCGACGACCAAGGGGCTGCCAACTCCACTCCGTATAGGGCGGAGCAGCGGTGCCGATGTAGCCAGTGGGGGTATTGCGCGTGTCATTCCCAGCCCCACAGTCCTGCCGCAGCAAACAATACCCGGTGCCGTCATTGGCAAAGACCACATGGGCTTCGGTATGCCAGTCACTCGTTGGCGGACCCATGTCCTTACTCACCAGTTCCCAGCTTTTGCCATCGGCGGTGCGATACAGGTCGTCCTTTGGTCGATGGATGCCCGAGTAAGCCACGCTGTAGCCGTAGCCCTCATGCCATTCGGTGCGCCAGCGCCAGGTGGGATTGTTTTCCTCATCCACAAATGGTCCGCGCCAGTTTTCACCATCCGCCGACAGCCAGGTGGTGGACTGCCAGCGGTTTCCGCCAACATTGACAAAACCCGTCACCATCAACTCACCGTTAGCAGTGATGGACAGCCCCGCCTCGCGCACATCGCCGCCGTCCCACTTTTTGAGGGCGACCGTATCCCAGGTCTGGCCTTCGTCGCGCGAGCGGATGATCCTCAACTGCCCGGAGGGATGATACTCGTGCTTCTCGCCCTCACGAAACGAGACAAACCATTGATCGTTAAAACGGGCCAGTCCGGTAAAGCCATTATGCGGCGCCTCGTTCCATATCTTCCGCACTTCAAGCAGCTCCAGAGTTCCATCAGCCGAGCGGGGATTGTTGGTGGCAAAGGATGCGCCATGGGCAACCCCAATGGCAGCCAGCGCAACGCGGCCATCCCCCGCCGGAGTGCCCTGCCGTGAGGCATATGTCATGAATAAAGCACCGGTATCATTGGCAAACCGGAAGCCCTCCGGCGTGCGCACCGGGAGGGTCAGATCATGCACCGCTTCCAGTCTGGCATCGAAGCGCAGGAAGCGCACAACCGAACCATCCCATGTCAGCAGCAGCTTGTCACCCGCATGCATCGGTGAAAAACTCCAGTTCACAGCCGGGGAAGCACCCGTGACCGAGAGGGTAATATTCCCGCTCAGGCCCGCCTCGGTGGCGGTAAAGTTGATGGTGCCCGCCATGGACTGTTCCTCGCTGTCGCGGACGCCAAAGGTGAAGGCTTCATGCTGCCCGGTATTCAGCGCTTGCTTGGAGAAAAACGTCTCAGGCAATTCGATAAACACCACCAGCGGTTTCTCCGGCGTGCCCACCAGCTTGAAATCCTTCTTCCGGGAAACATAGGTGGCCGACCCCGGCGAGGTGCCGGCGGAACTGAAGGCCAGCACCCCATCTTTGATCGTCCACTTCAAGCCGGTGTCCGTCGAGGTGGTAGACC
>CAIYYI010000524.1 GCA_903930345.1 uncultured Verrucomicrobiota bacterium
AACCTGGCTTCCAGCCGGGTGATGTGGCGTGGTGTGCGCTGAAGAAAACAGGGACGGGCGGCAGGGATGCCGCCGATTACGGCAGGCAAAGATGCCTGCTGCTACCTGCCTGCCGTAGAACCTGGCTTCCAGCCGGGTGATGTGGCGTGGTGTGCGCTGAAGAAAACAGGGACGGGCGGCAGGGATGCCGCCGATTACGGCAGGCAAAGATGCCTGCCGCTACCGGTGGAGCGTCACCAAGAAAAACCGGGCGGAGGTGATGGCCTCCGCCCGGCGTGTTGTCAGAGTTTAGAGCGTGATTCCGGTCACTTGATCAGCCGGAAGAATTGGTTGGTGCTGGTTTTCGGCACGCTCACGGGAGAGCTGCCACCGTTGGCCACATCGGCCCAGTTCAACGGATTCAGGCTGCCGTTCTGTTGCAGGCGATAGCCGGTTTCCGACCAGTGGAACATCATGTTGGCTGTTCCCGCCTCCGGCATGATGCTCAGCCGAGCCGAGGAGGCGGGGGGTGCCACCACAAAGGCCGCCGCCTGGGCCTCCAAACCCAACCCAAACACGACGTCGCTGCTGGCGGTGCCCACCTGGTGGACTTCCACGGCCAGCACGTTGCGGCCGGAGATCAGGTTGGTGAGGGTGATATAGCCGGTGTTGAGGAAGCCGGTCACCTCAATGGCTCCGGCGGCCGCCTGGCTGGTGTACACGATGTTGCTATCGCCGATGTGGTAACGGAAGACCTCCGTGCCGTTCAGATAGACCACGGCACCGTCATCAATCACATGGGTGAACTTGACCTGCACGCCGTTGGTGGCATAAGGGAAGTCAAACCCTGTGCGGAAGTAGAACGTGGGGATGTACCCGTTCAGGTTGGTGACGGCGACGGGGGTGTTGAGCGGATTGCCGGTGATGAACGCGTTGTTTTCCAATCCGAACATCGCGGCGTTTGTCGGCCAGGAACTGGCATCAAAGCCGGGTTCCTTCCAAGCGGTTCCCAAGTCGGTGCCGCTCACTTCGTAGGACCAGATTCCAGTGAACGGAACGAGTTCCATGAAACCCGGGATGTTCCGGGATGTGGTGCTGACCAGGTTGCCGGTGTACGTCGTATCCCGCAGGTTGCGGACCGTGACGCTGTACTGGGTGCCAGGCACCATCGGGCTGATGGTGAGGGTGACATTCGTTCCGTTGGCCGGAACTGCGGTGAGGATGGTCAGCGGTGCTCCGCCAGCGACGGGTGCGACGGTGTAGTTGGCCACATCGGAGGCGGTGGCTGTGGAGAGCGCACGTGAGAAGGACAGCACCAGCGTGGTTTGATTCGCGTTCCCCTCCACCGAAACCAGCGCCGGGGCGGCGGTGTCGGCCACCACCGTCAGCGTGGCGGTGTTGGTGACCGAGTTCAACAGGTTGACCGCCACCAGCTTGTAGGTGCCGTTGTGGGCGGGCGTCGCAGCCGTCACCGTGTAGCTGGAGTTGGTGGCATCCAGGATCACGGCGTCATCCTTGTACCACTGGTAAACCGGATTGGCACCGGCGACGACCACGGCAAATGTGGTGCTCTGGCCTTCCAGCACGGTCCGGTTGGTGGCGGGCACCGAGATCTGCAACGGGGAAGAGGAGGGCATGATGGCGGTGAGTTCCGCCCCCATGCTTACGTCCGAACTGCCCAGGTTGGCCTGATGCACTTCCACCGCCAGGTGGTTGACGCCCTGGACCAGATTGGTGGCGGTGAAGAACATGTCGAACGGTCCCTCGTAATTGGCGTCTCCGATGGTACGAGGACCGAACGAAGACCACGTGGTGTTGGAGGGGACCAAGCCATCAGTGAAGATCACCTTGCCGTTCAGGTAATAGATGGCGTTGTCATCAATCACCGGGCGCAGGCGCAGGACGGCTGAGTTGGCTGAACCGTTGAAGTTAAAGGTCGTGCGGAAGTAATAGGTGATATTGGTCAGACCGGCGGCATTCGTTATACTCAGAAAAGTGTTCACCGGGATGGTGTTCACCACGGTACGCGTGGAACCGCGTTTGCCATCGAAAAGCCCGGCCCCGGTGGTCCAGGTGGAATCGTCGAAGCCGATCTGGTACCAGGCATTGCTGTAATCCGTGCCGGTCTGGTCATAGCGCCACAGGGTGGCGGCATTCAGGGCCACCAACGGAACATAGTACATGGAGACCGGCTGGGCCACGGGAATCAGTGTGTTGAACTGGCGGGAATTGTCCTGCGCGAAACCAACCGTGACATTGTAGCTGGATCCGTTGACAAGCGCGCCCGGAGGCATCGTTAGGATGACGTTGGTGCCGTTGGTAAAGACGACCGAATCAGGATAGAACTCCTGCGCCCCCTGCTGGCTGATGGTGTAGTTGACCGAATCGGTCAGAACTTCCGGCTCATCCTTCAGCGGTTCGTTGAAGGTCAGCCTCACCGTGGCCCAGGTGGCATCAGCCACAGCCCCGATGACGTAGGGCGGCTGGGTGTCCGGCACGTAGGTGAGGGTGGCGGAACTGGTTTGGAGACCGCTGTAGTTGGTGACCGTGACTTCATACAGACCGCCATCGGCGGGGCTGAAATTGGTGATGGTAATCGACGCAGTGGTATTGGCCAGCGGCTGGCCATCCTTGATCCAGGAGTATTTCAGGAACGTGCCGGAGGCGCCAACCGTCAGCGTGTGGGTGTCCCGTTCGCCCACCGAGGCGTTTTGCAATGCGTTGGTGATGACCACGGGGTCGGAGGTGATGGTCACCAACGCGTTGGCGCTGGTTACAGAATTAAGGTGGTTGTTCACCGCGACGTGGTAGGAGCCATTGGCGGTGGGGTAGGCGGGGTTGGCGGTGAAATTGCGGTTGGTGGCGTTCAGGATCGGTTGATTGTCCCGGTACCATTGGTACTGGGGCAGGGAGCCGGTGACCACCACGGCAAGGTTCAGCGCGGTGCCTTCGGCCTGGTTGACGGTGTTGGTCAGATCCTGGGTGATGGCCACCGGCTCATCGCTTGCCACCACAAATTCCTCCAGGCGCCAGCCGCTGATGGCGTAGCCGTAGGTGCCGTTGGCAGTGCCACCGGCGGGGATCGCTCCCGTGTACTGGGTGCTGGTCACGGCGAATGTGCCATCAGAACCGGGATTGATCTCCTCCCAGTCCACGATATCGCCCGTCAAGTTGATGCCCGAATTATAAGCCACCTGGCTGCCTGTCAGGCCAGTGGTGTAGCAGCCCGCAGTGTGGGCGGAGGTGTAGCTGTCGGCCCCGGTGATTTCGCACAGGGTCCACCGGTTCCCGTAGCTGCTATTGCCGCGCACTGAGGTGCCCTTGAAACTGTACCGTTTGGAGGGACTAAGGCCGGTGAAGGTATAAGTGACAACATCAACGCTCCGGGCTTGGAGTGCCGAGTGGGTCGCCGTGCCGAAATAGACGTACCCATCAAACGTGGTGGCGGCGGGAGTCCCGGCATTCGGTACACCGGCGGTTGATCCGCTCGTCAGACCACTGGTTTTGTTGATGGTGACAGAAATGCCCGTGACCGGGGTGCCGTCGGAGATATTGACCAACCCCAAACTGCTGCCATCCGCAAGATTGACGATATCTGTCGTCACAGCATTGGCATGGGTCTGCGTGCCAATGGTTCCTGGCAAATGGTCAAAGAAGGTGACAAACTGGGCTTGGGCGCTCAAGTCCAGGCCGGTCAGGGCGGCCACAAGCCATCGGGAGTTCATAATCGGGTTTTTCATGGTCTTTTGCGGTTGGTACTTAACTACATCCTTTATGCCCGCCTAAAGCTCCAGCCGTGGGGCTGGGCTTGGCTGGCGAAAGCCAAACACAATCCGTGGCGAAAGAGATTAGACACTGTGCGTTGCATGGGTTTTCCGGCTGATTTGCGTTACTATTAACAGATCGCCCACAAAGCTCAAACCAAAAATGCAGGGTTGGACGATTTTTTTTGAACGGCGAACGGATGGAGAATTCTGGATTCTGACCTCAAAATTTAAGGGGGGGGTAAACAGAGCGAGGCAATGACGATTTCATTTACCCTGATTGTGGGAGCGGGGGCGTTGAGAGGGTGGTGGATTACGACGAGGGCACCGGTGCAGAAGGTCGGATGACGCGGAAGGCGGTGGCCAGCCACGCGCACTCCAAGACGCTATCGCGCAGGTGGTTGCCATCGAAGTCGCGAAGCGTCTTGGAGTGCGGCGGCTGGCTGCCGCTTTGTGGGAGAGGGGGCGTTGAGAGGGTGATGAATTTTCTTGGTGGCGAAATGCTTCCCAATGAGCTTCAGAGCCGAGTTATTCGCACCCCAGCGGTGCGGATTATCGCGCGGCCGGTACCGACTACTCATTCCAATGAGCCTTCAAGATGAGCCTAATTCGCTAGTTCTTTAGGCCGCTGGCGTCGTTGCTCGCTCGTTACAGATCGCTGCGGATATGCGCCTCGCTCGCGCCTAGCCAGCGGCCCAAAACCCGGCGCGCCTTAGTCTCATCTTGAAGGCTCATTGGAATCAGGCAGGGGATGAAATTCATGCTGGAAGCCGGTGCCATCCACCGTCAACAGATACCAGCCGCGAGAGGGCTTGCCCTTGACCAATCCAAACGCCACGGAGGGAGCGGTGAGCAACGTGATGCCCTCATGGGTGTTCGTGAGGGATTTGTGCAGGTGCCCGCTGAGGATGGCCTGCACGTTGGCCTGCCGCGCCCGGCTGAGCAAGTCCGCGCGGGGGGAGGGCTCCAGGTTCCAATAGACGCCTCCCGGTTCGGTCGCCCATTGTTGAAAGGGCGGGTGGTGCAACAGGATCAGGGTGGGCGGCGGATTGGTGCGGGCAAACTCCCGCTCCAGCAGGCGATTCATGCGGTTCTCTTGGATCAGCCCGCTGCCCAGCAGGGCGGAATTGATCCCCAGCACCCGCACCCCGGACTGCTCGCGGGCGAAATAGCTTCTGCCCAGGCGCATCTCGTAGTCGGCCACCCGCCGAAAGGATACCCCCGGCTTGCCCCCGGGCAGCAGCTTGTTGCCCACGTCATGATTGCCGGGAATAAACCAGACCGGAGCCTGCAATGCCTTGATCTGCCGCTTAAAATCGCGCGCTTCCGGCGCAGTGCCATTTTCCGTCAGGTCACCGCCCAGCAGGACCAGGTCCACATGGGCCGCATTGATCTCCGCCACCGCCCGGTCCAGCCGCTGGGCGTACAGGGTCTGGTTGGCGCCCCGGTTGACGTGCAGGTCGGAAAAAAAGGCGATCCGTGCGGGAGCCGCCCCCGAGGCGGTCGTGCCCGCCACGAGCCAGGCCAGGAAACAACCGCCCAGCCACCGGTTGAGGTTCATTTGCATGGCGACAGTGTAGGGGCGGTCCGGGTTAATTCAAGTTTTCCAGAGATCAAGAGATGAAAACCGTGTTTCAACCGGGAATGACCGGCGGTGGGGCCGAACGACGGGGCCAGATCTGCCGCCAAAAGGACGTGTTGGGTACGGCGAACTCGCCCGCGACGGCCGTCCGGAACCAGAGTCGCAGTTGTCCCCGCGCCCAACTGCCATAGACCAGGGACTTCACCAGGACAAAAACCGGCCAGAGACAGGGCCCCGCAAACACATAACCAAGCAATGGCCAGAGCAGCACCCGGGAGACGGTTTTCTGAATGGCCTGGGTGGACTTGGTTTCGCTCAGTCCCAGCCACAACCCCATCCAGGTCAGCGCGCTGAGGTCGGCCACCAGACAAAGCCAGGTGCTCAGCACCAGCAGGGAGGCGATCAGCATGGGCTCCTGTTGTTCCAGGCATTGAAACACCACGGCCACCTCCACCACCAACAAAGCCACGGCCACCATCAGATAATCCCGGCGCAACGACCGGGACGCCCCTTGGGCGATGGCCTCCGTGGTCAGCGGGGTGGTCAGCCAGTGCTCCAGCGCGCCGGTCTGGCGCAGAATGGCGAAGGTGCGTACCGCCGTGGCGGTGACCGCCAGTTTGAGGCTCCAATGCAGTGCCAGAATGATCAGCCAGCCCAGCCAGACCAAGCCGGGCTGCCGACGCTCCAGCAGCACCACCACCTCCCCCAACCCCAGCCCGATCACGGGCAGCCAGTACATCCAGGCGCTGCTCCAGGTGCCGCCGGACAGGTGGTATTCCACCGGATCCCCGTCGGCGGGCAGGATCCACTCCTTGAGCCGCAGGAAAAAACGGGGAGGTTTTCCGCCCCCGGAGGAATGATCCACGCTCCGCCAGGTGTGGCCCAGCCCGAATGACGCGCCGAGGAGAAAGAGGACCGACAACAGATTCACCAGCAGGAGGGCGAGCCAGAATTC
>CAIYYI010000525.1 GCA_903930345.1 uncultured Verrucomicrobiota bacterium
GGAAACGCTGGCCAAGATTCTGAGGTTCCTGGCCCAAACACGCAATATTTCACTGCTGGGGGATTACCGCTGTCTGCGTTGGCCGGGTTAAGGGGAGTGGATTGGTCCGGGGCAGGTTCGGACTCGGGGAAAAGGCGACCTATCCCACACAAGGGTTGGATTGGTAGGCCGCCGGGGGTGGCGCAGAGTCGCGGGCATGAACTCAAATTCATGCCAGAGTCGGGCCGAGGCGGTGGCCTTGGCGCGTTTTAGTCTCATCAGCCGGGTGCAGGAGCTTTTGGCGCAGCACGTGCCACTGAAAACCGCCCTGGTCACGGTGGCCTCGTCGGCGGGGCTGGTCGGACCTGACGGTTCGTGCCAGCCGGTGGCGGTGCGCACGCTGGAAGATTGGTGGTATGCCCACCAGCGGGGCGGCTTTGCGGCCCTCCACCCCAAGGCCCGGACGGACCGGGGCGTGCCGCGCAAGCTGACGGCCGAACAGGAACAGTTGGTGGTGGCGCAAGCCAAAGCGACGCCGGCCATTCCCATCAAGGTGCTCTATCGTCAGTGGAAACAGATGCACCCGACGCTGCCGAGTGTTTACGCGATTTACGCGGCGCTGCGGCGGCATGATTTAAGCCAGCGGGCGCGCCATTATTTACTGCGCCAGTCACTGAGTGGTCCGACCAAGGCGTTCGAGGTGCCCTTCGTCAACGAGTTGTGGAGGGTGGACTTTTCGCCCGGCCCCTTCCTGTATCTGGCGGGGCAGAAAAAGGCGACGCCCACTCATCTGTGTGTGCTGCTGGATGACCATTCCCGGGTGGTGGCGCACGCGGCTTATTATCTCAAGGCCGATACGCGCAGCTTTCATCAGAGCTTCCAGGAGGCCATCCGCCGGCGGGGCCTGCCGCGCAAGCTCTACACCGATCAGGGCGGCCCGTTCATCAACGACCACACTCGGGTGATCTGCGCCAACCTGGGCCTCCGCCTGCTCCACGCCCAGCCGTATCACGCCTGGAGCAAGGGCAAGGTCGAGCGCTTCTTCCACACGCTGCAACAGGACTTTGAGGCGGGCTTGCGCCTGCCGGGAAAAGCGGCGGGCAGCCTGGAGGAACTCAACGCGCGGCTGGCCGACTGGCTGCAAAGTGTCTATCACGTGCGGCGGCACGAGGGCATCGGCATGAGTCCGCAGGAACGCTTTGCCCAGGGCAGCGCCCAGGTGCGGCCGCTGGACCCGCACCTGGATTTGGAGCGGCTCTTTTACGCGGAGGCCTTCCGGCTGGTGCGCAAGGATGGCACCGTGCGGCTGGAGAACCACTTGTATGAAGTGGACCTGGCGTTGCGGGGGCTGGAGGTGCGGCTGCGCTTTGAGCCCTGGACGCTGGCGCGCGTCGAGGTCGATTACCGTGGGCAAAGTTTTGGGCTGGCCCGCAAGGTGGACCGGCACCTCAACAGTCAGCTTCAGGGGGGACAAACCTATGAAAAATGAAGCCGACCTCTCGCTCCTGGCCCGGCAGTGGGGCGCCAGTGCGGTGCCCTTCGGGCTGGTCAACGGCCAGGACTGGCTGGAAACGCCGGGGGCGCAAAAGGCGTGGACGGCCCTCAACCAAACGGCGGCGCTGCGTTCGGTCCTGCTCTTGAGCGGTCCCAATGGCGTGGGCAAAAGTGTGTTGGCGGGGCGCTGGATGCGCGCGTTGGATGCGCGCCTCTTCGCGCCGGTCTGCCTGACCCAGGCGACGTTGAGCGGCACGGCGATCCTGGCGGCCCTGGCCGCCAAGCTGGGCAAGGCGGCGTCTTTTTTTCGACAGCGCAACCTCCAGTTGATCGAGGCGGCGTTGGGGGAGTTGGAGCGGCGCATCCTGGTGGTCATCCTGGACGAGGCGCAGAACTACAGCCAGCCCAGTCTGGAGGAGGTGCGCCTGCTCTTGGGGTTGAACCTGCCGGAACAGCCTGCCTTCGCCCTGGTGCTCATCGGGGATGAATATCTGCTGGCCAGCTTGAAGCTGCGCAACCAACGGGCGCTCTATTCGCGGCTGGCTTGCCAGCTCAGCCTCGACCCGTGGACGCCGGCGCAGTGCGCTCAGTATCTGGGCGCCGGGTTGGGGGCGGTGGGCCTGAGCGCGGCGGCGCTGGAACCAGCTGCGGCCGAGTTGCTGGCCAGCGCCAGCGCCGGCCTGCCCCGCAGCCTGGCTCTGCTGGCGCGCGCGGCCTGGATCGCGGCCGCTACGGCGCAGGCGCAGAAAATCACGCCGGCCCACGTGCAAGCCGCCTTGGAGCAGGTGCCCTGCGTGCCGGGACTGCTGGCCACTACCGCGGCCACGCCAATCTGAGCCCGGCTATGTCGGCCCACCTCGGCCCCGAGGGGATTGCCGCCGCCCACCAACTCTACTGCCAGTTGACCGGCCAGAGCCTGCGCCTGGGCTTTGACCGGGAGCGGCAGTGGTATGAGTGGCTGCGGGCGGGCTTCACCCCGGCGGACCTGCGCCGGGTCATCGCTTATCTACAACGCGAAATCCGCGAGGGCCGCCGCAATGTCGGCGCCCTCAAGCTTTCCAACTTGCTGCAACCCGACCGCTTCGAGGAAGACCTCAACATCCGCCGGGTGCGCTTGGAACCACTCCCGCGCCCAGTGGCCCAAGCTCCGCCAGCCCTCGCGGAGTCCCAACGCGAACTCAGACGGTTGCAATGCTTGGAACAGCTTCGTCAACTTAAAGCAACCCTGCGCTAACACGTGCGCCCCTTCCTGCCATACCCCTTACGCCCCAGCGCCCAAACCACGGAGCTTCGAGCACGGACCAGCTATCTACAAGGTCCACGGCATAGCGCGCAACGTTACATTCATCGCCGGCCGGCTCCCTTCGTTCGTCACCTCTTGGCCCTCCATCGCGCCCAGCAACTATCCGCGTGCGCGGCGGCCGCCGAACTGGGCCTGGGCCGCGCCCGCTTCTACGAACTCTTCACCCATTACCTCCGTGCTTGCGCCCACGGCCAAGCCGACACCTGGTCCCCCGGTCGTTCCGGCGGCGATCACCAGCCCGACTGGCCCGCCGAAGTCTCCGCCCTGCTCACCCTCCTCTTGTCCTCCAAGCCGCCCTCCTCCTACAGCGCCTGTGCCAGTGAACTGCATCGCCGCCTGCACTTCCAAACCGACCGCGCCAGCGTCCGCCGCTGGGCTCTGCAAAACAAACTCGCCCCCGACACCCGCTACAAAC
>CAIYYI010000526.1 GCA_903930345.1 uncultured Verrucomicrobiota bacterium
CGGCATCGAACCCTCCCCCTCGCACATCAACGCCCTGATTCCGCAAGCGAAAGCGCAGGGGGTCAAGCTGGTCATCATCGAGCCATTTCGTGCCCGCCGGATGGCGGAAACCGTGGCAAAATCCTGCCAGGCCAGGCTGCTGATCCTGCCGGAAAAGGTGGGCGGAAATGAGCAGGCCAAGGATTGCTTCGCGCTGATGGATTATATCGTCGATCAACTGGTGGCGGCCTTGAAACAACCATGAACGACGCACCCGTCATGGTTCTGGAGGGCGTGTCGGCCGGCTACGGCCGGCACGCCGTGCTCAGTAATCTGCACCTGGGCATTGCCTGCGGCTCCTTCACGGGGTTGCTGGGCCCCAACGGCGCGGGCAAAACCACCCTGCTCAAAACCCTGGCGGGCATCCTGCCGCCCCTGACCGGACAGATCCGTCATGGCACCGCCAACGGGGAACCGCTCGTTCTCGGTTACGTGCCGCAACGGCAGGCGTTGGACGACATTTACCTGTTCTCCTGCCTGGAGGTGGCGCTCATGGGCGCCTGCGGACGGGTGGGCCCCGGGCGTTGGTTGGGCAATCAGGAGAAGGCCCACGCCCGGGAATGCCTGCAACAGGCTGGAGCCGGCGACCTGGCCCAACGCCGGTTTGCCGAGCTTTCGGGCGGGGAGAAACAGCGGGTGCTCATCGCCCGCGCCCTGGCCACCCGCGCCCGGGTGCTGCTGCTGGACGAACCAACCAGCGCCCTAGACGCCCGCTCCACCCAGGGCATAATGGAACTGCTGCAACAACTGCACCGCCAGCAGGGCCTGACCCTGGTGATGGTCAACCATGACCTCGGGGCGGTGCGGCGGTGCGCCACTGAAATTGTCTGGCTGCACCAGGGGGGCGCGCTCACCGGACGGCCGGAGGAACTGCTCACCCGCGAGCGCATCGCAGAAATCATGAACCTGCAACTGGAACTCCTGCCATGACGCTGCTCCAGGAAATATTCTCGCCGGACTTTCTGCTGCGCAACTCGGTGTATGTCAGCCTGCTGGTGGGGGCGGTCTGCCCGCTGGCGGGCTCCTACCTGGTGATGCGGCGCATGGTGTTCCTGGGGCTGGCCCTGCCCCAGGTCTCCTCGTGCGGCATCGCGCTGGCTTTCGCCCTGCACACCTGGGGCATCATCCCGCACTTGGAGGAGGGGGAACGCGGGCTGGCCTTCGCGGGCTCGACCGTCCTCACCCTCTTCACCATCGTGGCCATGACCTTTCTGGAGCGCCGGGGCAAGGGGCTGGCTGATGGGCGGATCGGCACCGCCTACGCGCTCGCCGGGGCCTGGAGCATTCTGCTGCTGGTGAAAAACCCCTACGGCGAACACGGGCTGCTGGAACGGATGAAAGGGGAAATCATCTCCGTCTCGAATTTTGATCTGGCGCTCACGGCGGGCACCTTTGGGCTGGTGGCTCTGCTGTTGCTGGTCTTTCGCAAGGAGATCCTGCTGGTCTCCTTTGACCGGGAGATGGCCGTGGTGCTGCGCAAAAACCTGCTGGTGTGGGACGGTCTCTTTTTCGTGGCGATCGGACTGGCCGTCTCCTTGGCGGTGTTGAGCACCGGCCCGCTGGTCACGTTTGGTTTCCTGGTGATCCCGCCGCTGACCGCCCATCATCTGGCGAGCAACATGCGCCAGTACACCGTGCTTTCCTCGGTGATCGGCATTACGGCCGCCCTGGGCGGCTTCTGCCTGGCCTACCGCCTCGACCTCCCGGTGGGCCCCACGGATGTGGCGTTGCTGGGGATCATGTACGCGGCGTCCTTCCTTTACAGCAAGCTCACCGGGCGGACCTCCGCAGCCTGATCCCCAAAAGCGTCGCTTATTCCAACGAGCTTTCAAGATGAGAATAAGGCGCGCCGGGTTTTGGGCCGCTGGCTAGGCGCGAGCGAGGCGCATATCCGCAGCGATCTGTAACGCGCGAGCAACAACGCCAGCGGCCCAAAGAACCAGCGAATTAGGCTCAGCTTGAAAGCTCGTTGGAATTAATCTGTTTCCTTGAGCTGCCGCAGATACGCGGCCAGATCCGCCAGGTCTCCCGGCATGAGCCGGTCCACCAGTCGGGCCGGCATGAGCGATTGGGTGAGGGGGATGCGCGCAACCACAGCCCCCCGCGACAACCGGTGGGTTTCCTCCGGACCGGACTGAAGCAACAAGTAATCGCGTCCTTCGTAAAGCAGCTTGCCCGTGAAAAACCGTCCGTCCTGAACTTTGATGGTGTAACCACGGAAGGAGGGGGAGATCTGCTGGCTGGGAATCATGACTGATTGCAGTAGCTGACGGGGGGACACCCCATTGGCGACGTTGACCAGGCTCGGTCCAAATGCGGAAACTCCCGCATGGCACTCCGCGCAGCCCAGATTTTGGAAAAATGTCTTCCCCCGGGCGGCCACCCCCTTGCTCCAATCCACCCGGTCCAAGATTGGCAGGGTCCGGGCGAGATTGGTTTTGGCAGCATTGGTCGTCATCTGCGACAGCGCACTGGCCCCGGACGGCATCGGTGCGGCCAGCAGCCCGCGATTGCCTGGCCGCTGAAACTCGGGCAGGCGGCGCAGTGTTTCACCAAACAGACGATCCTTGAACTCCAACCGCAAAGCCACCTCGCGGGTGAGGTCAGGCCAGCCGGGTCCGGGTGTGATCTTGCGGCCGGACAGTTTGGCTCCCAGCCCCAGCAACGCACGGGCAAGGCGGAGGCGGGAGGCGGGGTCGGGAACAGTTGCGCTGGCCGCCATCAGGGTGAGGTAAAGCAGGTCATTCTCAGGGTCGGAATCGATTTTGATCTGATCCAATAAACGCGCCATGGCGAGCACATCAACCCCCTCGGCCAACGCCAGCAGGCGGGCAAACTCCAGATCAACGAATTCTTGGCCGGTGGGAAAACCGGCCTGGAAAAGCGTCCTGATCTGCTTGCGCGCGGCATGATCAACCGGCAACGGCTCCGCCAATTGCACCGCCGCCAAAGCAACCTGCCCCGTGGCCACCCAGTTCTCCTCCCCCAACGCGATGACCGCCAGGCGCAAGGCATCCAGCCGCAACTCCGGGTGGCGCTCGGCGGCAAACACCTGGAGCGCCCAGTCAACCAGTGGCTGGTTGGGGCGGGGAGCGGATGGCCGTTGGGTGGCGGCCAGGCCCAAAGTCAGGCGAACACCAGAGGTGCTTTTGGCATTGGCCGTCCACAACTGGGTCCACTCACGCTCAGGCAACCGCGAAGCCAGGCGTGCCACCGCCAGGCGCACCGGTTTGTCCGGATGTGACAGATTGGCTTGAATGGCAGGCAAAAGATTCAACCGGTCCAAAGCGGGGAAATGATCCGCCAATGCCTCCAAAGCCGCCAGCCGCACTTCGGCTTCCGCATCCAGCGTGGCGGGCAGCAACGCCGGGAGGCAATTCTGCCCCGGCAGGCGCCCCACCGCCCAGGCGGTGCGCGCCCGCACGGCGGCAGGGGTGGCCCGCAAACCGGCACGGACCTCACGAATGGACAAACCACCAAACTGCCAGACCAGACATTCCACGGCCCGGAGCCGC
Source organism: uncultured Verrucomicrobiota bacterium (assembly GCA_903930345.1). GTDB lineage: Bacteria > Verrucomicrobiota > Verrucomicrobiia > Limisphaerales > CAIYYI01 > CAIYYI01. Next base: position 3,555 of record CAIYYI010000526.1, read on the forward strand.
GCCGAAATCTCCACCGATTCACTGGCCAGGGCGGCGGCCAGGGAATCAGCGGACAACTCTCCCAGGGAGCTTAGCCAGCGCTCCTGGGACCAGGCCTCAAGCGGCTGCGGAGCCGAAATCACCGCGTCCAGCACCGTGAACGGGGGGGGATTGGCCAGCACCTGGGGATAGCGGGCACTCTTTTCCCCCACGTACCGCACCTGGTAAACCGCGCCCGGGCTCTGGCGACCGCCCGAGGCGAGAAATAGCGAGCCGTCCACCCCCACGCATCCAGCCACCGGGGCAAAGGCGGAGGTGTCCAGGGGTTCAATGAACGGTTCCAGATCCGTCTCGTACCCGGTGCCATCCGCTTCCAGGGGTGTGAATAAAACCTCGCCCGAATCCCAGCAAAGCAGGAAAAGCCCCTGCCGGAAATAGGGGGGAAACTGGTGGTGCTGATACAGGACCAGCCCGGCGGGCTCCTGCCAGCCCAGATCCAGCAGTGGAGCCACGGTGTCGAGGCCGTCCTCCATGCGTGTGGCCATTGGCTTGGCGCCCATCAGCCGCCACCCGTGATGCTGCCCGTGCCCCACCTGGATCAGACGCGCCGGTAGCGACCACGGCATCGGCGTCCATTCCGGCGCCCCGCCATCCGCCACCAGCATGTCACCCCGCGCGGTGAACACCGGAGCCGTTGGCCGGCAAAACCCCTGGGCCACCAACTCACAGCCACCCTCGGCGGGCAGGAGCCGCAAAATGGCGCCACCCTCGGCGCGGAAGAGCGGGGAGGTGGGGAGCGAGGCATGCGCCTCGCCAAAGACAGTCCCCGCCCCCACCCCGATATAAAGACTGCCATCCGGTCCCATTCCCAGACCACCACTGCCCTCGGGCAACCCCTCCAGCTCCAGCACCACCTCAGCGGGGCCATCCGCCACGCCATCCTCATCGGCGTCGGTGTACCGGATCAGATTGCGCCCCGCAATGGCATACAGATCATCGCCAACCCAAAGCAGGGCGGAGTTGTCCACCAGGGAGTGGGCAAAAAGCACGGCCCGATCCGCAATCCCATCCTGATTTTCGTCGCGCAGGATTTTGATGGCCCCGGGAATGGCCACCGTCACCTGGCCGTCGTCATCCAAGGTGAGGGCTCGGATGTCATTGGCCAATTGGGGGCCGGCGTACTGGTTTGCCACAAAACCGCGTGCCAGCCGCAAGCCCAAGGCGGGCACAGGGACCAATTCAACCGCCGGAACCGTCCATCCGGCCAGGAGGCCACCCAGAAGCAGCAGGCCTGGCCACCGGGACAACGGCACCGCCCGCATTCGCCGCCCGGCTTGAACAATGCCCAGCCAACTCAAATTGATCATTTTAATGGTCATCGTGCGGAAGGGTTCACCGCCCAAGCCAGCCACGTCGCATCAACTGTCGTCAAACGGCGGGAAGAACACAAGTCCGGAGGAAATGTTCAAAAATATTTACTGGATAAAACCGTGAACTTCTTTGACGCCACAGGGGGATTTTGCTTTAATCGATACAGGAATGACATCGCCGGATACCGAATTCATCAGTATTTTGGATACCTCTTCCCAGGCGGCGGAACCCGCATCTCGGGTTAGCCAAACGCACATTCCCGAAACCCTCCCCATCCTCGGCCTGTCGGATATCGTCTTCTTTCCGGGGATGGTCGCGCCGCTGCTGGTGGACACCGCCGAAAGCATCAAACTGATTGACGACGTGGTGGGTGGGGATCGTTTTTTGGGCTTGGTGCTGCAAAAATCGCCCGAAATCAGCAGCCCGGGCCCCAATGATCTGTGGTCGCATGGGTGCGCGGCCCGCATCATGAAGATGCTGAAGTTTCCGGACAACACGGTGCGCATACTGGTGGAGGGTCTGCGGCGGTTCTCCATCAGCTCCTATGAAACGCAGGCCCCGTATTTGCGGGCCAAGGTGGAATTGATCAAAGACGCGGTGGATGACTCCGTGGAATTGGCGGCCATCGCACGCAATGCGTATGACCGTTTCCAAGAGATCATCAAACTGACTCCGGCGTTGGCGGAACAAACCAAGGCGGCCTCATTCAGCCCTTCGGAGCCGGGCAAACTTTCCGATCTGATCGCCTGCAACGTCAACATTGAACTGACCGACCGTCAGCAACTGCTGGAGATCAACCAAGTCAAAGACCGCCTCGTCAAACTGCTCCCACTGCTGGCGCGCGAGGTGGAGGTGCTGACGCTTGGCTCCAAGATTCAAAGCGACGTGGCGAACTCCATGTCAAAAAGCCAGCGGGACTTCTTCCTGCGGGAACAGTTGCGCGCCGTCCAGCGGGAACTGGGTGACACGGACCCAAGCACTTCGGAGATCAACCAGTTGCGCGAGCAGTTGGAGCAGATCAACCTGCCGGAGGACGCGCGCAAGACCGCCCTCAAGGAACTGGACCGGCTCCAGCAGATCCCCCCCTCCGTCGCGGAATACACGGTCACGCGCAACTACGTGGACTGGATCTTGGCGCTTCCTTGGGACAAGACCACGGAAGATAAATTCGACTTGGTGCAGGCGGCCAAGTTGCTGGATGAACAGCATTACGGTTTGGGCAAGGTCAAGGATCGTCTGCTGGAATTTCTGGCCATCCTGAAATTGAAGCAGCAGATCAAAGGGCCGATTCTGTGCCTGGTGGGGCCTCCCGGGGTGGGCAAGACCTCCCTGGGGAAAAGTGTGGCGGACGCGCTGGGGCGCAAATTTGCCCGCATTGCCCTGGGCGGCATGCGGGATGAGGCGGAAATCCGGGGGCACCGGCGAACCTATGTGGGTGCCATGCCCGGGCGAATCCTGCAATGCCTCAAGCGGGTGGAAAGCCGCAACCCGGTGATCCTGCTGGATGAAATCGACAAGGTCGGGGCGGACTATCGCGGCGACCCCGCCGCAGCCCTGCTGGAAGTATTGGACCCCCAGCAAAACCACACCTTCACCGATAACTACCTGGATCTGCCATTCGATCTCTCACGGGTGCTGTTCATCACCACCGCCAACTGGATGGACCCCATCCACCCGGCCCTGCGCGACCGGATGGAGGTGATCAACCTCCCCAGCTACACGATGGAGGAGAAACTGGCCATCGCCCTGCGCTACCTGGTCCCGCGCCAGATTGAGGAGCACGGGCTGAACCGCAAACAGGTGAAGATCCCGGCCGCCACCCTCCGCCAGCTCATTGAGAATTACACCCACGAGGCCGGCGTGCGCAATCTGGAGCGGGAAATCGCCTCTCTGGTGCGCAAATCAGCGCGCAAAATCATCACCGCCAATGGCCACTTGCCCGCCGTAGTGATCGAACCGGTGGACTTGACGGATTTCCTTGGCCAGGCGCGATTCATTGCGGATAAGGCGGAGAAGATCACCACCTGCGGCATCGCCACCGGCCTGGCCTGGACACCGGTGGGCGGAGACATCCTGTTCATTGAGGCCACGCGCATGCCCGGAGCGGGCCGACTGACCCTCACCGGTTCGCTGGGGGATGTGATGAAAGAAAGCGCCCAAACCGCGCTCAGTTATCTGCGCAGCCAGGCCCAGCGCCTGGGGCTGGATTTGTCCGACCACGACAAGCATGATTTGCACATCCATGTGCCAGCGGGAGCCACCCCCAAGGATGGCCCCAGCGCCGGGGTCACGGTCGTCGCCGCCCTGGCCTCGTTAATCTCCCACCGCAAGGTGAGGACCGGAGTCGCCATGACCGGCGAAATCAGCCTGCGCGGCCGCATCCTACGGGTGGGCGGCATCAAGGAAAAAGTGCTCGCGGCCGCCCGGTCCGGACTGAAGGAGGTCATCCTGCCCGAACAAAACCGGAGTGATTGGAATGAGGTGCCGGAGGAAGTCCGCGCCCGCATGAAAAGCCATTTCGTCAAAGAAATTGACGAACTGCTACAGGTGGCATTGGAACCCCTCCAAAAGATACCGGCTCCGAAGGTTCGCCGGAATGCCAAAACCAAACGCTCCAAGTAGGGTTCGCATCAACTCCTCCACCCAACCATGAATCTCCGTCGCTTCCTTTTGACTCTGCCGGTACTCGGCCTTCTGGGGCCTGCCTTGGGGGCGGAGTTGACGCCGGAGGCGGAGGGACTCCGTCTGGCGCAGGAAATGCGCACTGCTTTGCCGACGGAAGACATCGCCTTCACCGGCCAGTTGAAAACCCGCCAGAAGGACGGCACCATCAATAGCCAACCCTTCCGCAGCGAGATCAAAGCCGATAAAGCCCAATGGCAGGCCATTTACACCGTTGGCACCCCGGAACAGGCGGAGGCGTTGACCATCACGCACCGGGTGAACGGCGTGACGGATTATCAGCTAACGCGCAAAGGTCAGGCATCCCCCGCCACCGCGCTGGATTTGCCCCTGGGCAACTCCGATTTTTCCCTGTTCGATCTGGGCCTTGAATTTTTGCATTGGCCGCAGCAGAAAATCATCCGGCACGAAATGCGCAAAGGCCGTCCCAGCCGGGTGTTGGAGAGCCAGCCGGGAAATGCCCTCACCAATGCCCCCTATCAGCGGGTGGTGAGTTGGGTGGACACCGAAACCGGCGGCATCCTGCTCGCCGAGGCCTACAACCGGCAAACCCAACTGGTGAAACAGTTCGAGGTGAAAAGTTTCCGCAAGGATGCCTCCGGCCAATGGCAGTTGCAGGAGATGGAGATCCGCAACGCCCAGACCCGGTCTCGGACCAGCATGGAGTTCACCATCAAACCGGGCAACTGACGCCCTTGCCGGGCACAAAAAAGCCGGGGCGATCAACCCCGGCTGCAAAAGCAACAGTTTCCCAGGTGCCTCAGCGCGTGTTGGACTGCAGGTGCAGGGCGATTTCCTTCTCCACCTGCGCCGCCATGTCGATATCCGCCCCGCCCGCCTTGGTGCGGACCTGCACGATCAACCGGGAAATCTTGGGGTCGATTTCCTCAATTTTGATGAACACGGTGCGGGTATCCACCTTGGCCGTGACCACCTTGTTGACCGTGTCATCCGAAACGACTTTGCCAAGCCGGTTTAAAACCACTTTGGAGGCATCAAACACCTGGGCCACGCTGCGCTCGTAACGGCCCTCGATTTTGTCCTTCTTAAAGGGCACGCCCGCCTTCATCCGGCCATCCACTGTGCTGACACAGCCTGTCACCCAAGCTGTCACACTGCAAACCAGCACCGCCAGAATGATTGATTTCAATTTCATGTCAGCGATGGAAACACAACCTTGCCCGGCGTCAAGCCAGAAAATCACTGCGGCCGCGCCGTTTCGGGGTCGGCTATGGTTGGATGCCCGTTGATCCTCCCGATAAAAATTGCGGGACGAAGTGTCCGCTCAATTGCTGGCGAGGTCGTCAGGGGCATCGGCCAACAGCCGATAAGGCAGACCGCGCTGGCGAAGAATGCGCCGCCACAAAGAATCGTTATCCTCACCGAAGATCAGATCCAACGAGGCCGGATGGGTCACCCAGGCGTCGCGCTTCATCTCATCGTCCAACTGGCCCGGACTCCAACCCGCATACCCGGCAAAACACTTGAGCTTCTGGGTGTTTGAATAGGCATCGCCAATTTCCACCAACTGCTCCAGGGAATGACCGAGATTGAGGTTGGGCAGCACATTGGCATTCATAATGAAGCTGGCCGAGTGCAGATAGCTCAGGGCTTCAGGTTGCACGGGGCCGCCCAGATATAGAGGAAATTCCTTGAGTGTATCGGGCAGGTTGGCCAGCAACGCCTCGCCCACTTTGGCCTGGCTGGGACAGTTGAGGACCAGGCCGAAAGCACCATCGGCATCGTGCTGGCAGATCAGCACCACGGTGCGCTGAAAATACGATCCCCCCAAGTCGCCGCTATCCAGCAGCAACTTGCCACTCAACGATTTAAATTTCCCAGCCATAACCTTGAACGGTCTGCGACACGGTGAGCGACGCCACCGGTTGCCAGGGCAATGTGCCTGCATCCGGGTGATTTGACAACCTTGCGCAGCACAAATACACACTGACTGCGAATTCCGGCCCTGCAAGAGCAACGGCACCGGTGGCCGGAGCCACCGATGCCGTTGCCTGAATCGTGCGCGCAGACAGGATGACTACCTGCCCAGCAGGGCGAGGGCCGCCGCCACCATATTGTCCGTCGTGAGCCCGTGGTGCTGGTAGAGCTGTTCCGCCAGGTAGGCAGATTGGCCGAATTCACCGGGAATGCCCAGCGTCTTCATGGAGTGAGGGATGCCGGCGTTGGCCAGCGCATGCGCCACCTGGGCACCCATGCCGCCAATGACCTGGTGATCCTCAATGGTCACCACCCGACCGCCACAGGCTTTGACGGCAGCGCCGATGGTGGCCACATCCACCCGGTTGATGAACGGGTTGTTGATCACGGTGGCGTTCACGCCTTTCTCGGCGAGCTTGCGGCCCGCCTCAATGGCCTTGTTGAGCAGCACTCCGCAGCCAATCAGAACCACATCGCCGCCGGTTTGCAGCACCTGGGCCTGGCCCCACCCATAGGTGGCATTGGGCACCCAGGACACGGGGTAATTTTCGCGGCCGACAAAAAAGATGACGCTTTCGCCATCACGGCCCGCCTGACGATCCTGGGCCTGGCGCTGGATGGCCTGGTACATGAGCGCCTCCGCCTCATCCGCGCAGGAGGGAGACACCACCACCGTGTGGGGAATGGCGCTGGTGGCGGCCAGATAGGTGGTGGCCTGATGCGAGGCCCCGTCGGCGGCATCCTGCAAACCGATGTGTGAGAAAAGAGCGATGACCGGAGCCTGGGAAAGGGCCGCCATGGTGAGCGGCAGATTGCCCTTGGTGATGCCGAACTGGCCGAAAGCGTCCACAATGGGGATGAACCCGACCTTGGCGAACCCGGCCGCCACGCTGATCATGTTGGACTCGGCAATGCCGACTTCGATGAACCGGCCCGGAATGGCTTTTTGGAAGCCGCTGATGCCGGTGGAGCCTTGCACGTCACAGGAGATGGAGAAGACCGGCAGGCCTTCCTGGGCGGCGCGGGTGGCCGCCTTGGCCAATCCGCTTTGGACCTTGTCCTTCTTCACCGCAGGCGCAGCGGGAACCGGGGCGGCCGCCGCCTTGGCCTTTTTGTCGGCCTCCTTCTTTTCCCACTCGGCACGCAGGGCCTCGGCCCAGGTGGCGAATTCAACGGGCGGCTGCCCGTTGAAGATCTCACTGACAAACGGCACGATCTTCTCCGCGTTGCCGAGCGGGAACCCATGGCCGCCGGCGCTGTTTTCCATGGTGGACTTGACGCCGTAGCCCTTGATGGTTTTCACCCAGAGGCAGACCGGTTGCTTCGGGTTGTTGCGCGCGGCATCGGCCCCCTGCTCCACCGCCTGGTAAACGGCCTGGAGATCGTGGCCGTTGGCCACTTTGATGACCTTCCAACCGAGCACCGCCATGGCCTCAAAGGAGGGCTGCATGCTGAAGGAATCCTTGGAGATGCGACCCGAAAGTTTGGTGTCATTGTCAGAGAGCACCAGGACAAACGGATTGACCAGACCCTTGGCGGCCAGACCGGGAATGGCGGCAAAGGCCTCCTTAGCCTCGCCTTCCATGGCGGCACCGTCGGAGACGGTGCAGAAGGTCAGGCGGTCGAGCCCGGCAACCTTGTCAGCCATGGCGAGGCCCTGGGCCTGCGGCAGGCCGGAGCCGAGCGGGCCATTGCTGACCAGCACCCCCTGGGGATTGAGATGCGATTCCCCGTGCCCCGTGAGCTTGCTCTCAATGCTGCGGAAACCCTTGAGCGACTCAAAGGTGAGCCCGTCAAAGCCGTAATTGGCACGCAGGGCATACACGCCGTTTTCGGTGTGCCCGGCATCGTTGACAAAATGGTAGGCCTCCGACCATGGCCGCCCCTGGGCCGCGAACATGACCCCGTGAATAGCGGCCATGATTTCGGCAAAGGCGGCGGGACCGCCCCAGTGGCAGGCAGCGCCGCCATTGACGGCATGGAGGTTCATCAACGCCACCAGCGCGCGGGTGGCATTGGGATCCGCCAACGTCACGGCCTGGCCGGCGGCGTTCTGGATCTGCACCGCGTACTTCGGGGCCGCGCCGGGAGTGCCAGCCAGCTTGGACTTTAAACACAAAGGCTTCAGGGGTGGAGCCTGTACGGTTTGCACTGAGGAACTGTCTGCGCCCATATAATCAACGTAAATGTTCTAAGGTTAAACGATTAAGCGCAGAACTGTAAAAGGCCGGGAGGAAAAGGGAAGCACGATTTTCAAAACCACCCCAAGAAAACCGGCGGGTGGAAGTCAGGAGGAACGGGACTGCTTGCGCTCCACCACCTGAATGGCCTCCATCAACTGGTAAAGCTGGAAAGGTTTCCAGAGCATCAAGCCACCCACGTTGCGAATAAAGTCGTCAATGCGTGGGTTGCCATGATGACCGGTCATGAAGATGAAGCGCCTGATCAAATGCGGGCGGCTGCGCTGCACCGCCAGGTAAAACATATCCCCTGGCAGATTCGGCATCATCATGTCGCACAGGATGACGTCAAAATCCGACGCCAGGATTTCTCGGATACCGGCGGCACCATTGGAGACCGAGACAATGTGATAATTCTGCGGGGTCAGAAACTCGCGCAGGATCTCCACAAAATCCTCCTCATCATCCAAAATGAGAATTTTTTTACAGACAGGAGCACCACCCAAATCATGGGTTATTTCCGGTTTGGGAGCGTACCACTGTTTGGGTTGGGCCATGGGAATAAAAGAAACCGAACCAGAGAGCTGGTGCGCGCGGCGGGAGTTGAACCCACAACCTTCGGCTCCGGAGGCCGGCACTCTATCCAATTGAGCTACGCGCGCAACTCGCTTTCGGCAAAGATAGTGTCCCACCCCCAACCCTGTCAATGGGCATAGCAGCGGAATTGAAGAAAAGTGGCCGGATGCTCCTGCCCTTTGATGCCAGGTTGAACGTGTCAAAAGCTTTGAGCGCCTCTCACTGCATGCGGGGGGTGACCAGGCGGTAAAAACGCCGGGGAGCCGCACCGGCCTGGGTGTCAGCGACATCCACCTCACGAGTGAGGGGGGAGGCATCCACATCCGCCAGTTTCTGCCAGGTGCCGATGCCCGCCTCGCTGCGAACGAGGACCGAGTAGGAACGCCCGGCAGTGGCCAGGAAGCGCAGACTGCGCGGCTGTGCGGGCCCGGCGGAACGCACCCGCAGGAAGCTCTGCGGGTTCTGCGGGTCGGTGCCATTCAGAAATTCCAGATAGTCACACACGGCATCGCCATCCGCGTCGCGCCAGGGCAGGCCCGAGAACTGGGGATCCAGGGCGAAGTTGCTGGCAAACAGAACGGCATCGGCAATCACATGGCTGGTGGTGCCATCGTTGCGGAGGGTGACGCCGCCGGCCGTGCCGGCGCTGAACTGATAGGTGCCGAGCAGGTTCCATTTGCCACCGTTGGTGGTCTGGTTCACCAGGATGGTATTGGTGCCGTTTTGGTGAATGATGTCCACGGGGGCGTTGGTGGCACGGGAGGTGGAGGAGTTCCAGCGCAGGTAAACCTGGTACGAGCCGGAAAGCGGCAAATCCGGCGTGAAACGGGCCCGCTTGGTCCCCTTGCCCGTGTTGCCATCGTGCAGATAGTTCGTGCCGTACATTTGGGCCGCCTCAAAGTTGCTGGCCGTCCAGGAACCGGTGAGCGTGACCCGGTTGGTCTCCAGATTGTCCACAATGGCAACCGTCCCATCGGGCAACGGATCGCCAATGAGGCTTTTCAGATCGGAAAGGTGGGACTGATACACCCCGCGCGGAGTGGTGTTGAACTTTTTGCAGAGGTAGGCGGCACCGCCGACCGCGACGCCCATCTGGCCACAGGTGTTCATGACACGGGGACTTCCCAAACCGACATGAGTGGCGCTGAGGCAGCGACCGGCCATGAGGAGGTTGTCGATGTTGGTGGAGTAGAGGCAGCGATACGGCACCCAATAACGGGCGATGCCAACCTGATTGGCAGTGGAAAGAAAATCATAGGTGGTGGAAGCGGGATAGTGGAGGTCGATGCTCCAACTGCCCTGGGCGACGGCATCGCTGAAGTCCGGATGGTTGCGCAGGTCGTTTTCGGTGAGCACGTAATCACCCATGAGGCGGCGGGACTCGCGTTTTCCGGCGACGTACGCCACCCAGGCCAGTTCCCGGTTTTCATTGCCGACCTGCGCCTTGGCGTTGGCAAAGGATCCGTAAATGGCCTTCAACAGGTGGTCGCGGATTTGCTCGGCGTCATAGATGGTGTCCAGGTGCATGCCATATTCCCACTCCCAATCCCCAAAGGTGGCGCTCAGATCATGCGCCACATCCATGGCCCAGGGCACGGCGGGAAAAGCAACCGGGCCAACCGCTGTGCGGGTGTACCATTGCAGGGTGTTGCCCATGGTCATGCGATCAGGGGTGGCCGGAGCCAGGGATTCATTGAACTCGCTGGCGGCTTCACGCCCCATGCGGAACCGGGCCCCCGCCCAATAGCCCAGCCAACCATCGCCGGTGCAATCAATGAACACCGGGGCGGCAAATTGCAGCTCCCGCACGCTTTGGTTGTGCCGCGCGCTCACACTGATGATGCGATTCCCATTGGTTTGCACAGCGAAGGCCCGCCAGTTGAGGAACACCGTGAGGTTGGTCTCAGCGGCAACCACCTGTTGCCGCCGGGTGTCGTAAGCAATGGACTGATCCGAGCCGTTGGGATAGCCAGCGGTGTTGACCTCGCCAACAATCTGCCCCCAGACCACGCCCATGGTGTGAACCCGGATTTCCTGGCTCGCATTGCCGCCCAGGACCGGGCGATCATGAACCAGCGCGACTTTCAGCCCGCGCCGGGCGGCGGCGAGGGCGGCGCAGGTGCCGCTGATGCCTCCCCCCACGACCACGCAATCAAAGTTGGTCACCGCAGGCGTGGCGGGAATGCCGAGCAGCTCCCGGCGCCACGACGCGAGGGCAACGGTTTGCGTGGGAGGAGTCTGGAGGTAGTCCGTGGTAAAAAAGAGGGCATCACACCGGCCATCAAAACCGGTCTGGTCGATAAGCCGAAGAACCACCGGCCCCGCACTGATCTCCGCGTAACCAGCCTCCTGCCACACCCAACCCCGCCCGCTGGTGCCGAGGGTGTTGGGCATTATCTGACTGCCCACGGCCACGCGGAATGAACCCGGGTGATTGGTGGGGTTTTCCGCCCAGTCCCGGGTGCGCACCCACACACGGTATTCGCCGTTGGCCGGAAAGTTGACCGTGGTGACAGCATCGGTGACCGGAGCGCCCATGCCATGCGCCAGGAGGTAGGGGGAACCCATGGTTTCCACAAATTGCGGGTCCACCACCCACCCGCCGGGCTGGGCAAAACTCTCCGCCTCCACCAAAACCTGATCAGCGGCGGCCAGCGGCAATGCGGCCAGGCCCAACACCCCGGCCAACAACAAGAAGGCCACCTGTCTGACAAACCTGAATTGCATAGGCCCGAACCCTAGCAGAATTGAACGAAACACAACAGACTTTTCCCAACCTGAACCGGGAGGAAACCGCTCCCCCCGGGGCACTGCCAAGGGGGCAGGCTCATTGGAATCAGGGCTGCTCAGAAAGACCGCTGCCGGTGGGCATCCCCGTATTGCGCCAGAGCGGCGAGGTGGCCCACATGTTGACAGGGTTGACGCAACGCCCGAATTTCATGAACCGGGCGCTGCAATCGGCAAAGATGTAATTGGCCCCGCCGCCGTCCTTACGCCCGTTGTTGGAATGGCGCCCCTGGTCAAGCTGGGTGATATCCTCGTAGGTCTCGTAATCCAGATACCAGTGCATGGAGGTGTTTTCCTTCTCGCCAATGGTGATGGTGGTGGAGGGCTCCTTGATTTCACTTTCCTTGATGGAATACTCGTTGGTCATGGCAATGCGGCGCCATTGCGGATTGTTGCCGTAGTGCGGAAGGTAAAAATCGTTCCAGCTATTGTAGATGTAGCTGCGGGGGGAACCATCCGCCGGATAACGGGTCATGTCGGCGCTGCCGGTGGCGGGCGGGTTGGGGCCATCCGTGGGGCACAGGAGCACGCGCAGATCCTTGTAGCTATCCTGCAGGCGGGCGGGCCACCGCGGGTGGTTGGGATCGGAGGGCGTGGGGTGTCCACGCGGCGGCAGGCAGCCGTCATTTTCATCAATGTACATCCGCAGGGAGAGCCCGAGTTGGCGCATGTTGTTCAGGCAGGCGATACGGCGACCCGCTTCCTTGGCGGAGGCGAGCGAGGGGAGCAACAGTCCCGCGAGGATGGCGATAATGGCAATGACGACCAGCAATTCAATCAACGTGAATCCTGCCGGGGCCGTCTTGCTGCGCTGTGCATATCGCATATTGCCTTATTGGACGCATGACCAGTGCCTAATGTTACACCGAAAACGCAGAGGCGTGATGATTGGCGAGAGAACGGGACGCCGGGTGGGGGGAGTGCCCGGTTGTGGCGACCGAGAATGCATCTGATAAATAATACTTAACATCCTATTCATCAATGTTTTACATATCCATTAAAAATGCGGCTTGGCGTGCTTATGAACTGAAATGAATTTTTCCGGGAAGGATTTATCAGGATATTTTTAGCATTTTCCCAGCCGATGCCCTCAGGGGCCAAAGGCGCGAAGAACGAGTCCAAAATCGGACCAAGTTCGGATCGGAATCGGACCGTTTTTCACGGCCGGGAACCCGACCACGGAAGCCAAAATGGCACTTTTTGGCACTTTCTGGCACATTTTGGCCCTTTTTGGCACCCAGTTTCGTGGCGGCGCATGGAAACACGGAAGGGTGGGCTGAAGCGGGAGATGGTTGATGGTTCTTGGTTGATGGTTCTTGGTTGATGGTTCTTGGTTGATGGTTCTTGGTTGATGGTTCTTGGTTGATGGTTCTTGGTTGA
>CAIYYI010000527.1 GCA_903930345.1 uncultured Verrucomicrobiota bacterium
CCTGAAGACCTTCTACCCCACCTCCGCCCTGGTCACCGGCCCGGACATCATCTTCTTCTGGGTGGCCCGCATGATCATGGCCGGCTACGAGTACATGGGCGAAAAACCGTTCGCCAACGTCTATTTCACCGGCATCATCCGGGACAAGCAGGGGAGGAAAATGTCCAAGAGCCTGGGCAACTCCCCTGATCCGCTGGACCTCATCGCCAAGTTCGGCGCGGACGCCCTGCGCTTTGGCATCATGCGCTCTGCGCCGCTGGGGCAGGATCTTCTGTTTGACGACCAGCACGTGGAGCTGGGCCGCAACTTCTGCAACAAACTGTGGAACGCCTGCCGGTTCCGCCAGATGCAGGGCGGCGAGGTGGAGGGCGAAATCAGCCCGGCCCTGCTCTCCATTGAGGACAAATGGATCCTCATGCGCCTGAACGCCGCCATCCGGGAAATCGATGCCGCCTACGCCAGTTACCACTTCAACGAGGTGGCGGGGGTGCTGTACCGCTTCTTCTGGAGCGAATATTGCGACTGGTACGTGGAGGCCTCCAAGGCCGTGCTCCAAGGCACGGATGAGGCCCGCAAGACGAACACCCTCGCGGTCATTGATTTCATCCTCTCGCACACCCTGCGGCTGTTCCAGCCGTTCATCCCGTTCATCACGGAAGAGCTGTGGCACGGCCTGGGCTACCATCAGGATCTGCCGGAGGGCCAGGGTGGCCGCACCATCATGAACGCGCGCTGGCCCCGGCCGTTCGACGCCGATTTTCTGGCCCACTACCAATTGGACGAGGGCTCGGAACAAATGGCCGCCGCGCGCTTTGACCTGGTGGGCCAGGGCCGCAACCTGCGACGGGAGTTCAACATCCCCGGCAACAAGAAGGTGACCTTCATCCTGAAGCCCGCCGGGTTGCCGGCCCCGCATGACCTGGAGGTGCTGCGCCTGCTGCTCAACGCCGAGACGCTGGAACTCAAGCCGGATTACCAACCCGTCAAAGGCACCCCGACCGTGCATTCGCCCCTGGGGGAAATGTTCATGCCGCTCACGGGCCTGGTGGATGTGGACGCCGAGCGCGCCCGCCTGCAGAAGGAGCTGGCCAAGGTGGCGACGGAGATTGAAAAGGTGCGGCAGAAGCTGGAGAACCCGGCGTTTGTGCAAAAGGTGCCACCCCAGGTTCTGGAGGAGCACCAGCGCCGCCTGGCCGAGTGGCTGGCCAAAAAGCAACAGATGGAAACCTCCCTGGCGGACCTGCCCGCCTGACGGAGGGCACGTGCCGGACGGTTCCCTGCCGGTGGAACCGTCCGGTCGGCCCCCAGCCGGAAACCGGACTGAAGCAACATGGAGCACAGCCTCATCAGCGACATCGCCATCTGCATCATGGTGGCGTGGGTACTGGCCTTCGTGGCCCAGTTGCTGAAACAACCCCTCATCCTCGCCTACCTCATCGCCGGCTTTGCGGTCGGCCCCGTGGGCTTCCATCTGATCAAGGGGCAGGAAAGCGTGGGCACCATCTCCGAGTTGGGCCTCATCCTGCTGCTCTTCATGATCGGGCTGGAGATGGATCTGAAAAAAATCCTGGGGGCGGGCCGCCTGATCACCGTCACCGCCGCCAGCCAGGTGCTGGGCGGGTGCCTGCTGGGACTGCTGTTCTTCAAACTGCTGGCTCCCTTGGCGGGCCTGGCCAGACTCGACATCCTGTACCTGGCGGTGGCGGCGGCGCTGAGCAGCACCGTCATCATCGTCAAAATCCTTTATGACCGGCGGGAGCTGGACACCCTGCCGGGCCGCATCACCCTGGGGGTGCTCGTGTTGCAGGACGTGTTCGCCATCCTGTTTCTCGCGGTGCAGCCCAACCTGCAAACGCCGCAGTTTGCACCGCTGGCGATATCCCTGGCCAAAGCGGTGCTGGTGGTGGCGGTGGCCTTCACCGCCAGCCGGTACATCCTGCCCCCGCTCTTCAAGGTGGTGGCCCGGCTGCCGGAGCTGGTGCAGGTCGGCGCCCTGGCCTGGTGCTTCCTGGTGGCCGGCCTGGCCAACGTGCTGGGGCTGTCGCGGGAAATGGGCGCCCTCATTGCGGGCATGGCCATCTCCACCTTCCCCTACACCCTGGATGTGGTCGCCAAGGTCACGACCCTGCGCGACTTTTTTGTCACCCTTTTCTTCGTCGGCCTGGGCATGGCCATCCCGGCCCCCACCCTGTATTTCATCGGGTGGGCGCTGGTGTTTGCCGGGTTCCTGGTGGCCAGCCGCCTGGCGACCGTTTTCATCCCGTTGCAGTGGATGAGGCAAGGCCACCGGGCCGGGCTGCTGCCGGCCATTTACCTGAGCCAGGTGAGCGAGTTCTCGCTGGTCATCCTCACCCTGGGGGCCGCCGCCGGACACATCAGCAAATCAACCGAGGGCATCGTTGCCTATGCCTTTGCCCTGCTGGCGGTGCTTTCCACCTATGGCATCCTGCAATCGAACCGGCTGGTCGGCTGGCTGAGCCCGCTGCTCCGGCGCTGGGGAGTGGGCGACCTGGACGAGCACACGGACATGTTCAAGCGATCCACACTGCCCCCACGGATTTTCCTGCTGGGATGCCACTGGACAGGCAGTTCCTTCCTGGAGGATTTCCTGCATGAGCACCCGGAATCCGCAGATGAGCTGCTCGTCATCGATTTCCACCCGCAGGTACACAAGGAACTGCGCCAGCGGGGCATTCCCGTGGTGTACGGCGACATCAGCCAGCGGGACACGCTGTACCACGCCGGCATTGAGCACGCGGAGATCATCCTGTGCACCCTGCCCAACACCATGCTCAAGGGCACCAGCAACCTGAAGCTGGCCCAGCAACTCCGGGAACTGAACCCCCACGCCACCCTGATTGTGCAGGCCGAAACGCTGGCGGACGTCAACCAGCTCTATGCGGCGGGCGTCAACTACGTCTGCCTGCCCCGGCTTTTGGCGGCGACCGATCTCGTTGATCTGGTCCATGCCGCCCGCAACCAATTGCTGGACGAACGACGGGCGCAGCAAATGACGCATTTGCATCAGCGCCAGGAGACACTACCGTAACCCCGGAATCATTATGATGAAAAACCCAGAACTCAAACGCGCCCTGGCCTCCGCAACCAAGGCCGCCCGGACCGCCGGAGCGCTGATGCGCAAAAACCTTCACCTGGTGAAGAAGATCAATGAGGAGCACCAACACGACATCAAACTGGAACTGGATGTGCGCTGCCAGAAAGTCATTGAAAAGCAACTCCTGCGGGACTTTCCCGCGTCCGCCATTCTGGGTGAGGAGGGGGTCAGCGGCAGCGCCACCGCCAGCGCCCGCTGGGTGGTGGACCCCATTGACGGCACGGTGAATTACGCCCACGGTCTGCCGCACGCCTGCGTCTCCATCGCGCTCCAGGTGCGGGCCGACCAGCCGGCCCGGGACTGTTTTGACGGCGTTTTCCGCTCCGTGGTGGGGGTGGTTTATGATCCGTTCACCGACGAGATGTTCACCGCCATCGCGGGCCAGCCGGCCCGATTGAATGGGCGGATCATCAAGGTGAGCCAACGCGCCAAGTTGGAGCAATCCGTGGTGTCGCTTGGGTTTTCGAAGAGCAAACGCGTGCTGGAACAGATGCTGCCCGCCTTCGCCCGGCTGACCAACCGGGTGCGCAAGATCCGCATCATGGGTGCGGCGGCGTTGTCCCTGGTGTACGTGGCGGCGGGACGCATGGATGCCTACGTGGAAAGCAGCCTGCGCCTGTGGGACATCGCCGCCGGCGGCCTGATCCTGGAATGCGCTGGCGGCGAATTCCTGCGCGAGCCAATCAAAGCGGACCATTATTATCGCATGGTGGCCAGCAACGGCCTGGTGGGCCGCAAAATGGCCCGTCTGCTCTAACCTTGATCCCGCCAAAACAGCCCATGAAAGTGCTCGTCACCGGCGCCAGCGGATTTGTGGGCCGGGCGGTGGTGAGGGTTCTGCTGGCGGAGGGGCATTCCGTGCGCATCCTGGCACGCCACCCCTCCTCCCCAGGCGTGATCGGACTGGCCCAGCAGGGGGTGGAAGTGCAGCCGGGCGATCTCCTGAATCCGGCCTCGCTCCAGTCCGCCGCCGCCTCGTGCCAGGGGGTGATCCACTTGGTGGGCATCATCAGCGAGGTGGGCGACAACACTTTCGACAACGCCCATCGCGTCGCCACCGCGAACGCCCTGCAGTCGGCGCGCGATTGCCAGGTGCGGCGCTTCATACATATGAGCGCGCTGGGCACCCGGCCCGGGGCCCGCTCCCGCTATCACCAGACCAAGTGGGCCGCTGAGGAACTGGTGCGGACCTCCGACCGGGATTGGACGATTTTTCGGCCATCCCTGATTTACGGGCCGGGCGACGGATTTGTGAATCTGTTCGCGCGCCTGGCCCGTTTTTCACCGGTGGTGCCGATCATGGGCTCCGGCGGGGGCAAACTTCAACCCGTGGCAGTGGAAACAGTTGCCCTAGCATTTGTCCGTGCTCTCACCGAAGCCCAATCCATTGGGCAAACTTATACCCTGACCGGACCGCAGGTGTTTGAATACCGGCAGATTATTCCAGCCATCCTGGCGGCAACCAAACGGCGACGCTGGTGCCTGCCGGTGCCCCTGCCCCTGGCACGGCTGCTGGCCACCGCCCTGGAAACGGTGTGTCCACTGATGGGCCGGGCGGCTCCGCTCAACCGCGAACAACTGCTCATGCTGGAAGAGGACAACACCGGGGAAGGCGCGGTCGCCAACCAGTTGTTCCGGTTGGAGCATCCTTCATTCAAAACGGCCATCCGCCAGTTTTTGACCTAACCCATCCGGGTTGCCAATGGACTGACGAGTGAAATCCCGGCGGTTTTTTTCTACCCCTTTGCCCGGCTTGGGCCTATATTGAAGCCATGAGCATGCTCCAGCAGATATTGGGAAAAGATGACCTGTTCTACGACCTGCTTGAGGCGGCAGCCCAAGAAGCGCGCACCAGCGTGACCATCTTGGATGCGTTCGTAAGCAATCCAAGCCAGCCCATGAGCTTGGAACCGTTTTCAGCCTCCCGGCGCAAGGAGAAACAAATCGTGGTCCGCCTCACGGAGGCACTTTGCACCAACTTCGTAACCTCTTTGGACGCCAACGATATAGAAGCCCTGTGTGTGGCTCTTTACCGGATCCCAAAAACCGTCGAAATGATCGCCGAACGGCTGTTGCTGGCCCCCCAACATCTGGCCGGTTTGGATCTCAAGCCCCAGTTGGCCATGATCGACAAGGCCAGCAGCACCGTGCTCACCATGTCGAAAATGCTGCGGAAAGGGGTGCGTCCGGATCAGATCAAACCGCTGAACGCCGAATTGCAGTTCATCGAGGGAGAAGCCGACAAAATGGTGGTGGAATCCCTTCGCACCTTTTATGCCGGGAAAACCGATGTCTTCAAAGCGGTGTTCGTCAAGGATCTCTTCGAATTGATGGAGAAAGTGACCGACAAATGCCGGGACGCCGGAAACATCATGAACCGCATCGCCTTGAAAAACACCTGATTCATTCCAGCCCGCCAGCACCGCGGTCCACATGGCTGGCCAAATCGAGCCGGGTTTGGGCCAAATCCTCCACCAGCCGTTTGAGCCCGATCGGAAAGAATTTTTCGTCCATTTCAAACCGATGGCGAATCAGGTGTTTCATAACCTGAATGAGGCACTGTTTGACCAGCCCGCGATTCTCGCGCCGAAAGCGCACCAAGTCCCGTTTTCCCGGAGGATCATTATGGCACAAAAGGCGGTAAACCGGATCCGTGCTGCACAACGAGGAAATCACGTCCGTTTCAAACAATCCGGTGGAGTAGGCAAAGATGAGGATGGACAGCTTTTCCTTCGGTCGGTAGGCCGGGTGCTGGCCCAAGTACGCTACCAATTTGATGTTGCTCCAGTCCAGGCTGGCAATATCGGCCTCAATCATGCGGCGCAACTCTTCCGACGGCATCCAAGTACTCAGATCCCATGGAACCTTGAAAGGGTCATTGCGAAACGTCGGCTGGACTGAAGTGGGCATATCGTTTCTTTCGGTTGGTGGTGACCCTGTCATCATAGCCATAATTTAACCCAATTTGACGTGTTTGAAGTGACAATCAGGTGCCAGATGTGCAAAGGATCCGGCAAATGCATCCCTCTGCTCCCGCACGCCCCGCAGCAATCTACAACGCGCCAAACCTGGGGGCAATGCACAAAGTGGGTGAATCCAAAAATACCCGGACCGCCGCCGTCAGGCGATGCCGACAAGAACGGCGGACACACAGGCGTTGACCTGTGAGACAGAATTTGCCAACATGGATTCCAGCCCGAGTTCGCACCAACAGGTTAAGCGGACGAGTTTGACTGGAGAATCTATTGAACGCGGTGAATACAGAAAATAAATGGCTGCAGGATCTGCCTTGGCAGAAAGTGGTTGAAATCAATGTGGGGCTCTGCCAAAACCCTGAAACACCGCATAAGGCAGGCCGGGGGTTTGAGCAGGCAAAGGAGCTTTGGGACCGCACACATGGCGTCCCGATGACGTTCCAACAAGCCTTGGATATCTGCCGTCGCTGCCACGCTTTGTGTCCCTTCGCCTACTTCAATGGCAACACTTTTTCAGGCATTGTCAAAACGATCCTCGCGGGAGTCATGTCCCAATTGTCCACGGTTGAGGGGCAAATCCTACGCTCCACCGTCGCCCACTACGTTGCCGGGGTCATTCAGGGAAAAGAACTGGAAGCTGTGCTTTCCCATTTTGAAAAAGACTTTGTGAAGGCCATGCCCAGTGCGCAGTAGTTGTCCTATTGGCCGATTTAAGCCGATTTAGGCGTTGATTTTCAGACCGGGGAAGGTATGCTTTTACCCAAGTAAACCCATGTACCGGCAACCAACCACTAATCCTTGGTGGAAGCAAACTTGCGACTTGTCTCGCCGGTTGTTCTGTTCCCCCTCAAGCGTTCAAACTATGCACCACCCCCCCGTCCGCTCACTGCGCCACAACTTTCATCGTTTCATGCTGCTCACCACCCTGTCCTCGCTGGGGATGTGGTCGTCCGGTTTTCAGGTGCAAGCCCAGTTCACCGCCTATAACGACCATTTCAGCGGCACAGGTACCCATGTTAATACCACTGATTACAACGTGTTAGGCACAGCGGGCGGTGCGCCCAGCACCGGGGGAGCCTTAAAAAACATTGCAACGGGCGCAACCCTGCCCGTCTCCGTGGCGGTCTCGGGTAGTGGGTATGCCACCGGTGCCTCCGCTGGCGCACCCTCGGTCGGCACCCCCGCCTACAACATTTTCAACGGATTCTGCGATTTCAGCAGTGGCACCCTTAATCATGCGGTGCAACTTGGTGCATCTGCGGTGGTTACGCATACGTTTACCGGTTTGAACCCGGGAAAGAAATACGCCTTCATTGGCACTTCGGTGCGTGGAGGGGATAGCACTTACGCCAATCGTTGGACGTTGTTCACTTTGGATGGGGCCGATGCGTTTGTGGCCAACCACACGGCCGGTTGTCTGACTTCCGGCCTGGCGGTCAACAGCGTGACCTTCAACTCCGGGATTAACACCACTGGAGATTACGTCGCCTGGACCAACATCAGTGCGGGGGCGGATGGAATCATTTCCATTTCCGCCGCCCAGTACACAGGCACCATTCCCAGTGGTGGAACCGCCAACGGCTCCATCGGCTATGCCCTGATGGCGTGGCGCCTCGACGAAGTGGATTCCATCCAAATTTCTGTTCCCGTCTCGATCACCAACCAACCCGCCAACATCACGGTGCTCGAAAACCGGCCAGCCACCTTCACAGCGGATGCCTCCGGAACTCCCCCGCTCACCCTCCAATGGTACAAGACTGTGGGGGGAGTGGAAAGCGCGATCATCGGTGCGACCAACAGCGTCTATACGCTCTTCCGACCCACGTTGGGTGATAGCGGCGCCATTTTCCGCATGGAGGCGCGCAACACAGTCTCCAACCTGACCCGAACCGCATGGAGCAGCAACGCGGTATTGAGCGTCAACGCGGACTTGGAGTCTCCCCAGTTGGTCAGCGTGGCCGGGGCTTTTCCCAACCTGATTAACCTGACCTTTTCGGAGGTGCTGGCGACGGGTGCGGCGACCAACGTCGCCAATTACTCTGTCACCAGTGCCCAGGGAAACGTGGTCATCAGTAACGCATTCCTGAACGCCAACGGCTCCAACGTCCTGCTCACCACCACCGCTCACGGTCTGGGCGTGACCTACACGGTACGGGTCTCCAACCTTCGCGACTTGGCGGCGGCTGGCAACCTCTTGGCCCCGAATCCTTCCGAAGCCACGTTCGTGGCCGTGTCGTTTGTACCCACCGATGTGGGCAGCCCGGCACTGGCCGGAACCACCGTACCTGTTCCCAACGGATTTGATGTGCGGGTTGGCGGCAGTGACATCAATGGTTCAACCGACCAATTCTCATTCAATTACCAGCAACGGACCGGGGATTTTGATGTACGGGTGCGCGTCTCAGCCATGAGCCTCAGCGACCTGTGGGCCAAGGCGGGATTGATGGCGCGGGA
>CAIYYI010000528.1 GCA_903930345.1 uncultured Verrucomicrobiota bacterium
CCGCCTCGTTCGTCCCTCGCCGCATCGACTCCGATAGTGGCGTCGGCACCCAGTTCTTCGCCGGCAAAGTAAACCAGGACAACAAGCCGGATATCGTCATCGCGAACAAGCACGGCGTGTTCGTCTTCACCCAGAAGTAAGTCCCACCCGACCCTTCCCCCATAAAGGGGTCAGACCCTATGAATGGGGTCTGACCCCTTTGTTTTTGTTGCGCAACCCAGCCTATCAAAACGCTAGCAGAGTTCGGACACCGTTAAGCGCGGAAGTAAATTCCTAGGAATTTTTGAATCCATTTCCAGCTTTGGGGCGAAAGATATGATTGAAACCGGTTCTCACTCACGAGGACCGATCAACCAACAAAAAATAACACTATGAAATCATTAATGAAAAAACTCTGGTTCGCCCTAAGTATTGTCGCCTTCTCTGGGGCATCCCTGAGTGCGGCCGAAGAAAAGAATATCGTCGAGACTGCGGTCAGCGCCGGCTCCTTCAAGACTCTGGCCGCCGCCCTTACCGCCGCAGGCCTTGTGGACACCCTGAAGGGAAATGGCCCCTTCACCGTCTTCGCTCCCACGGACGAAGCCTTTGCTAAGCTCCCGCCTGGAACGGTGGCGAATCTCCTCAAGCCGGAGAACAAGGGGATGCTGATCGACATCCTGACCTATCATGTAGTGAGCGGCAACGTGCCTTCTGGGGCCGCCATCAAGCTCACCGAGGCCACCGCGCTCAACAACAAGAAGATCAAGCTGCAGGTAAAGGAAGGCTCTCTCTTCCTGAACACGGCGAAGGTGACCACCGCTGACGTAAAGTGCTCCAACGGAGTGATTCACATCATCGATGCCGTCCTCCTGCCGCCCGCGACGGACAAGGACAAGGGGAACTGATAGAAAGCTTTTCTGACCTTACTGGGTCACTACGATTAAGAAATCACAACACGTGGCTCCGCTCCCGGCTCTTTCCAGCTAGGGGGCGGACTTCTTTTGCTTCCTTGTTGCTCAATCAGATCCAAACCGTTCTTCTCCGCAAGAATCCTCAGGAAATACTAAGTACATCCAGGAATCATTTTAGGATAATGATGCTGCCCAAGCCATAATGAGCACTCCCGCTCATGTCACCTCAAAGCCCGTCCTGACACGAGTCGCGGCCGGTGAGACCAGCGCCATGAACGTGTGCATCAACCTTTACGGGCCGCTCGTCTGGACGCTTGTGCGGCGCTACGTCAACAACAACACTTCGTCCGAGGACCTCGTGCAGGAAATCTTCGCCGAAATCTGGAAAAAGGCCGCGACCTACGACCCTGCGATTGCCTCCGAATCCACCTTTATAGGTATGATCGCGCGTCGCCGCGCGATCGATTTCATCCGCCACCAGTTACGCAATCCTGGCTTCGAGCCTTTGGAAGCTGAGAGTTCCTTCCCCGATCCGGCGCTTGTGGCCTCGTCTATCCCTTACGATGCAGAAGCATTAAAATCATCACTCGAAACCCTTCCAGATGAGACCCGGAAGCTTTTCCATCTGTTTTTCTATGACGGTTTCACCCATCCGGAAATCGCTGATAAGACCGGCCTGCCTCTGGGCACCGTTAAGACTCGCCTCAGGCGCGGGCTGATCGCCCTACGCGATCATCTCAGGCGTACTGGGATCACCCACACCAAAACCGCATCATGAACCCGTCTGATCCAGTAAATCGTCACACAGAGCTGCTGGCTGGTCGCGCCCTCGGCGATCTGACGCTCGAAGAAGAGCGCGAACTCGCCTTGCTGGGTAAGCAGTTAGGCATCTCGCCGGACGCAGAACTCGAGTTGCTGGCCGCAACCTTGGCGCTCGAGCCTGTATTGCAACGCCCCGAACCGATGCCGGCGGGCCTTGCCGCCAGATTGCACCAGAAGGCCCACCTGATCGGGCTTCCTGGCGGCTCGCCTATCATTTACCCGCAGGTTCCAGCTTGGAAAAACATTTTGCTCCATCCGATGACCGGATGGGCTGCGGCCGCCGCCGTCGTGATTCTCTCGCTCGTGCTCACGCAAACAGAAGCACCACTGCCTCCGGAACAGGCCGCCGCCCTTCTCCGCTCCGCAGACAAGGACTTGATCGAACGGAGATTCGTCGGCCTCGGCGAGTTTAAACAAGCCTCCGGCCAGGTCCTCTGGAGCGATGCTCAGCAGCGAGGATTCATGATCCTCACGGGCATTCCCGTTAACGATCCTCGCAAGGCCCAATACCAACTCTGGATCGTGGATCCCACCCGGGATTCGGACGCACCCGTAGATGGCGGTGTTTTCGACATCCTGAGCAATGGTTCGCCCGTGGTGGTCCCCATCGCCGCGAAACTCGCCTTGTCCAATCCACAGGCGTTCGTTATCACACGCGAACACCCCGGCGGGGTGGTCAAATCGAAGCAGGAGCACGTGGTCGCTCTGGCGAAGAACTAACGGTCAAAAGCGCGCCCCTATCATGTCAAAAGTGAATACACTATGCCGGGCTGCTTCTTCCAGCGGTAGAACGTTTACGCCGTAATCGTCAGCTCCATGTAGATTCCGGCCTGTCTCCGGCTGGAGTCATGGTCACAGATGGCCTTAATCTGGACCCCTTCGTGCGCCGCTCCATTCTCAATGCGGGGGTGTTTATGCGGGTAGTTTGGTGGCTACCCCCCTCCCCCGAGTAACATTTCAAGCGGGCCCATTTAGCGTGACCCGATCACCCCGGCGCCCGTGGGCATTCAGGGCGGTTTCGGTGCGGCGGGCACGGAAGTAAATTCCTGGTAATTTTTGAATCCATTTCCGGCTTTTGGGCGAAAGATATCTTTGAAGCCCTTACTCACTCACATGCCCTATCTTACCTCAGCAAATAAGTCAAAAAGCCCACCTAAACTTCCTAATCTATCCACCATGAAGAAACTTAAACAAGTAATCCTCGGAGGCGCCGCGTTGCTCCTGTCACTGGTCACGCCCCAAAGCCTCAACGCAGCCGATCCCGCTGAAGCCCAGACCATCGGGCGAATGGTCCGCGAGATGGAAGACCTCAGCAGCCTGCAGGCGCTTTTGGAAAAGACCAAACTCGGATCCGATCTGTCCAAATACGCGGGGGCCCGCTACACCTTGTTCGCGCCGACGAATGAGGCCTTCAAGAAGCTGCCGAAGGGGGCAGTGGAGACCTTGCTGGCCCCACAGAACAACGAGCGACTTGAGGAGGTGTTCAATTTCCATGTGCTCGCCAGCTCCGAGCCGGAATTCGGGCTAGAACAATTCACTCTGCTCAGAACTGCATCGGGGCAGTTCGTTTCCATCGATTACAAGAATAAGGTCATCGGCGGGGCCAGGTTTACGGCGAAGCCTATCCCCTGTTCCAATGGCGTGATTTATCTGATCGACACCGTACTGACTCCGACGACGGACGATCTTTTTCAGCGTCTCCAGAAAGATGGACGCTTCACGATTTTCACCAAAGCCATCACGGCGAGTCGTCAGGGGAAAACCTTCCAGAATATGCATGGACTCTACACGACCTTCGCGCCGACCGATGAGGCGTTCAAAAAACTGCCTCCGGATTTCGTCGCATCGCTCTTCCTTCCGGAAAATGACCAACGTCTGGTAGACATCATCAAGCATCACATCACCGAGGGAACCTTCGCTGCCGGAAAAGTGCCAGGGCTTCGCAGTCTCGGCGTCTCGGATGTCACCCCCCAGTCCGTATTCGGTCAGCAATTGAATTTCAAAGCAACCGCTGGCGGAGCAACGATTGATGGAGCGGTCATCAAAGAAACCGACCTGCCCTGCGCGAACGGCATCGTGCACGTGATCGACAGCGTGATTCCTCCGGTGGAAAAGGGCCTTTTCGACATTCTCAGGAAAGATGACCGCTTCAGTATTCTGGTGAAACTCCTGGATTCATGCGGACTGTCGCTCAGCGTGGCCTCATCCCAGGAGTTCACGATTTTCGCCCCCACCGACGATGCCTGGAAAGCTTCGGGAAAATATGCGGACATCATTGCCAACCCATCCGGGAAGAATCGCGAGGTGATTTTCGGGCTCCTTGCCCGACACGTGATCGTGGGCAAACACGTATCGGAAAACTGCAAGCCATATAATAAGATCCGCACAATCCACGGAGCGCCCATCTACCTGCTGCGAGACGGCGACAAGCGCACGATCAACGGGGTCAACATCCGTGAAACCGATATCGAGGGATACAACGGACTGGTCAACGTGATCGATAGCGTCATCCCCGATCCGATGGAGTTGCCGGAGAAAGACATCTCCACCGTAGATGCCATCACATTCGTACAGGATACGCTCAAAAAAGGCTCTGAGCTCTATGACGCCAATGACTACGAGGCGAGCTGGCGCTACTACATCCGCCGCGGCCAGGAGTTCATCGACAAGTATTCTGCCATCACGAACGGAAAAGACATTCAGTCACTTCAATCGGCCATTTTCGACCGTCAGCCGATGATCCAGTTCGCGGATGAAGCTTGGTCCGCGCGGAATGCGTTCAAGGCGACCCTCCGCAATCTCGAACGCCAGGAAGATCTGATTCAAGACAACCTTTTGTTAAAGTCCCCGGAAAAGCCACGTTTCGGAAGATAAGCCCAATCCATGATAGATTGCGGACTTCACACCTCAGTAGTGACAGCGTGTTCAGCCGCCCTTTAATGGGCGGCTACACTGTTTTGGGGTAAGCGTCCGCCTCCGACCTCGGCTCTACGTGATCCCTCCTTCAACCAACCCAATATGAAAAAATATTGCCGCCCTTTCATTCTCGTTCTGGCGTGCCTCGCTGCTTCCGACGCTCCGGCGCAGAATCCCACTCCCACGCAGCCGCCTGCCTATGTCGATGAAGCACCGCTTCCCAAGGGCTGGCCCAAGCCAGGCCCTTACGATCAGATCAGCGAGAAATCCTATCCACCCTACCGCGCCGCTTTCACCACGGCAAAGAGGGAGAATGGCGCGTTCGGGACGTTGTTTTCCCACATCCAGAAGAACGATATCCCCATGACCGCACCGGTCGAAATATCGATGGCCGAGGGCGACGGCCAAAACCTGCGCCAAACATCGCTCGCGTTTCTCTATCAAGACACTGCCGTCGGAAAAACCGGCGCTGATGGGGCGAATGTGGAGGTCCGCGACGTCCCCGCCATGGAAACCCTCAGCTACACGTGGCAGGGCGATCGAAATGAAGCCAACATCGCCAAGGCAAAAGCCGCCCTCGAAGCCGCACTGAAAGACCGCAAGATCGAGGCAAAAGAATTTCGCCTGCTCGGATATAACGGCCCCGGCATACCCGAGACCAAACGCACCTGGGAACTCCAGGCGCTACTGCGCACCAGCGCCCTTGCAACGCCGCCCGTTCCAACTTCGGCCACGCCACCTGCCACCTCAACGACTCTCGGATCGGCCGCGGCCCCGAAGGTACCAACGGTGAATGTGGAGAAGCGCGACTCACAGCCTGCCGCTGGGGAGAAATTTGACCCCTCAGAGATCCGTCAGGCTCTCTCCGAACTACTGGCCCTTAAGGAAGGGGTTGGAAGTAAACAAATAATCCAAGAAAAGAAAGCTACCCTCAAAGCCGCGGTAGAGAGAGGCATTAAAAAGGACGCTAGGAAAGTGGTGCACTTGTTGTTTGGTTTTTCATACAATGGTAATCAAACGTTTTCAGGCGGAAGTCCTGAAAGGTTTGTTCATATATATCCAGAATTGGCGATTACTCTGCTTGATCAGGTTCCCCAAGGTTTTACCCGTGAGACTTTGGCCCAACAGATAGGTTCTGAATGGGCCGAGTCCGACCTGAAGGCGGCTTTCGCCTGGGCTAACCAGCAGACTGATTCCAAAATCAAGGACGCGATTCTTGTAGGAGTAAATTCTTCCAGGGGAAAGACCGATCTTAAAGGGGCCTTAGCTTATGCCCAGTCAATGCCGCCCGGCGCTTCCCAAGACAGTGCGATCAGTGAGGCTTTCGAACAGAATTGCCATGCAGCGCGGGGTTATCAGGGAGCTCTCGCCATGATGCAGTCGCTCCCCGAGGGCCGGGATAAAGAATTAGCTGCGGAGGGTATCAGCGCCTTTATGGCTTTAAATTCCCCCCGAGCAGCGTGGGATTTGGCCTCAGGAATCGCCGATTCCCGCCTGCGCGCAAGAGCTGAGCATAAAGTATTAATTCAATTAGGATTTGGGCCCCTGACTGACCCCGACGCCGCGACCCAGTGGATGCAGTCGCTCCCCGAGGGCTATACTAAAGACATGCTTTCTGAGATTATCAGCCGACAAATGGCTTATATTCACCCGCAAGCCGCCTTCGATATTGCCGCCGGAATCGGCAACTCCAACCTGCGCACCACAGCTCTTAAAAACGTACTGGAGCAGTGGTCCAAGAAAGACCCCGCCGCCGCGACCCAGTGGATCAATCGTTCCTCCCTCCCGGAGGACGTGAAGACCCAGCTGTTAGCAAAGGCCCAGCCGTTACCAAAGAACCCGCTCCCGCTACCCATCATAGTTCCCCCCTCCAGCAGTCGGTGAAGACCCAGCTGCTAAAGCGTTAAAGCCTCGACCAAACCTGTAGAAATTCTCCATATGCCTCTCCAATTTATGCCACTCCCCATCCCGCCAATCCGCGCAGTCCCTCCATCGGAAGCAACGCCTGGATATAATGATACATCGATCACTTATTGGGCAAAAACGCGCAGCATAATACGAACACCCGCAACCGTCCTTGTTTTACTCTTGCTCTGCCTGCATCTCATTCAACGTGCCGAGGGCAAGGAAAGCATATTGGTCAAACCCATGGCTGATGGCAGACTCGTTATGCTTCCGTGGAATAAGCAGGGGGATAAAATCCCCGACTTTTCCTTTTGCGGCTATCAGAATGGAGGCGTCAAGATTCCCGACGTTCCGACCAGCGTCACCCTTGAACCCAGCGGCGCAGAGGACGAATCGGCACGCATCCAAGCTGCATTGGACGAGTTGGGGAAGAGTCTGGAGAAGACCCCGGGGGGGCGGGGGGCACTCCTTCTTAAAAAGGGGCTGTGGAAGATCAATAAGCCTCTCACCATGTCCTATTCTGGTGTCGTACTGAGAGGAGAAGGCGACGGCGAGAAGGGGACTGTTTTGCTAGCAACGATGAAATGGGTGTTTTTCCTTATAGACGTCAAATCTCCTAAGCCCGACCCGGCTTGGCCAGGAACTCCGCCATCAACGCATATCATTGACCAAACCTATATTCCAGTAGGTTCGACCCGTTTTAATATCCTTAAGGATGGAGATAATCGGTATGCCAAAGTTCCTGAAAAGGATTCCCTTATCAAGAATCTTAAACCCGGAGATGGCATCCTTATTTTCAAACCAAAAAACGCGGCGTGGGTGAAAGATCTGGGCATGGACATCTACAAATATTGGAGTCCATATGCTCATTTCGAGAGGAAGATCGTCTCGATATCGAACGGAGAACTGGTTTTTGATGTTCCGTTACCCCAATCCCTCGATGAGAAATATGGAGGCGGTCTAGTTATTCCAGGGCCCCCAGATTTTCGTATTCGGGAGTGTGGCATCGAGAATCTCCGGTTTGATAGCACCTACGACGCTTCCATTAGAATGAAGTTTAAGAAGGATGAACCCAACGATTATCCCAGCGATGAAAATCATTGTGCTTATGCGATAGGCTTCGGAAAAATAGAAAATGCTTGGGCTCGCAATTGCACGGCCACGCATATGCAGCATGGCTTCGTGATGGTTAAGAAATACGCTCGTAATATTACCAGTCAGGACTGCAAGAGCTTGGACCCGGTTTCCCAGATAGCGGGCGGGCGACGCTACTCCTATTTACTCGCGGATTTGGCAGGACCTTCCATCCTCATGCAACGCTGCTATAGCCGCAACGGAAGGCACGATTTCATGACTCAGGCAATGACCACCGGCCCCAACGCATTCGTTGATTGCAGCGCGGAATCTGCCTGGGATGCCAGTGAAAACCATCAAACATGGGCCATGGGGACTCTCTATGATAATGTCCGTGTGACAGGGCCGAGATCTGGCTTGGTCTCCGCCAACCGCGGTCGCTGGGGCGGCAACGGTGGCCCCGATACCACCGGTCACGGCTGGAGCGGCAACACCACTGTGTTCTGGAACTGCGCCTCCCCTGTTATCTTCGCCCTTCAACCCCCGCTCGGACAGAATTTCATGATCGGGTGCTCGGACCCGAAGCTCTATGATCCCGTGCGTGCCAAGGCCACGGTCAGTAATCAGAATAATGCCTCGGGGCGTAAGGATGAGCTGTGCGAAGGCGCTCTGCAAGGCACGGCATGGAAGGAATCCCCCAAGGAAAGTGTCACCCCACGCTCGCTCTACTACGCTCAGCTTCAAGCCCGACTCGGCAAAACTGCGGTTGAAAACGTAACGACCGCAGAGCAACGCCAAAGGCGCTGAAACTTGATGGGTATGTATTTCTGGTTACCACAGAACCCGCTCCCGCTACCCATCATATTCCCCCCCCCCCTCCCTGAAGGAGAAATCAGGCAACTAGCCTGACGTAACATTCCGACCCCGATGGGGTCAGACCCTATTAATGGGGTCTGACCCCATTGTTTTTGCACCGTCACGACTTTACACCCAACTTACCTCCACCCCCATGCGCCCCCTGCTCTGCCTAATCTTAGCCCTGACGGCGTCCGCCGCCGATCGCCCCAATGTGCTATGGTTCGTCGTCGACGACATGTCCGCGAACTTTGGGAGTTACGGCGAGACGACCATCGCGACCCCGCACGTCGACCGGCTAGCGAAAGAAGGCACCCGCTTTAGCCGCGCTTACGTGACAGCGCCGGTCTGCTCGCCCTGCCGATCGGCATTGGTCACTGGGATGTATCAGACGACCATCGGGGCGCACCACCACCGCAGCGG
>CAIYYI010000529.1 GCA_903930345.1 uncultured Verrucomicrobiota bacterium
AACTGTTCTACCGCCTGCTGCAACAGGCAGTGGAAGTCGAACCCGCGCCTTATCGAGCCTTGGTGGGCGGCAAATCAGAGCGCCCACCACTACCTATAGGGGGTACTGGAGTAATCTAAATAGGCAGGAAGTTTTTATCACGGATCATGGGTGTATTGGCTATTGGTGCAACAGGCGTCCTGACAGAAGTGTTAGAGCAGGTCGATAGCTGCCAACCAATTTCCTGCAAACTCACGGTCATGCACTCGCTAGTATCATCTCCCCTGCTACACATCTCCTTTGCGATCATCGCTAAAACGTGAAATCGGTCGTCTTCAGACAACCGTCCAAGACCTGCTTGCACTTTTGGAATGTAGGCACGGATTCGGGTCATATGAGAGTGGTTTTCACCCTTGGAAAGCTGCCAATCAATGGTCAATCCGGACACCCCAATGATCCTCCGTAATTCATCGGAGGACAATCCTTCTAGCAGGCCAAGGATGATGCCAGCAGGATCAATGCCCGTTTCCCTTGTTTTGACTAGCTGTGCTCGCGATGATTGCATGTTGATTGGCCCCATAAACGGTCATTGCACCCCCAGCGCCTTGAACACCGCGTCCACGGGGTCGGCGTAGAAGCTGGTTTGGAACTTGGCGAACAGCTCCCCGGGGATGGTCGGAATGTCGGTCACGCTGGCCATCGGCAGCAGGATGCGCTTGCCACCGGCATCAAACACCACCTGCATGGCCTGGGCCAGGTTCTCCACCGGCACCAGGCTGCCTCCCAGGCTCATATTGCCCAGGATGACCATCTGCTGCTGGATCGGCTTGCCCAATACCGCCGAACATAGCGCCACAAAGGTCGCCAGCGTCATGGCGGTGCTGGGACCGCTGTTGTGCAGCTCCACCACATGGAAATGGTAGTCGTTCTCCCCCGGCTTGATTGAGGCGCTCACCCTTGAGGCGTTGGCTCTAAAATAGTCAAAGCCCACTTTCACACCTTCCTTGGCGGTCATGTTCGACCCCAGTCCGGACAGCTTCAACACGCCGCTGCCGGGGGTCACCTGAGTTTCCACCCGGTAGAGCCCAAGATGCCCGCTGGTGCCGGTGCCGACGATGTGGAGCACGCCGGGATTCATCGGCCCGTCCGAGATCAATGATCCCCCACCCTGCTCCGGAACGCTGATGAACCGTTCCTCGTTGGTCGCCAGGTCAAGGTAGCTGAAGTGGACGTCGTAGAACTCCATGCCGCCGATCTTCTTCAGTTGCTCTTTCACCCGGCGGCGGACTTCCAGCGCGTATTCCAGACACCGCCGGACGGCTTCCTTGTCGTAATCCTCGTGCGGGTATAGCAGCTTGAGCAACCCCGACACCGTGCGCTTCACGGCGATGGTGTCCCGCTGGTTCAGGTCCCGGCCCAGCTTGAAGTACTTGTTGATGGCATCGGCGAAGGTTCGCTTGCGCATCTCGCGCATGAACTCGGCCAGGTAATCCACGATCATCCCATACTGGTTCGTGAAAAACTCCGGCCGCATTTTCGGCACCTCCCAGCCGGGCACGTAGCTATGAAACCGGTCAAAGAAGGCGCAATCAATCATGGCCTCCGGGAACGGGGCCAGCAGGTGGCTCGTCTTTACCAGCGTATCCACCGGCTGATTGATGTTCCCGACAAAGACCATCGAGGCGT
>CAIYYI010000530.1 GCA_903930345.1 uncultured Verrucomicrobiota bacterium
AAATAGAACGTCTCGGGCGCGCCCTGCCTGAGCAGCAATGTTGATACGCAAATGAGCGACACGTCCTTCAGATTGATTTTTCTGGCCTTGGCAGGCGCTTTGGTGCCTGGTGCTTACCTTACACTCTGCGTTTGCATGTTTCGTCGGCGTGTGTGGTGGTTCACTTACCTAGCTTACTTCTGCCTCTTCGGCGCTTTTGGCGGCTTGTGTTTTGCACTGGCGATGTCGCCGTCGGGCATCACGGCAATGAGTCTGGTGTTTTTGATATCGGTCGTCTTCGTTGCCTGTTTAACGTCCGCCATCGTCCTGCAACTAAAGAAGGAGAGGAACCGGTTCGAGCGGTACGCCATGATCGGGGGGTACTTGTATCCACTGCTGGTTGTCGTGTGGTTTCTTGTGGTCGGACTTTTCAGTTGACCGATGACAACGATGCCCAACCCGTACAGGGGTCATCTTCGGGGCCAGACCCTCAAGCCCTTTATTTTGCACAGCCATGGCAGGGTCATCGGCAGGGTGAAACCTTTACCCGCCCGGCCTACAGGAGGAAGCCGTCAAGACCGCCCTTGCCCAGGCCGAACACCTCTGCGCCGACTGGGCGCCGACCGGGCCGGATAAACCGACCATGACCCCCATCCGCTTCGAATCCCGCCCCGTCTTCCTGGGCGTTTGGTGGTCGTGCCCCGAGCGGTTCGCCCCCAACCAACGGCCCTGCTGGGGGTGCCAATGGACCGCCAAAAATCCGCATCCGCGGCAACAAACCCGTCCAAGCCGTGGTTTCAGCCCGACAAATCCGTGCCCATCCCGGATAATAAACGCGAAAATCCAACGTAAAACAGGCCAAAACCGCTCAAAAAATCCTAACAAAAATCCTAACAATTCCTACCATATCCTAACAGTAAAGATGCGGGAAGGGGTGGCAGAGCGACCAAACTCAAAAACCCATAAACTACTTATAACAGCCTTATTATAAGCACATTACCCTCGTTTCACCTCACCTCACCACTACCCCAAAAACCGTTTTGAAACCAAAAACAGTCCGATTTGAATATGGACGTAACCATCAGCCCACAAATTGGATGCCAAAAAATGTCATTTCAAATCGGTCCGCGAAAAAAAGTATTTATGGTCCGATTTGGACCGATTTGAAATCACCCTCGAAAACCGAAAATGTAGTCCTGACTACAAAATATATGCGTTCTGCTTTTCCTCCAGGTTCCCCGGTCTTTTCTCTGCGCCACTGCGCCTCCGCGCGAACCCTCCTTCCGCGTTTCCGCTCTGCCCGTTCTTTGCGGTTAAACAATCGCCGTCTTGAGGTTCGCTTGGGCGCCGTTGGTGGGCACTTCAGCATTCAGCCTTTAGCCTTCAGCCTTGTCCTAAAGTTGTACTTTTCGCCAAAACCCCGAAAATCCGGCTAAAATAGTACAAGAAAGTACAAAAAAGTCTAATTCGCCACCCCAAAGCACCCGCCTTGCCATGAACCACCACCATCCACCCCCGGAATCGTTCCGGCTGGTGTCCTCCCGCGTTAAGGGGGCAACCCAGGGTTTAGTCCGGTTAATTCGCCGTAACGCATCCCCGTCGGCCATCCCCGTCTTCCGTCCCCAGTTCTGCCCTCAGCATTCAGCCTTCATCATTCAGCATTTTTTTCGGTTTTCCATGCGCCGCCACGAAACCGGGTGCCAAAAGGTGCCAAAAAGGGCCAAAAGGTGCCAGAAAGTGCCATCTTGGCTTCAAAACTATTTCTGGCATCGTCGTTGCGACGCCAGCGGTCCTTTTCGCCCAAGGCGCTTTTTACCCGAGGATATGGCGCATGGCTTGGTGGAACTTATCACCTATCGTAAAATCCGGGTTATGCAACCGGACCCGCTTTTCGGCGTTGCCGTGGGGCGTGCCCTTCCATACATTCCTGTGCCTATGACCGCGTCATCCACCAGTCCAGTGAACAGCGCCCGCGCCGATGGGCGCACCGCCGCCCAGTTGCGGCCGGTCCGCTTTCAAAACCACATTGCCCCGCATGCCACCGGGTCCACGCTCATCGAATGGGGCAACACGCGGGTGATCTGCGGGGTGATGGTGGAGGAGGGGGTGCCGCGCTGGATGAAGGAGCAGGGGGTGAAGGGCGGCTGGATCACGGCGGAATATTCCATGCTGCCGTACGCCACCCTGCAGCGCAAACAGCGCGATATCAGCAAGGGCAAGCTGGATGGCCGATCCCAGGAGATCCAACGGCTGATCGGGCGTTCCCTGCGCGCCGTGATTGATTTGGAGAAGCTGGGCCAGCGCACCCTCTGGGTGGATTGCGACGTGCTGCAGGCTGATGGCGGCACGCGCACGGCCGCCATCACCGGCACCTATGTGGCTCTCTCGCTGGCGGTGCGCAAGCTCATGGCGGCGGGCACCCTGGCCGTCAACCCCATCAACCAAGCCGTGGCGGCGGTCAGCGTGGGCATGGTGCAGGAGCGGCCGCTGCTGGACCTCTGCTACGTGGAGGATGTGGCGGCGGCGGTGGACATGAATCTGGTGATGACCGCCTCGGGCGAGTTTGTGGAGTTGCAGGGCAGCGGGGAGGAATCCACCTTTTCAGAAACCCAACTGGCCGCGCTGATCGCCCTGGGCAAGGGTGGCATCCAGGACTTGCTGGCCCTGCAAAAAGCAGCGATCACACAAGGCTGAACGGAACGATTTTTCACGACATGACGAATCTGACCCGGCTCTATCTGTTGCGCCACGGCGAAGTTGAACCCGCCTACCAGCGGGTGTTTGGCGGCCGCATTGACATGAACCTCTCCCCCGGCGGCCAGGAGCAGGCCCGCGCTTTGGCGGAATACCTGCAGAACATCCCGCTGCACGCCGTCTATGCCAGCCCCATGCAACGGGTGCGGCAGACCCTGGCTCCCTACACCGAGCTGACCGGCCGGCCGGTGGAGTTCGTGGAGGGGTTCCGCGAGGTTGATTTTGGCGATTGGACGGGCCTCTCCTTTGCCGCCGTGCTGGAGCGTTACGGGGTCACCGCCTACACCTGGCTGGACCAACTGACCAGCGGGCAGATGCCCAACGCGGAAAGCGCGGCCGCGTTCCGACACCGGCTGGAGGCGCCGTTGCGTCAGATCCAGCAGCGGCACGCCGGCCAGAGCGTGGCGGTCTTCTGCCATGGTGGCGTGGTGCGGGGGCTCCTCTCCATCCTCTGCGATCTGCCGTTGCATAAGATGGCCCGGTTTGAGGTGGATTACGCCTCGCTGACCTGCGTGGAAATCTCGCCGCGCGGCGCGGACATCCGGTTGCTGAATTTCACCCCCTGGCGCGATTTGTCGGTCGAGGTTTGTATCGCCACCCAAAAATCATGAAAAAAACCACGCTTTGGCAGATCTCCGTCACCGCCTCTCCCCTGGTGGAGGAGGTGGTGGCCAGTCTGATGGGGGAACTGTTTGGGGTGCCGGTCTCCCTGTTCACCCTGGCGGAAACCGGCCTGAGCACCATCTCCATTTACGTGGAGGATGCCGCCCAAGTGAGTGCCGAGGGACGGCAACTGCTGGCGGATGGATTGCAAGCCATGCGCCGGTCGGGCCTGGATACCGGCCCCTTGGAGGTGACGGTCCGGCGTCTGGCCCGGCAGGACTGGGCGGAATCCTGGAAACGGCACTTCCGGCCCATCAGGGTCGGTCAGTCCTTGCTCATCCGGCCCAGTTGGAGTCCGGTGCGCCCGGTGAAGGGGCAGGCGGAGATTGTGCTGGATCCCGGGCTTAGCTTTGGCACCGGGCAGCACCCCACCACCCGTTTTTGCCTGGGGCAGTTGGTCCGGGCACGCCTGGCCGGAACTAGGCAGTCCTTTTTGGATATCGGCACCGGATCGGGCATTCTGGCCATTGCGGCGGCCAAACTGGGGTATGGACCGGTGGTGGCCTTTGACTTTGACGCTGACGCGGTGCGGATCTCACGGGACAACGCGCGCGGCAACGGGGTGGGTCGCCAGGTGCGCTTGGCGGTGCAGGACCTGCTGCTGCTGCCGGTGACCACCCGCACCCGGTACGATGTGGTGTGTGCCAACCTCATTTATGACCTGTTGATCGCCCAGCGTGAACGCATCCTGAACCGGTTGAGAGACGATGGCCGACTGGTGCTGGCCGGCATCCTCGTGGGGCAATTCCCCCTGGTACGCAAAGCATATGAAGAGGCAGGCATGCGCCTGGTGGCCACCCGGCAGGTGCGGGAATGGCAGTCCGGGGCCTTTGTGCGCGCACACTGAGGCGTTGGTGAAAAGGGTTGGGTTTTAGGGGGGCTAATGAAATGGCGTTTTCTGCCGATGGAGTAACCGGGCCGTGCGCCAGTGGCGAATCGGACCGGGCCGCCTCGGTGTTTGAGGTTTTGGCTAATGCATCTTTTTCTGAAAAATAATGCATAAAGTCCGGGGTCCGGGTTGGGATTCGCCCGGATTCGGCTTCTTTTCGGCTTTGTTAGCCATTGATTGTCAATGGCGTGAGCTGAAGAGGTTGATGCTGATGCAGGAATGCATCTTCGCGTTTGAACGTTTGGTTCAGACGTAGTATCTATATAGACGAATGACTAAGCTGCCCGCCATCTTGGAGTGGTTCGCGCAAAAAAGGGATACGTGCGAGGTAAAGTTGGCACTGGTTAAGCTTAGTGACAACCGAGAAAGGAAAGTTAGTTATGGTGAAAACGACCGATGCAATCAGCGAGACCATCCGAAACACTAAACATCCCTTCCGTAAAGCCGAGACACGTCCGAAAAAATCACAGCGTAACCGTTATGAACGCAGGAAGATACGTGAATATCTGCACTTGGGCGATTGGTTGACTTCCGACGCCATTTAAACCTAAAACCAACTTTATAAAGAGAGGCCAGGCAGCAATGCCTGGCCTTTTTATTGGGAAATCCGTTTTTTTGTGGCCGGGGTGTGGTGTCTGATTTTGGACAGTTTGTCGCAGAATTGCCACGAATGGGACAAAAAGAGCCATCGGCGGCGCACGATACCGCCTATCCCCCCAGAAGCATGGAGGGCCGGTCGCGATCTTCTCCCAGGCCGAAGCGAGGGAAGGCTTTGATCGAGAAAGTGACGGCCACCGTCAGGTCATCCGGACCGTAACGGTTGGCGCGCGCGCGCACGGTGAAGGCCCCGGTCCAACTGCGCAGG
The DNA here is from genome assembly GCA_903930345.1 of uncultured Verrucomicrobiota bacterium. GTDB lineage: Bacteria > Verrucomicrobiota > Verrucomicrobiia > Limisphaerales > CAIYYI01 > CAIYYI01. The sequence goes on from CAIYYI010000530.1 coordinate 5,151, forward strand.
TCGCGATACACCGTGTAGTACTGCTCCTCCAATTTGCGGTCGCGAGCCTCCACATGGTGGGCCACTCGGAAGGCCCAGTTTTCGTTCAGCCGGTAATAGATACTGGAGTAATAAACGTTCTGGGCTGTGTTGGGCCCGAGGGTGGGATCATTCCTCAGGTAGCGGTTCCCCAGCGTGAGGCTCCAGTTGGCCTTGGGTAGGAAGGTGACGCGGTGATTGAGTTCCTTCCAATAATCATCGGTGAGCCCATAGCGGCTTTCTTGGCTGAGACTCACCCAGGAGCGGGGCCGGAAATCGAGATCGGAGTAAAGGTCTGCAAAGGAGCCCTGATTGACGCGCGGGTTGATCCGCCAATCGGTATAGACGCCCCAATTGACCAGGTTTTCCACTTCGCCGGCCCGCTTGGTTTGCAGCTTGTTCCACAAGGAAACCCGCATGGCGTTCTGGCTGTCGATGGAATCAATCGCGTTGTAGTCGGTGAAGTCGATCGGCAGGAGCCGGTAGCTGTTGAGTTCGTAATCGAACTGCGGGAGCAGGTTGGGGCGCTGGCCGGGGGCCGGCACGAAAACGTAGTTGATGCCCGGCTGGGTGATATGGCGGAGGCCATCAATGGCCAGCGTCTTGTTTTGGAGGCCCGGCCAGACCCGTGAGGCCTTGGTGGAGAGTTCCGCGCCGGTGTTGAAGACGCCACGGGATTGGTCGGTGGTGGTGGCCCCGTTGCCGCTGGCATCAGTGTAGGCGGTGAAACGCCCGCCCACCCGTGGGGTGAAATTGAGCCAGCCGAAGAAGGTTTGCGGGAGCACCACCTGGTGGTAGGTGTCCCCGCGCCAGGCGGCATAATCCGGCAGGGTGTTATTGGCGTACTTGCGGCGGAACCAGCCGAAGGAGCTTTCGCTCTCATAGAAGAAGGGGGACTCGCCGAGCTGCTGCCGGTAACCGGTCAACCGGATGTCCGGCAGGCGCTCAATGGTTTCATTGAAATCGTTGATGCGGGGTTGGGCGAGGAAATCGAGGCTGAAATTATTCCAGAGCCGGTTCAGCTCAACATAGGAGTTGGGCTGCACGTTGCGGCGATACTCATGCTCGAAGAAGTCCCGGATGACCTGCTGGTCACTTTGGTAGCGGGCGACGATCTTGGCCATGAGGTTGCTGCTGATCGTGGCCTCGTGAATCAGGGAGAACCGTTGCCGGTCGGCGCGGATGGGGTTGTTGACGATGTCCTTGCCGGGATCCTCATCGTGGGCGAAGTAGTACTTCATCTTGGTTTCGCCCCAGCGGCCCAGGTGCAGGTTGAGGTCGGGTCCGCCCGCTGTGCCGCGGCGGACGCGGTAGTCAAAGTGCAGGGCGCCATCCACCTGCTGGTTCAGGGTCCAGTGGTAGGTGTTCAGCAGGTAGGGGCCGTACTTGCTGCGGTAGCCCGGGGTGAACTCGTAATAATTGGGATGCTGCCCGAGGGTGCGCTTGTAATAGGGCAGGTACATGACGGGCACCGATCCGAGGTAAAGGGTGGCCTTGCGGGCCTCAATGTACTGGCCGGGAACAATCGTCACCTCCCGCGCCCGGATGCTTTGGGCGGGGGTGGAGAAGTCATCGGCCGTCACGGTCGCGTTGTGCGTCACATAAACATGGTTGGAGAGGTCGGTGGAGACCGTTTCGCCGATGGCGTAGAAGGCGCCCACCCCGGTGCGGAAATGGTCGGCCTCCAACTTGCGGTTTTTGAAGTCGTAGGTGACGTTTTCGCCGATCCAAACCTGGCCGTCGCGCATGAGAATGACGTTGCCTTCGGCGGTGACCTGGGCTTTGTCCTGCCGGAAAGTGACCTGGTTGGCGGTCATCACCGCCGTGCCGTAACGCACCCGGACCCCGTTGGTGGCGGTGGCCGTGCCGCTGGGGAGGTCGTAGGTGAACTCGCCCTGATCGACCGCCTCCACGATCATGCCCACTTCGTTGGTGACAGCTTGGACACGCCCGGGGAGCAGTCCCACCACGAGCCAGAGCAATAAGATTATCCGGTTTTTCATCAGGCGCTGTGAGCTAACCAAATTGTTGCGCCAGTGCCAAGCCGATTTGCATATCCTTCTTCAGCCCACTTGCGGCGCGCCTCAGGCCCTTGTCTCTGAAGTTTCGGCATCCGTCCGGCTCCGCAAGGCGGTTTTCAGGATTTTGCCCGTGGCGTTGCGGGGGAGGGCGGAGAGCACGATCAGCCGGCGGGGCACCTTGTAATCCGCCAGGCGCTCCCGCAGGAAGGCTTGGAGCGCCCGCAGGTCGAGGGAGACGCCGTCCATGGGGACCAGGTAGGCGACGGGCTGTTCGCCGCGCCGGGCATCCACACGGCCAATGACCGCCGCCTCCTTGATGCCGGGAAATTGGTAGATGATTTCCTCGATCTGCCGGGGATACACGTTGATCCCGTTGACGATCAACATGTCTTTCTTGCGGTCGGTGATGTAATAAAAGCCGTCGGCGTCCCGGTGTCCGATATCACCGGTCAGCAGCCAATCCTGGCGGATGGTTTGCCGGGTGGCCTCGGGCTGGTTCCAGTAACCGAGCATGACGTTGCGGCCGCGCACACAGATTTCACCCGTGGCCTGGTCTGGCAACGGGCGGCCATCGTCATCCTGGACGCTCATCTCCACCTCCGGGATGGGGCGGCCGATGCTGCCGGACTTCCAGGGTCCGTTGAGCGGGGTGAAGGAGACCACCGGGCTGGCCTCGCTCAGGCCATAACCCTCCAGCAGGGGGAAACTGAATTTGGCGGTGAACTCCCGCAGGATTTCCCCCGGCAGGGCGGCGCCGCCGCTGATGGCCAGCCGCAGTGGTAGGCCCGCCGGGATGGAGCCGTGGGCCAAAGTGCGGAAAATGGGGGGCACCGCCGGGAGCACGGTGGCCTGGTGTTGGATCATTTCCAGGATGATGTTTTTGACGGGATGCAGGCATTTGATGAGGACAATGGACCCGCCGGACAGCAGGGGGAGCAGGATGCACACCGTGAGCATGAAGCTGTGGAACATCGGCAGCAGCAGGGTGTAGCGGTCTGCCGCCAATGTGCCGAGGGCGGCCCGGCTGCTGTTCACATTGTGGAGCAGGTTGGCATGGGAGAGCATGGCCCCCTTGGGATGGCCGGTGGTGCCCGAGGTGTAGATCAGGATCGCCAGGTCGTCCGCCCGTCGCTGGGGGGCGGCGGCGGCGGGGGGGGGAGGCAGTTGGGCCAGGTCCTCCACCAGCCAGGCGCGCAGGCCGGGGCGGCGACCCTGCAGGATGCCCAGGGATTCGGCGGCCGACTGCTCGGTCAGGAGCACGTCAATTCCCGCATCGCCCAGGATGAATTCCACCTCGTCCGGTTTCAGGAAATTATTGATGGGCACCACCACGGCATCCGCCAGCAGGGCGCCGAGGAGCGCGGGGATGAACTCGGGCCGGTTTTTGAGCCACACCCCCACGCGGTCCCCGGGTTGCACGCGCAACTGGTTGCGCAGCAGGTGGGCCACATTCCGGGTTTGTTCGGCCAGGGTGGCGTAGGTGAATTGGTCATCCCCCCAGAAAAGAGCGGGCTTGGCTGCGAAACGGCGCGCGGTATCGCCAAACTCAACGGCTAGGTTCATGTGCCCGCACTATACGGCGGACCGGGGACGGTGGAAAATGAAAAATGGCGGTTCTGGCGCCGCCTGCGGTTCCTGCTAGCCACGGCGACCGGTTTTATGTAGGCTTTGACCAAGCAACCGTTCACTATGGCCTGCGGTGTGAATCCACGGCTGGAATCAAGAGTCCGGAGAACGCCATAGAAACAACGCTACGCATGACCGCAGCCGCGCAACAGCAGACGCCAAAATCCGCCGGGCCAGAGACGCCGGCGCCCACTTACCGTGCCCGGATGGCCGCCACCCCCGCTGAGGTGCGCGCCGCCCAGCAACTGCGCTTCCGGGTGTTCAACCTCGAGCTGAACCAGGGTTTGGCGGCCTCCTATGAGATCGGGTTGGATCAGGATCAGTTTGATGCCTGTTGCGACCACCTGGTGGTGGAGCACATTGCGACCGGGGAGGTGGTGGGCACCTACCGCGTGCAGAGTGGCACGGTGGCCCTCCAAAACAAGGGCTTTTACAGCGCCAGCGAGTTCGATTTGAGCGCCTTTATCCCCATCGCCGACGAGGTGTTGGAGATCGGTCGGGCCTGCATCCATGAGGAGCATCGTAACTCCCATGTGCTGCGTCTTTTGTGGAAGGCTATCGGCACCTATGCCACGGATCGCAAGGTGCGCTACCTGATCGGCTGCAGCTCGGTGAGCAGCCAGTCGCCGGAGGTCGGGATGGCGCTTTATGCCACCCTGGCGGGGCATTTGTCCCCCGCTCATTTGCGCACCGAACCGCTGCACCCCTGCCGGGTGGCGGATCCGGCCGACAAGCCCCCGACGACCGGGCTGCCGCGCCTGTTGCTCTCCTACCTGGCGCTCGGGGCCTGGATCGCCGGCCCGCCGGCGCTGGATGAGCACTTCAAAACCATCGATTTTCTCACGGTGCTGGACCTGTCCAGCCTGAGCCCGCGGGCCACGGCCACGTTTTTGCGGCCGACCACGCCGCCCGCGAACTGACGCGTCATGGCGCCACCGGAGCATAACAGCCCCCCGGCCCACCCGATCTCCCGTCCCTGCCGGGGCCGGGCGGTCTGGCGCGTGGTGGGTGTGGGTCTCACCCTGTTCGGAGCCTTTCTCATCATGGTTTGGCGCGGGTGCGGTCGGCGTCCCATCACCCTGCCGGAACGGGCGGAGTGGTGCGCGCGCACTTCCCGCCGACTCCTGCGGGTCCTGGGGGTGAGGGTCACGGTCACCGGTGCCCGGCCGGCCAGCGGTTGCCTGGTCACCAATCATCTGAGCTATCTCGATATCATGGTGCTCGCTTCCGTGCGGCCGGTGGTTTTTGTCTCCAAGGCGGAGGTGCGCCGCTGGCCGGGCATTGGCTACCTGGTGGGGCTGGCGGGCACGCTGTTCATCCGGCGGCAGAGCCGCCTCCAGGTGAGCGCGGCCGTCACCCGCATGCAGGAGGCGTTGGATCTGGGAGTGGTGTTGGCCTTCTTCCCCGAGGGCACCACCACCGGCGGAGACCGGGTGCTGCCGTTCCGGGCTTCCCTGCTGGAGGCGGCGGTGACGGGGCAGTTGCCGGTCACCCCGGGATGTTTGCGGTACGAATTGCCGGGCGGCTCCGTGCCGGACGAGGTTTGTTACTGGCGGGACATGACGTTTTTTTCGCACCTGGCCAACCTGTGCCGCCACCGGGAGATCCGGGCGCACGTGACGTATGGCGAGCCGATGGCTGCAAGCCAGGACCGCAAACAGCTCGCCCACGCGCTGCGGCAGGAGGTTCTGCGGCTGGGGGGCTTTCCACCGGATGCCGGCGGCGAGGTGGAAAATTTTTGACGGGTGCCCGGTTTGTCGCCATTGTGGGCGCATGAAATCTGACCAGGAACCGCAGTCGCGAAGGGATGTCCGCCGGGGTCTTTTACTGTTGGCGGCCGTTTTGCTGACGGCGGCTGGTTGCGCCAGTATGCCTCCCCGCATGGCTTATCCCCCCACAATGGCCACCAATCAGGTGGATGTTTACACGGCGTCACCGTCACGGACGAATACCGCTGGCTGGAGGACGACAATGCGCCCGCCACCAAAGCCTGGGTGGAGGCCCAGAACCGGATGACCTTCGGCTGGCTGGAGCAGGTTCCGGAACGGCAGGCTATCCGTGAGCGGCTGACCAAACTCTGGAACTACGAGCGCTTTGGCATCCCCTTCAAACGGGGCAACCGGTACTTTTTTTCCCGCAATGATGGCCTGCAAAACCAGGCCGTGCTCTACACCCTCGCCAACCTGGAGGATGCCCCGCGCGTGCTGCTGGACCCGAACCAGTTGTCCAAGGACGGCACGGTGGCCCTGGCGGGCTATACCATCAGCGATGACGGGGCGAACATGGCCTACGGCCTGGCGGTGGCCGGGTCCGACTGGCAGGAATGGAAGGTGCGGGACGTGGCGAGCGGGCAGGATCTTCCGGATCTCGTGAAGTGGGTGAAATTCTCCGGTGCGGCCTGGACGCGGGATGGCAAGGGTTTCTTCTACAGCCGCTACGATGAACCGGCCCCTGGTGCCAAGTTGACCGGAGCCAACTACTATCACAAACTGTACTTCCACCAACTGGGAACCGCCCAAACCGCAGACAGGCTGATCTACGAGCGGCCGGACCAGAAGGAGTGGGGTTTCAGCGGGGAGGTCACGGAGGATGGCCGTTATCTGGTGATCAGCTCCTCCCACGGCACCAGCCCCAAGCGGCGGGTGTTCTACCTAGACCTCCAGACGCCCGGTGCCGCCGTGGTGCCGCTGCTGACGGATTTTGACGCTGCCTACGACTTTATTGATAACGATGGCACGGTGTTCTGGTTCCGGACCGATTTGCAGGCTCCTCGTGGACGGGTGCTGGCCATTGACATCATGCAACCGGAGCGCGCCCGGTGGCGAGAGGTGATCCCCCAGGGGCCGGAGACCATCGTGGGGGCGGGCACCGTGGGCGGCCGGTTTGTCCTCAATTATCTCAAGGATGCCCACACGGTGGTGCGCCTGTTCCATTTGGATGGCCGTCTGGAGCGGGAAGTGGCTTTGCCGGGCATTGGATCAGCGGGCGGCTTCGGTGGCCGGCGCAAGGAAACGGAAACTTTCTACTCCTTCACGAGCTACACCGCGCCGGGCACCATTTTCCGGTATGATCTCACCACGGGGGCAAGCACGGTGTTCCGGGCTCCGAAGGTGGACTTTGATTCCGCCGCCTATGAGACGCGACAGGTGTTTTACGCCAGCAAGGATGGCACGCGGGTGCCGATGTTCATCACCCATCGCAAAGGGATGCGGCTGGATGGCAGCAACCCCACCATCCTCTACGGCTACGGCGGGTTCAACATTCCGCTCACCCCCTCCTTCTCGGTCGCGATGGCGGCCTGGCTGGAAAAAGGTGGGGTGTACGCCGTGGCGAACCTCCGGGGCGGGGGCGAGTACGGGGAGGAATGGCATCAGGCGGGGACGAAGCTCCGCAAACAAAATGTGTTCAATGACTTCATTGCCGCCGGGGAGTGGCTGGTGGCGAACCGCTACACGCGGTCCGCGCGCCTGGCCATCATGGGCGGCAGCAACGGCGGCCTGCTGGTGGGGGCGGTGCTGAACCAGCGACCGGATCTGTTTGGTGCGGCCCTTCCTGCCGTGGGGGTGATGGACATGCTGCGATTCCACAAGTTCACCATCGGCTGGGCCTGGATCTCGGATTATGGCACGCCGGAGAACCCGGAGGAGTTCAAGGCCCTTTACGCCTATTCCCCCCTGCACAATATCCGGCCCGGCACCCGCTATCCTTCCGTGCTGGTGACCACCGGGGATCACGATGACCGGGTGGTGCCCGCGCATAGCTTCAAGTACACGGCTGCCTTGCAAAAGGCGCAGGCCGGCTCCGCCCCCATCCTGATCCGGGTGGAGACCAAGGCCGGGCACGGGGCGGGCAAGCCCACCGCCAAGCTGATCGAGGAGGCGGCGGACCGGCAGGCGTTCCTGCTGCGGGCCCTGGGCCTCTCCAGCGCTGGCCGCTAACGCACGGCTGCGGGCATGATCATCGCCTTTCACAAGCCGTACGGGGTGCTTTCGCAGTTCACCTCGGACGGTTCGCCCAACCGCCCGTTGAAGGAGTTTGGGTTCCCGCCCCACGTCTATCCCCTGGGGCGACTGGACGCCGATTCAGAAGGGCTCCTTTTACTGAGTGATGAACCCGGGTTGAACACGCGCCTGCTGGATCCCCGGCACGCGCATGAGCGGGAATACTGGGTGCAGGTGGAGCGCATCCCCACTCCTGAGGCGCTCCGGCAATTGGGCCTGGGGGTCACCATCCAGGGCTACCACACCCGGCCCGGGCGGGCCTGGATCCTGGATCCCCAGCCGGTCTTTCCGGCGCGGGTGCCCCCCATCCGGGTGCGCAAAACCGTGCCGGATGTCTGGGTCGGGGTGCGTTTGTGCGAGGGCAAGAACCGCCAGGTCCGTCGCATGACGGCGGCGGTGGGGCATCCCACGCTGCGCCTAGTGAGGGTCTCCATCGGCGCTTTTCACCTGGGCGGCCTGGCTCCGGGCCAATGGCGGATTTTGACCCCGGCCGAGCAGGCCCAAGTCTTTTCCGTCCCGACCGGATGCGGCATTTGACATCCCCCGCCGGGGAGCGTAGGAATGGGGCTGCGCCACCTGTTTTGATCAGCCAGTCATCGCCAAGGCATGGTGGAACCTATGAGAATATTGATTGCGGAAGACAGCTCCATTACGCGCCTGTTGTTGCGGGGTATGCTGGAGTCGGACGGCCTGCACCAGATAATTGAGGCCGAGGATGGTCTGCTTGCCTGGAACCTCCTCCAGGATGGGCCGGTGCCGGACCTGTGCATTCTGGACATCATGATGCCGCAGATGAACGGCTTGGAAGTGTTGCGTCGCGTCCGGGAGGATCCGCGCCTGAAGGATATCCATGTCATCCTTTGCTCTCTGGTCAACAACCGGCAGGTCATCACTCACGCCGCCAAGTTGGGGATCCAAGGCTACCTCCTTAAACCCTTCCAACAAAGGAACATTGATGACTTGCTCCGGAAAGTAGAGTTGGATTCCCTCATGGTGGCCGTTGATTCTCCAAAGGCCACCGCTGAACGGTTGGGGGTGGCGATGGATTCCTATTTCGTCCTGTTCGGGTGCCTGATCAAGGAAACCGGCCGTGCGGTTGACTGCATCCAGAAATGGGCTGTCTCGCTGGTGCCCGCCCCAGAAGTCCCCGCCCCGGCACCGGCCAGTCCGGACGCTGCCGGAGCAGCGGGTGAAAATTCGGCCGCCGCCCAACCGCCTGAAGGGGATGCCTATCCTGCGGACGCCGCCCCGGTTTCTGAGTCTGAAACGGTTGAGGCCGTGCCTGAGACCGCCGCCTCCACCGGTGAGGAGGGTGAAGCCTTGCCGAAGCCGGACGCAACGGTCGCCGAGGCTCCGGTGTCGGCCGCCCCGGTCCCGAAGCTCACCCCGGCTGAGGCGGCGGCGGAAGCGTTGACCAATCTCAAAGGGTCTGCCCAGAATCTGGGAGCCAGGAATTTGCTCGGCCCCATCGCGCGCTTGGAATCGGTGGTGTTGCCTGCCGGGCAGCCCCCACCCGAGCCGGTGCCGCCCGCCAGCGACCTCCAGATCCAAGCCTATGAGGTGGTCAGCGATGCTCTGAACGACCTGCACGCGGAGAAGCAGCGCCTGACCAAGCTGATGCATATCCTTGAGTTTGAGATTTCCTAGCCGAAGGCCACACTTACCTCTTAATGAGACCAATGCGGAAGTGAAGAAATTCCTTAAATGTCAATTTGCGTGTTTATTGCTGGCATCATTATGCGTTTCCTGCGGTCCCGATAATACGCGTCAAGATGGTCTGAATGTAAGAGCAGATTGTATTGATCGACTGTTGGCAATCAGTATGGCGACAGGAAGCATATCACTAGAATATAAATTGCAGGGTGACTCACTCATTACCACACAAATGATGGCTTTGTATATATCCAAAGAGTCGCTGGTGTGCCCATTGAATGCCACGCCATACACAGCATTTCTGGCTGGAAGGGGGCCACGCTGCCACAATCACCATAGGATTTTCAAGGAGGATCATATTGATGCAGCCATGGTGAATATGTTGTTACGAGTGGCTCCTGAAAAACGTCATGCGTTGAATGATGGTATGAGCACAAATGATCTGTACAAAATATGTGCTCTGAATGGATTCACGGCAAACAACACTCTCGAAGAAGGTGCATTGCAGAAATCGTGTGAGGCACTAATCCATGACCGAAATCAGTTTGTGCGTTTTTACGCCCTTAAAAGTGTCCGGCATCATAAATATCTTTGGCGAACCGGCATAATAAACATGGCCACAAACGATGACAATTTGGAGATCAGGGAATTGGCTCATAACATGTTGGCCGCTAACAAATAACATTGCTCTGACATGCGAATTGATCAGCATTGACGTGCCAACAAGAGAAGTAGTTGTTTCATCGCGGTTTTACCGATTTATCAAATCTCTTGGGTTGGATCCCAGTTCGCATTGATCTCGATTGAGCATACCCCGGGGAAGTGGGACCGGTCAAAAGGGACTGAGTTTGATTGCATGGTCGGTCATAGGGATACCCGATTGCATGGGATGGCAGCCATGCAAAACCACCATGCAGTTCCACCGTTGCGTGGCGGAATATCATGGTGTAGCATCGCCCCCATGATTGCTCGAAAGACCGATGTCCAAGCCGTCCGCACCGCGCTGAGGCGCAGCCGCGTGGTGGGCCTCCTTGGTCCCCGCCAGTGCGGCAAGACCACGCTCGCTCGCGAGTTTGTCGCGCCCGATTCCCTGAACTATTTCGACCTCGAATCCCCGGCGAGCCTCGCCCGGCTGTCCGAACCTGAAACCGCCCTGCTTCCGCTCAGGGGCTTGGTCGTCATTGACGAAATCCAGCGCCGCCCCGAGCTGTTTCCCCTGTTGCGCGTGTTGGCGGACCGCCGGCCTTTGCCAGCCCGCTTCCTGATTCTGGGCAGCGCCTCGCCGGACTTGCTCCGGCAATCCTCCGAAACGCTGGCCGGGCGGCTGGAGACCCTCCCGCTGGAGGGCTTCCGGCTCGGCGACCTCGGGGCCGCCGCGCAGGATCGGCACTGGCTGCGGGGCGGATTCCCACTGGCCTACACGGCGCGGAGCGAGGCCGATTCGGTCCAGTGGCGCCGACAGTTTCTCCAGACCTTCCTCGAACGGGACATCCCGCAACTGGGCGTCACCATTCCGGCGGCGGCGCTGCGGCGCTTTTGGAACATGGTGGCGCATTACCACGGCCAGACCTGGAACGGCGCAGAACTGGCCCGCGCCCTCGCCGTGGGGGAATCGACGGTGCGCCGTTACCTGGACCTGATGACCGGGGTCTTCATGGTCCGCCAGTTGCCGCCTTGGTTTGAAAACCTGGGCAAGCGGCAGGTCAAGGCCCCCAAAATTTATGTGCGCGACTCCGGTCTGCTGCACGCACTGCTGGGCCTCACCGACCGCCACGCCCTGGAGCATCACCCGAAAGTGGGTGCCTCCTGGGAAGGCTACGCTGTCGAGGAAGTCCTCAAGGCGCTCCAGCCGGACGAGGCCTATTACTGGGCCACCCACAACGGCGCCGAACTCGATCTGCTCCTGTTCAAGAACGGGCGCCGGATCGGCGTGGAATGCAAACGCGCGGATGCCCCCACACTGACGCCCTCCATGCGGACCGCCCGGCGTGACCTGAGGCTGGATGAATTGCGCGTGGTTTATCCGGGAACGACTCGCTATCCGCTGGGTGAAGGCGTGGAGGCGGTGCCGCTGGCGGAGTGTGTCGTCGCGAAATAGAACCCGAAAGCGGAGTTAGACCTTCAATGCATTCTTTTTTAAAAAAGAACGCCGACTCTGCTGAGCTAGAAACGTTGATAAACAACGACATACGAATAAATATCTAGGCGAATATACAGCGTTTGTCATCAACTATGCCGTCCAGAGTGGAAACGAAAAAAGTTTGAAAAACAGGCGCGACCAACCTGCTGTTTGCCTTGTGAATTCCACCCGGAAAACCGGGGGAAAGCGAGTGGGACGGGGACGCTTTCAGAAAAACCCTGAACAGGTAAAAAATAGTGAGGTTTCAGTAAACTTTAATCCGAACCACCCGGCTGTTCTTTGACATCTTTCCGTGCCGGGCTGCACCGCAGATCCGGGAGCATGTTTGTCCCAGCAGGTTGGAATACCAAAACCCGGTGGGGAGAGGCTCCTGACGAGCCGTTCCCGTCCCCATTCCGCCTTTCCAACCAATTTCATCTTCCAGTCACGTTTAGTCATCTTTGCCACCGCCTTCGACTGCCCC
>CAIYYI010000531.1 GCA_903930345.1 uncultured Verrucomicrobiota bacterium
CCCTGGCCCCTTTTTCGCGCACTCCAAGACACTGTCGTGTAACCGATTGCCAATCAAAGTCGCGAAGTCCCGCGACTGCGGAAGACTGCGGCGGCTGGCTGCCGCTTTGTGGGGCAACCAAAGACCTGCGGTTTCGTTACCTTCGTTTGCTTCTGTAAAGCCCAGTCGTGCCTCTAACCCGCGCCGCCCCTGCAAGCCGGAGGTTTACCAGAGATTACCCCAAGCCAAGACCCCCGCTCGTCGTCCGGGCTTCCGCCCGCCACCGCAGTGACTGTACCAAAGGGAGCCGGTATTTATGCCGTGTTTTGAGCTGTTCAAAGTTCCTTGGCCTGCTAGAACATTGACTGCGAAACAAATCCATTTTCGCTGACGCCTTGAATACAAGCGATCAAGCCGATTCGCGCGGCGTGCCATCGCCCGATGGTGCCGGTTTGTTCCGCGCCATTTTTGAACAGACGGCGGTCGGCGTCGCCCAAATCGAGACGGCCACCGGATGCTTCCTTCGCGTCAATCAACGCTACTGCGATCTCGTGGGTTACACCCGCAAGGAAATGGAGCGGCTCGATTTCCAGACCCTCACCCACCCCGAGGATTTGGCGGCGGACCTGGACAACATGCGCCGACTGGTGGCGGGCCAGATCCGCGCATTCACGATGGAGAAGCGGTATCGGCACAAGGCCGGCCATTTCGTATGGGTGAATCTGACGGTGTCGCCGCTCTGGTCGCCGGGCGAGCCGCCGAGTAGCCACATCGCAGTGGTGGAGGACATCACGGCGCGCAAGCAGGCGGAAGCCGAGCTGCGGGAGAGCGAAGAGACCTTCCGCAAGCTCTACGAGGCCTCGCCCGACCCAATCCTGCTGATGCAGGAGAACCGTTTCATCCGATGCAACAGCGCGACTCTGCGATTCCTGGGAATTGCCGACGAACGCAGGTTTCTCGGCTCCGATCCAACGGACATCTCCCCGGAGCGGCAACCCGACGGCCGACCCTCCGCCGAGGCGGCACTGGAATACATTGCCAAGGCGCATGCCGAGGGTTTCTGCCGGTTCGAGTGGCTTTGCAAGACCTACGCCAACGTGCCCTTCCTCCTCGAAGTCACCTTGATGCCCATCACGTTGAGGGGAGAGCAACTGCTGCACATCACCTGGCGCGACATCACCGCGCGCAAGCGGGCGGAGGAATCGTTGCGCCGGATCGAATGGATGCTCACCAAGAGCGGCGCGGCGGACCAGTCCCGGCCCCCAGCGGGCGCTGCTTTCACGCCGGCCTATGGCGATTTGCTTTCGCTTAACACCTGTCGCGACATTCTTGATGCCGTGGGTCAGGATGTCCTGAAGGATATTGTTGAAGATTACCTCGATCTGCTCGACACCTCGGCCGCGGTCTATGAACGCAACGGCGACTACGCGCTGGGCATCTTCTCATCCGGCTGGTGCCGGTTCATGGACGAGGCCTCGCGGAATCTGTGCGGCACAGCGGACAACCGCCAGGCGCTGGCCTGCGGCCAGTGGCACTGCCATGAATCCTGCTGGACCGACATCTCCAAACGATCCATCGAGACCGGCGAGCCAGTGGACCGCGAGTGCGCGGGCGGACTTCACCTCTACGCCGTGCCCATCCAGGCGGGCCGGGAGATCATCGGTTCGATCAACATTGGCTACGGCGACCCGCCTCGCGATCCGGCCAAGCTCCGGGAATTGGCGGCGAAATACAGCGTGGATGTCAAAGAATTAACCCGGCACGCTGAGGCCTACGAATCCCGTCCATCCTACATCATCGAACTGGCCAAACGGCGACTGGCAGTGTCGGCGCGGTTGATCGGTGAGATCGTGGAGCGTAGACGGGCCGTGGAAGCGTTGCGCGAGGGTGAAGGCCGGCTTCGCGCGATCATTGAACAGGCGCCTTTTGGCGCCCACTCCTACGAACTCCAGGCGGGAGATCGCCTGGTGCTGACCTCGGCCAACCGATCCGCCGACCGGATTTTGGGCATCGACCACGCTCCGTTGATTGGCCGGAGCATTGAAGAGGCTTTTCCCGGGCTGCGCGGCACGGCAATTCCGGATGCGTATCGGCGCCTGGCGGCCAACGAGGGCAGCCTTGAAGACGAACAGGTGGTTTACGAACAGGGTGGTATCCGGGGGGCTTTCGCCATTCACGCCTTCCACACCGGCACCAACCGGATGACCGTCTTCTTCCGGGACATCACCGAGCGCAAGCGGGCGGAGGCCGCGCTCCGCGATTCAGAAACCCTCTACCAATCCCTCGTTGAGAACCTGCAACAGTGCGTGTTCCGCAAGGATCGGGACGGCTGTTTCACCTTCGCCAACCAGCGGTTCTGCGACCTGGTCGGCCGTCCGCTGGCCGGTTTGCTTGGCCAGACCGACTTTGATCTGTTCTCCCGCGAGCTGGCGGACAAATACCAGCGCGACGACCGGCAGGTGTTGGCCAGCGGGGCAGCGTTCGAGACGGTGGAAAGCCACCGGACAACCGCGGGCGCGGAAATCTTCGTTCAGGTGGTCAAGACGCCGCTGCGCAACACCACCGGGCAGGTCGTCGGTCTGCAAGGCATCTTCTGGGACATCACCGAGCGCAAACGCGCGGAAGCGGAACGGGAGAAGCTGCAGGTGCAACTGACCCAGGCGCAGAAGATGGAATCGGTGGGCCGCCTCGCCGGCGGCGTGGCCCACGACTTCAACAACATGCTCCAAGTCATCCTCGGCAACACCGCCCTGGTCCTGGAGGAAATCCCCCCGGACAGCCCGCTGCGCGAGAGTCTGGAAGAGATCCGGAAATCGGCCGAGCGTTCCGCCGACCTCACCCGCCAGTTGCTGGCCTTTGCGCGCAAACAGACGATTCAACCCAAAGTGCTCGATCTCAATGACACCGTGGAGGGCATGCTCAAGATGTTGCGGCGTCTGATCGGTGAGAACGTCCACTTGGCATGGCTGCCGGGAGCCGACCTCTGCCCGGTGAGAATGGACCCCAGCCAGTTGGACCAAATCCTGGCCAACCTGTGTGTCAACGCCCGCGACGCCATCGCCGACACCGGCACAACCACCATTGAAACCTCTAACGTGGTCCTGGATGATACCTACCTGCAGAGCCTCCCGGACTGTGTCCCGGGGAATTACGTGATGCTGGCCGTGAGCGACACCGGGCACGGCATGGATGCGGATACGCGCGCCCATCTCTTTGAACCGTTCTTCACCACCAAAGGCGTGGGCAAAGGGACAGGCCTGGGCCTGGCCATGGTGTTTGGGATCGTGAAACAGAACCTC
>CAIYYI010000532.1 GCA_903930345.1 uncultured Verrucomicrobiota bacterium
CACTCTGGAAGTATCTGCCAAATACCTCACCTTCAAGCTGGGACCGGAATCCTACGGGATCAAGGTGGTGAAAGTGCGGGAGATCATCCGGCTCACGAACATCACCGCCGTGCCCCAGATGCCGCATTATATCAAAGGCGTGATCAACCTCCGGGGGCGGATCATCCCCGTCGTGGATCTGCGCCTGAAACTGGGTGTGGAAGCCTCCCAGGACACCGAGCATACCTGCATCATTGTGGTCCAGGTGGCCGGTGCAGCGGGCGCCAAACCCATGGGATTGATGGTGGATGCGGTGGAGGAAGTGGTCAACATCTCGGCTGGCGATCTGGAGGAAACGCCGGATTTTGGGGCGGGCGTGTCCGCGGAGGGCCTGCTGGGCATGGCCAAGATCAAAGGCGTGGTCAAAACCCTCCTGGATATCGACCGGATTCTCGGATGCGAGGCCTTGGCGCCGGCGGGTGCGGATCTTTTTAAGGCCATGGATCGCCTTCTCTGAAATGGCTGGATTCAGCCAATAAACCTGACAGTAAAAACAACTCGGAAACAAACTTATGAAACTCAGCACCAAAATAATCCTCGGCTTCGCCGGCCTCATCGCGCTGGCCTTATTGCTGGGCGGCATAGCCGTCTGGCAGATGCTCGGGGTGAAAACGAACGCCACCAAGCTGGCGGTGGACTATATGCCATCCATTACCGTGGCCAACAACGTCGAGCGCGAGTCGCTCAAAACCATGTACGCCATGCGCGGCTACGCGCTCGCGGAGGAAACCAATTACCTGGCGGTTGCGCGCCAGAACCTGCTTGATGTGAAGAAGAATTTGGATTCCGCCAAAACCCTGGCTGGGAAATCGGGTGAAACGCTGGCCTTCCTCAAGACGGCGGCCGAGGCGGCCGAGGCGAAAGCCGTGGAATACGAGCAATTCGCCAACCAGACGGTGACCGTCACCGAGGCGCTCCACAAGGACCGCCTGGCCATGAATGATAACGCCGCCAAATACATGAAAGAGTGCTACGATTACCTGGCCGACCAGGAAGCCAAACTCAAGGAAGCCCTGGCCGCCACCAACCAGGCCTCATCCGCCACCCATCTGGCGGATATCAGCGACCGCGTCAATAAAATCGCCACCGCCAACGAGATCGTTGATCTGGGCAATGGCATCCGGGTTGGCAATTTCAAGGCCCAGGCCACGCGCGATCCCGAGCTGTTCCGTGAGACCCAGAAAAAATTCACCGAGGTCAACCAAAAGCTGGACGCTTTGAAGGCCGTCACCAAGCAGGAAGCCAACCTCAAGCAGATCGCCAGCTGCCGGGCGGCCGGCCAAGCCTACAACGACGACATGACCAGCTTCCTGAGCAATTGGCTGGCCCGCGAAGATTTGGCCAAGAAAAGAGGCGTGGCGGCGGATGCTGTTTTGGCCGAGGCCGAAAAGACCGCCAACGGCAGCCTGGATATTTCGGGCAAAACCTCCACGGCGGCCGCTGGCGCGCTGTCCTCCGCCTCCACCATCATGGTCGTCGGTTTGGTGGTGGCCCTGTTGGTCGGCATTTTCCTGGCGGCCTCGATCACGATTTCCATCACCAAACCCATCCGGCTGGTGGCCGACCAGTTAGCGGACGGCGCCGACCAGACCTCCTCGGCCGCCGGCCAGGTTTCGGCCTCAAGCCAGTCGCTGGCGGAAGGCGCCAGCGAGCAGGCGGCCTCCCTGGAGGAGACCAGCTCCTCGCTGGAGGAGATGTCCAGCATCACCAAGAAGAATACTGAGACGGCGGAGAAGGTGAAAGAATTGGCCACCCAGGCGCGGCAGGCGGGAGATACGGGCGCCCAGGACATGGCCGCCATGACCCAGGCCATGGATGCCATCAAGAACTCCAGTTCCGATATCGCCAAGATCATTAAAACCATTGACGAGATCGCGTTCCAGACGAACATCCTGGCCCTCAACGCGGCGGTGGAAGCCGCGCGGGCGGGGGAGGCGGGCATGGGCTTTGCGGTGGTGGCCGACGAAGTGCGCAGCCTGGCGCAGCGCTGTGCCCAGGCCGCCAAGGAAACGGCGGTCAAGATCGAGGACGCCGTGCAGAAGAGCGTGGCGGGGGTGGAGATCAGCGGCAAGGTGGCGCGGAGCCTGGACGAGATTGTGACCAAGGC
>CAIYYI010000533.1 GCA_903930345.1 uncultured Verrucomicrobiota bacterium
GGGCAAGGCGGCCGGAGCGATGGGGGAATCGGTCCTCGATCTCTCGATCAGCGAATTGAACCTGGCCGAGTGGCGCTCCTTCCTGGGCACCAACCTCACCGGCGGCACCGTCAACGGCAAACTCGGGATGACCGTGCGGGATCAGGGCAAGGATATCAGCCTGGCTTTGGACACCCGGCTGACCGGTTTGGCGGGGATTTTTGGCGCCAACCATATTGATCGCGCCAACCTGGGCCTGGCCCTGCGCGCCCAGGTGCGGGACTTCAGCCTCATCACCCTTTCCTCCCTGCAGATGGACCTGGACCGGGCGGGCGAGAAAGTGCTGGCGATGTCGGCTTCCGGCGGTGCCAACACGGGCACTTTTGATGTGAACATGAAGACCTCCGTGGAGGCCTGGCTCAGCCCGCTGGCGACCCTGCTGGGCAATCCCGACCTCAAGTTTTCCTCCGGCTCCATCCGGTTCGATGGCCAGGTGGTCCAGAAGAACACCAACCCGGTGGGTCCTCAGCCGACCCGCTTTGACCAGGCGGTCACGGGCCAGCTCGCGCTCGCCCAGTTGACCGGCCACCAGGCCGCGAACACGATTGAACGGCTGGCCGCCCAGGTGCAACTGGATGTGGCGGTGCAGAATCAGGTGGCGAACATCCGCCAGTGCCGTGGCTCGGTCGAGCAGCGCGGGCAGGCGGCGGGGGCGTTTGAGGTGGCCGGCCAGTACGACCTGGGCCGCCAGGCCGGCGCGCTCACCCTCAAGCTGAACGACCTGAACCAGCATTTCCTGAACTCCTTCCTGGCGGCGGCGCTGGGAGATAAAAAACTGGAAACCATTTCTGTGAACGCCAATGTGGCGGCGCGTTACGACGCCCGGGCCGATTCCTCGGTGGAAGGGGATTTGTCGGTGGTGAACCTCCTGATCACCGATCCCCTGGGCGCGCTGCCGCGGGTGCCGATGACCGTTTCCACCCGGTTGAATGCCGGGCTTTCCGGCAAGGGCCTGGCGGAACTGCGCCAGCTCAATGGCACCATCACCCAGGGCACGGCGGCCGGAGGCGGTTTTTCGGTCACCGCCTCGTATGATCTCTCCAACCAGGTGGCCCAGGCCACGTTGAAGCTGACCGATCTGAATGAGAACGCCCTGCGCCCGTTCCTGGCGTCCGCGCTGGGGGACAAGAAGCTGGCCAAGGTGTCCATCAATGCCGATCTGGTCGCCGGGTACAACCCCAAGGCGGAATCCACCGTGAAAGGCGGTTTCCAGATGCGGCAGTTGGTGGTGGATGACCCAAGCGGCAAGCTGCCCAACACGCCGCTGGAAGCGGGCTTCAATCTTGATGCCTCCCTGGCGAAAAACATCCTGGATCTGCGCCAGGCACAGGTGGTGCTGACCCCCACCTCCCGGGCGAAAAACCAGCTCCAGTTGCAGGGCCGGGTGGATATGACCCGCACCAACGCCATCAGTGGCAAGCTCCTGCTGGCGGCGGAATCCCTGGATTTCACCACTTATTACGACCTGTTCACCGCCGGGAAGACTGCGGAGAAGAAGCCAGGCACCGGGGCCACTCCGGCTCCGGTGGCGGTGGCCAAGACTGAACCCGTGGCAACCGTTCTGCCATTCACCAACTTTGTGGCGGAGCTGAACATCGGCCGGCTGTTCCTGCACGACATCAACGTCAGCAACTGGGTGGGCGCGGTGCGGGTGGATGGCGGGCGGGTGCAATTGAACCCGTTCAAGCTGCAGCTCAACGGCGCCCCGGTGGAGGCGAAGGCGGATGTCAACCTGGCGGTGCCCGGCTACACCTACAACGTGGGCTTCAACATCCAACAGGTGCCCATCACCCCGTTTCTCACCACCTTCAGCCCCAAATTCACGGAGGCCGTGCGGGGTGAGATCCTGGGG
Source organism: uncultured Verrucomicrobiota bacterium (assembly GCA_903930345.1). Taxonomy (GTDB): domain Bacteria; phylum Verrucomicrobiota; class Verrucomicrobiia; order Limisphaerales; family CAIYYI01; genus CAIYYI01. The sequence continues at coordinate 1,892 of CAIYYI010000533.1, forward strand.
GTCGGTCAGATCAGCGGCGCGGGCATGACCGGGGCGGACTTGAAGAAGAACCTGCTGGGCAACCTGGGGATCAGCCTCACCAACGCCAGCATCAACATTGAGAGCCTGGCTGACAGCCCGGCCCTGCGGTTCGCCCGCATTGTGCTGCTGCCCGTCTCCCTCGCGTTGCAGTTGCCGGAAATCATGAGGTCCCCCATCCAATATATCGGGGTGAAATCCCAGATGGGCGGCGGCAACATCCAGGTCAAAGAGCTGCAACTGCGCAGCCCGGTGTTGCTGGTGGAAAGCGTCGGCGTCATCCCCATCGCCGAGGTGCTGACCAATTCACCGCTCGACTTTCCGGTCGAGATTGCCTTGTCCAGTGCGGCGGCGCGGAATTTCCGGCTGCTCAATTCTGATACGGGCTCCGGTTACAGCCGGCTGCCCAACTTTGTCAAAGTGCACGGCACCATTGGCGAGCCCAAGGTGGATGTCAGCAAAACCAAGATCCTCGGCATCACCGCTGTGGGCGCGGCCGGCTTCATCAAGGGCGGGGCCGGGGATGTGGTGTCCGGCATTGGTGGTTTGTTGGGCGGCAAGCGCCCGGACCCGGCGACCAACGCGCCCGCCACCACCACGACGAACGCGCCGATCAACAACCTGCTGAACAATCTGTTCGGCCCGAAGACCAACGCGCCCGCCACCAAGCCATCGGACCCCGCGACCAATGCGCCGATCAACAACCTGATCAGGGGACTGTTCCGGCGGTAGGGGGCAGGAACCACTTGCGCTGTCTTTGGGATATCGGGTTTAATCAAAGCCATGCAAACAGTTTTGGACTATCTCCAGGCGCAGCAGGGGCGCTTTGTGCGCGAACTCTGCGATTACGTGCGTTTCCCCAGCGTGTCGGCCCAGCCGCAGCACCAGCCGGACATGGTCGCCTGCGCGGAGTGGCTCGCCGCGCGCGCGCGCGCCGCCGGGCTGGAAACCGAAGTGGCCGCCACCCCCGGGCCTCCCATCGTGCTGGCCCGCACCCCACGCCGTCCCGGCAAACGCCCCCATTTCCTGGTTTACGGCCACTATGATGTCCAGCCGCCCGAACCCCTGGAGCTGTGGACCTCGCCCCCCTTTGAGCCGCGCCTGGCGGACGGGGCACTCTACGCCCGGGGCTCCGCCGACAACAAGGGCCAGCACCTGGCCCACCTGAACGCGGTCGAGGCCTGGCTCAAGACAGGATCGGAATTGCCGTGCGACCTCACCTTTCTCATCGAGGGCGAGGAGGAGGTCGGGTGCGTCCATCTGGCCCCCTTCCTGCGGGCCCGCGCCAAAGAGTTGAGGTGCGATGCCATCGTCATTTCGGACACCGGCATCCCCAGCAAAAAGCATCCGGCCCTGACCTATGCGCTGCGGGGCATTGCGGCCCTGGAGGTGAAAGTCCACGGGCCTTCGCGCGATTTGCACTCGGGCCTCTTTGGCGGCTCGGTGGACAACCCGGCCATGGTCTTGTGCCAGTTGCTGGCCCGGCTGCGCGACGCCCGCGGCCGCATCACCATTCCCGGCTGGTACGACAAAGTGCGCAAGCTGACCGCCTACGAACGCAAAGAGATGGCCCGGCTGCCCTACAAGGAGGCCGCCTACCGGAAGTTCATCGGGGTGCCGCAGCTCTTCGGCGAAAAGGGCTTCACGCCCATGGAGCAGCGCAGCGCGCGGCCAACGGTGGAGATCAACGGCCTCACCAGCGGCTACCAGGGTGAGGGCAGCAAAACCATCATTCCCGCCTGGGCCTCGGCCAAATTGACCTTCCGCCTGGTGCCGGACCAGAACCCCGCGCTGGCGCTGCGCCTAGCCCAGAAACACCTGCGCAAACTCTGTCCGCCCACCGTCCGCCTGGAACTCATCCCCGGCCACGGGGGCGAGCCCTACCTGGTCTCGCCGGACAGCGCGGACGCGCAGGCCGCGCTGCGCGCGCTGCGCGCGGCGTTCGGCCATGAGCCGGTGCTGTTGCGCGAGGGGGGCTCCATCCCGATCGTCAATGATTTCAAGGCCATCCTGGGCGCCAACACCCTCCTGCTGGGGTTGTCCCTGCCCGATGACAATCCGCATTCGCCCAATGAGAAGTTCGATCTCGATTGCTTTGCGAAGGGCATGCGGATGAGCGCGCTCTTGTGGCCGGAGCTGGTGGCCGCGCGGTCGATCAAAGAGTGAAAGGCCAGCACCAACGTCATCTCAAGGCATCCGGCAAATCCGGCTATGCCGTGCGCAAGCGCTCCACCTGGGAGGTGATGTGGCGGGTCACCCGCTACCTGCGGCCGTATCGCTGGATGGCGCTGGCCATGGTGGCCTGCGCCGTGCTCTCGCTCGTCTTCGCCTTCGCCTTTCCCAAGCTCACGCAGATTGTCATCGACGATGTCATCGGGCGGCGGCGCGCCGACCTGCTGGCCCCCGTGATGGCCGTCCTGCTGGCGGCCTTCCTCCTGCGGGATGTCTTCAACAGCCTGCGCATCCGGCTCAACAATATCTTTGAGCAGAACGTGATTTACGACATGCGCCGCGAACTCTACGCCCGGCTGCAACGGCTGCCCGTGGATTACTTTGACCAACGCTCCTCGGGCGATCTGCTCACGCGCGTCATGGAGGATGTCAACAACCTGGAGCGCCTGCTGATTGATGGCACGGAACAGGGCACCGTGGCGCTGCTGAGCGTGGTCGGGGTGATGGCGGTGCTGCTGCTCATGCACCCGTGGCTGGCGGTGGTGGCCATGGCCCCGCTGCCTTTCCTGGCCGCCGGCGCACTCTGGTACACTCTCACCGCGCACCAGCGCTACCGCGCGCAACGCGAGGCCTCCAGCGCCCTGAACGCCCTGCTCATGGACAATCTCCAGGGGGTGCGCCAGGTCAAGGCCTTCGGCCGCGAAAACCACGAGGACTCCCGCTTTGCGCAGCGGGCGGATGACCTGCGCCGGGGCATGCTCGGCATCATGCTGGTCTGGTCGCGCTACTCCCCCGCGATGAGTTTCGCCGCCGCACTGGGCACGGTGCTGGTTCTGTGGGTGGGGGGCCAGCAGGTGATGGCCGGCCAGATGAAGGTGGGCGAACTCATGGGCTTCCTGCTTTACCTCAATCTTTTCTACGAGCCCATCAGCCGCCTTCACGGCCTCAACCAGATGGTCCAATCCGCCCGCGCCGCCGGTGAGCGCGTCTTTGACATTCTCGACACCCCGCCCGAGGGGGCCGACCCCCGCCGCACCCGCGCGCTGGCCGGCCCGGTGCGGGGCGAGGTGCGCTATGAGGGGGTGTGCTTCGATTACGCGCCGGACAAACCCGCGCTGACCGATATCCAGCTCCACGCCCGTCCGGGGGAGGTCATCGCCCTCGTCGGCCCCACGGGGGCGGGCAAATCCACCCTGGTCAACCTGCTGCCGGCCTTCTACGAACCGGCGGCGGGCCGCATCCTCATTGATGGCCAGGACATCGCGGAAATGCGGCTGGATTCCCTGCGCGCGGCCATCAGCGTGGTCAGCCAGGAGGCGTTCCTGTTCAACGGCACGGTGCGGGAAAACATCCTGTACGGCCGCCTGGACGCCACCGGGGCTGAGCTGGAGGCGGCGGCCCGGGCCGCCAACTGCCACGAGTTCATCCTGCGGCTCCCGCAGGGATACGACTCCTCCGTGGGGGAGCGCGGCGTCAAGCTCAGCGTCGGCGAGAAACAGCGCGTGAGCATCGCCCGCGCGCTGTTGAAGAACAGCCCCCTGCTGATCCTGGACGAGGCCACGGCCAGCGTTGATACCGCCACGGAAAGACTGATCCAGGAGGCCCTGGAGCACCTGATGGCCAACCGCACCAGCTTTGTCATCGCCCACCGGCTCAGCACCATCCGCAGCGCCCACCAGATCCTGGTGCTGCGTCAGGGCGGCATTGCGGAGCGGGGCACGCATGAGGAACTGATGGCGCACGATGGATTGTACGCCCGCCTCGCACGCATCCAGAACACCAGCACCATCGAGGAAAGCTTCGCCCGCCTGGAGCAAAACGGGGAGGGCGGACCCGCCTGAGGTTTGTTTCCTGGACCGCAGAAGGCGCTCGATTCATTGGTTGACGGGGCGGTCAACTGCGGGGAAGTTGGGACGGGATTCGCTTATGGCCAAACCAGAGATATCAGGGACCACCCCGCCGCCGCCCGGACCTCCGGCACCGGAGGCAAAATTCGTCCCGGTGGAGTTGATGCCACCGGCGGGCTTCCATCCGGGTGCCGCCGATGGACCGCCGCCGGAGAATCCCGCCGGGCTGTCGCGCCGGCAGTTGGCCCTGGCGTTCGCGGTGGCGGGGCTTTCGGACACCATCTCGTTGTGGACGAATTTCCTGACGCCCGTGCAGTTGGTGGTGGATGCCCTGACCGCCGTGGCCCTGTTCATGATACTGGGGTGGCGCTGGGTGTTTTTACCCGCGCTCATCATGGAGGCGATGCCGGGGGTGGCCATCTTCCCGCTCTGGGTGCTGGTGGTGGGTTCCGTGGCCGTGATGGGCACCGCGCGGCCCGGAATGAATTAGTTGCTCAGGGAAGCAACTTGGTGGCGAGGCGGAGGACTTTCTTCCCGGAGAGACGCAGGCACAAGTGGCGGCGCAGCAATCCCCGCACCGGAAAGTTTTCCCGGTGCCTGTCCAGTGTTTTCTGGACCAGCTTGCGGTCGGAGATGTCCGCCACACTTTCAATCATTTTCAGATCGGAAGCAAAGAAGGAGGGCCGGAGCGCACGCAGGACGCGGACAGCGGGTCTGGCATAGGGAAACAGGCAGAAGTCAAAGGTGAATTCGACGAAATCGGCAGGCGCAATGCCGTGCCGACGACAGACCACTTCTTTGAAGGTCAGTTCTTTCACAATAACCACACTGCCACTGGAAATCACGCCGGACTTTGAAACCCGGTCCAGGGCCGCCAATATGGCCCTGGTCAGGCCTGCCACAATTGGTTCCGTTGGGAGCTGCATTTGCCCCCATCCGCAATTCCGGCGTCGGGAGCAGTCTTGCTTTTTTAGGGGTCGGCGTCAAGGTGGCATGGTCCGGGGTTTTCAGCCCCCCATCCTCCACCGTCTTTCCGCCCCGCTACGCCCGCTTGCCGGCCAGGGCGATGGGGGTACGGCTGGGGGCAGGCGGGGTGGTGGGACCGGGCGGCCAGGACGGGGAGGGGGAGCTTTCGCGGGCCTGGCGCTCCACGCCCGTGAGCGCCAGCAGGTGCTGAACCGCGTCGTTCAGGGTTTCCGCCTGGGCGGCCAGTTCGGTGGCGGCGCTGGCACTCTCCTCGGCGGTGGCCGCGTTGGCCTGGGTGACTTTGTCCACCTCCGTGACGGCGGTGTTGATTTGTCGCAAGCCCTCGCTTTGCTCGCGGGAGCCGGTGGCAACCTGGCCAGCCAGGGCCTCGACCTTTTGGGTGGCGATGAGAATCTGCCCCAGACTGAGGGCGACCCGGTCGGTGATTTCCACACCTTGCGAGGTCCGTCCCAGGGCCTGGTGAACGCGTTCAGCCGTTTCGCGGGCGGCTTGGGCACTGCGCTGGGCCAGGGAGCGAACCTCCTCGGCCACCACTGCGAAACCCGCGCCGGCCGCACCGGCCCGGGCGGCCTCCACGGCGGCGTTCAGCGCGAGGATGTTGGTCTGGAAGGCGATTTCATCAATGGTTTTGATGATCTTGACGATCTCATCGCTGGAGGCATGGATGTTGTGCATGCTGGCGGTGAGGCCCTGCATTTCCCGGCTGCCAGCCTCGGCGGCCCGTCGGCTCTCGCTCACCAGGCGATTCGCCTCGCTGGCATTGTCCGCATTGCGATTGGTCATGGCAGACATCTCCTCCAGAGTGGCGCTGGTTTCCTCCAGGGAAGCAGCCTGCTCGCTGGCCCCTTCCGACAGCACCTGGCTGGCCGAACTGATCTGGTTGGAGGCGGAGGACATCTGGCGGGAGGTGGCCTGCAGGTGGTGGATGGCATTCAGGATGGGGCGGGTGATTCCGTGCGCGACCCAGGTGCCGGCACCCAGGGCCACCAGGCTCACCACCGTCCCGGCCAGCAGGAAAATCCAGAGCATGCGCGAAATGCTGTTCAAAACGCGGGTTTTGACCTCGGTGTAATCCTCAAAGTAGGTGCCGGCACCCAGGACATAGTCGAACGGGGCGTAGTACGTGAGGGCCGCGAACTTGGGCCGGGGGTGGGCATCCTGGGAATTCTTCCAGGGATAGTACTCGAAGTCCACGGAGCCGTTGGTTGTGCGCCGGGCCTTGTCGATCAGGCTGCGCACGAAATACCGGCCGGAGGCATCCTTGGCATCGTATATGTCTTCGCCGTCCCGTTTGCCGTTTTGGGAGACGATGTACTTGCCGCGCTGGGTACCCTGGCCGCCAAGGACGAAGACATAACCGGTCTTGCCCACCTTCAGCTCCATGATTCCCTCACGGATGGTGCGGTTGATCTCCGAGAGGTTGATGCCCGTGAACAGCATGCCTATGATGCGGGTCCGCGTGGCATCGTAGATGGGATCGTAGGCGGTGGAGTGCCAGTCATCGACCACGATGGCCTGGCCGACATACCGTTGGCCACCGAGGACTTTGGCGATCACCGGGTTGGGGTTGCCATCGGGATTCCGGGCGGGGATGAAGGTACCCACCGCGCGCTGGCCGGAGGGCAGCACCACGCTGGTGGAAACGCGGAGCATGTCCCCTTGGTCATTCATCCGCTGGAAAAGGGTGCAGACACTGCGGGTGGTGTGTTTGACTAAATCCACCACCTCAGCCTTCTGGTTGGTGGTGGTGATCTGGCCGATCCAGTGGGTGCCCAACTGGAACTGGGGCAGGGTGATCATCTGCGGCTCCTTGGTGAACTGGTTGACGGCCTGCCAGGAAACCTGCTCCGTGCCCAACCGAGGCGCACCGAGTTCCCCCACGGTCTCCCAAGCGAGTTGGAGGCTTTTTTCCATGTCGCTGCGGGTACGGCGATCCGTGGCCTCCAGCGAATGGTAAACCCCTTGCAGTACCCGCTCGCCCTCCACCTTGGCCTGGTCCGTGATGAGCGCTTCCATCCCATCGCTGACGCTATGGGATTGCCACCAGGCGATGCCACCAAAGGCACCAGCCAACAACGTGATAACCAGGGCAATGGTCAGGTTAAACTTGCTGGTAATTGTCATATCATAACTCCAGCCAACCTCACGCACCAGAGTGGCTGCCGGACCTGTCAAACCTTACTGAGGGAACCCAGTGTCTGGTTATCGGCAGATAGGGCGAAAACTTTAGCCAGACCAGGAGGGAAAAAGGGGACCCAAGGGGAAATAAAAGCCGGAAAGAGTCCGGATCTCCAAACGAAAAACACCGTCAAAACGCTCAAGAACAATCGGTTGGGTAAGGATTCTGGACGGGTACACCCCTCCCTCACCGTCGGGCTCTGGGCGCACGCCTCAGGCCTTCAACTTGCGCTCCAATGTCTCCCCCGCCAGGGCCGGGTTCGCCTTGCCTTTGCTCAGCTTCATGACCTGCCCTTTGAGGAAATTCAACGCCGCGACTTTGCCGGCCCGGAAGTCATTCGCCGGTCCCGGATGGGCGGCGATCACCTGGTCGCAAAACTGGTCGATGGCCCCGGTGTCACTCACCTGCACCAGGCCCTTCTTCTCCACGATCACGCCCGGCGCCTCGCCCGTGGCATACATGTCGGTGAACACCTCCTGCGCGATCTTGTTGCTGATCTTGCCGCTCTCCACCAGGGTGACCAGCTCGTTGATGGCCTCGGGCTTGAACGCCAGGGTGGCCAGCGTGCCGCCGGTTTCGGCCAGCTTGGCCCGCAGATTGTTGATCACCCAGTTGGCCACGGCCTTGGGATGGCGGGACTGGCGGGCGATGCCCTCGTAGAAGTCGCCCAGCGCGATGTCCTGCTTGAAATTTTCCGCGTCCCCCGCCGGCAACTGGTAATCGCGCATGAAGCGCTGTTTGCGGGCCAGGGGCAGCTCCACCACCCGGGCGCGCACCCCCTCCACCCACGCGTCGTCCGGCTTGAACGGCATCAGGTCCGGATCGGGGAAATACCGGTAATCATGGGCATCCTCCTTGGTGCGCATCTCCTCCGTGATGCCGGCATCGTCATCCCAGCGGCGGGTGGACTGGATGAGCTTGCCGCCCTGGCTGACAATCTCAATCTGCCGGGGAATCTCGTACTCCAGCGCGCGGCGCACGCCGCTGAAGCTGTTCATGTTCTTGATCTCAATCTTCGCGCCCAGCGGGGTCGTGCCCCGGGGGCGCACGCTCACGTTCACATCGCAGCGCACCATCCCCTTCTCCATGTCGCAATCGCTGATGCCGCCCTGAACCAGGACCTCCTTGAGGGCGTTCAGGTACTCACACGCCATCTCGGCGTTGGTGATGTCGGGCTCGGAGACGATCTCCAGCAGCGGCACACCGGCGCGGTTGAAATCCAGGCCGCTGTTGCGGGCGAAGTGGAAGCTCTTGCCCACATCCTCCTCCAGGTGGGCGCGGGTGATGCGCACGCGCATCAGCCCCCCTTGGTATTCGAACTCCAGGAAGCCCTCCCGGGTGGAGGGCAGATCGTACTGCGTGATCTGGTAATTCTTGGGCATGTCCGGATAGAAATAATTCTTCCGGTCAAACTTGGCGTGGCGGGCCACGGTGCAGTTGAGCAGGAAACCGGTCAGCGCGGTCAGCCGCAGCGCCTCCTCATTGGCCACGGGCAACACACCGGGCAGGCCGAGGCAAACCGGGCAGACGTTGGTGTTGGGATCCGCACCAAAGGCGTTCGCGCAGCCGCACCACATCTTGGTGCGGGTTTTGAGCTGGACATGCGTTTCCAGCCCGATGACCGGCTCGTAATCAATTCCCATACGCAAAAGGCGGGCTCGGGGTTGTTGGTTAGGCGGTCACGAGGGTGCCCACCTGCTCGCCCAACACCACTTTCTTGAGGTTGTGGGGGACGGAGAAGTTGAAAACGATGATCGGCATCTTGTTGTCCTGGCACAGGGCGAACGCGGTGGCATCCATGATCTTCAACCGCTTCTGCAGTGCCTCGGAGTAACCCACTTGGTCGTAGCGGCGCGCCTGGGGGTTCAGGTTCGGATCGCTGTCATAGATGCCGTCCACCTTCGTCGCCTTGAGGATGACCTCGGCGCCAATCTCGTTGGAGCGCAGGGCGGCGGCGGTGTCCGTCGAAAAATAGGGGTTGCCGGTGCCGGCGGCAAAGATGACCACGCGGCCCTTTTCCAGATGGCGCACGGCGCGGCGGCGGATGAACGGCTCCGCCACCTGGGCCACGGAGATGGCGCTCTGCACGCGCGTGGCGACCCCCTGCTTTTCCAATGCGTCCTGCAAGGCCAGGGAGTTGATGATGGTGGCCAGCATCCCCATGTAATCGCCCGTGGCCCGCTCAATGCCCCGCTCGCTGCCCGTCAGGCCTCGAAAAATGTTGCCGCCCCCAATCACCACCACCACCTGCACCCCCAGCTCGCGCACCTCGCGGATCTGCTGGGCCATGTCCGCCACCGATTCAGGGTTGATCCCCTGCCCCTGGCTGTCGCCCATGGCTTCGCCGGAGAGTTTTAGCAGGATGCGCCGGAACTTTGGTTGTGCCACTTTTTTCATGGGCGGGGATTGTGAACCCGGAAGGCCCGGGCGTCAAATCTTAGAAAAGGTTCAAAACCGGGCTTTCAGGGCGGCGGCTATTTTGATGAAGGCCTGCGCCGGGGCGGAATCCGGGGCGGAGACCACCACCGGCACCCCTTCATCCCCGCCCTTCCGGATCTCGGTGAAGAGCGGGATTTCCCCCAGGAATGGCAGGTGTTTGCGCTCCGCCTCGGCCTGGCCGCCACCGTGGCCGAAGATTTCCACCCGCTCTCCGCCCGGCGCGGTGAAATAGCTCATGTTTTCCACCAGCCCGAGAATCGGCACATTCACCTTTTCAAACATTCCAATCCCTTTGCGCACCACCCCCAGAGAGGCTTCCTGGGGGGTGGTGACGACCACGCCACCGTCCAGGGGAACCGTCTGGCAGAGGGAAAGCTGGGCATCCCCCGTGCCGGGCGGCAAATCCACCAGCAGAAAGTCCAGCTCACCCCAGTTCACTTGCAGGAGGAATTGTTGGATGGTCTTCTGGATCATCGGCCCCCGCCAGATGACCGGTGCGTCGCCCTCAACCAGAAATCCGATGCTCATCAGCTTCACCCCGTGGCTGGCGGGAGGCATCAGCAGGTCATTTTCCACCGTCGGGCGCTCATGCGTGCCCATCATCAGGGGAATCGAGGGGCCGTAAATGTCGCAGTCCAGCAGGCCGACACGGGAGCCTAGTTGCTGAAGGGCGCACGCCAGGTTGACCGCGCAGGTGGATTTGCCCACCCCGCCTTTGCCGCTGGCGATGGCGATCACCCGTTTGACGCCCGTCACCCGGGTTTGGTTGCCCCAGGGGTTGGGTCCGGCGTTCGTGGCCCCTGGCTGGCGCACCTCCACCTTCACCGATTGGATGGCCACGTCAAATTTTAGGACCTGCTCCACCGTCTTTTGCAGTTGCTGGGCCACTTCCGCGTTGGGGGTGGTTAATTGCAGCACCAGACTCACATGGCCGCCCTGGATGTCCAACTGCTTCACCAGCCCAAACGAGACAATGTCCCGGGAAAAACCGGGATACTTGACGGTCTTGAGCGACTGCAAAACACTTTCCTGAGTCAACATATTAAAACACAATGGCTTGGGTTATCTGCCAAGAATTGCCGGCAGCGTCTTCAGCCGTCCGGCGGCCGACCGCGCACGCATCTGCGAGAGTCCATTGTACCGGACCTGCGGCGTAAAAGCAAAATTTAACCACGACACGCGGCAGGCCGTGCATCCACGTCATGACCCTCGTTCCATATGTCAATAGTAAGAACCGACCCC
>CAIYYI010000534.1 GCA_903930345.1 uncultured Verrucomicrobiota bacterium
CTTTCATCGACGGCCGGGGGGAGCACGCGGTGCTGCTGGAAATCTTCACCGACGAGGGGCTCGGTACGGAGGTCGTGCTGTAATGCTTTAACCGGCCGAACGCCGGATTTTATCAATGAACAAAATCGTGCCGCCGCCCGCTGCCGTTGTGCACAACGAGCAGGAGAACGTCAAAGCGCTGTTTCAAAAGTACGTCGTGCCCAGCTACGGACGTTTCGATCTGGCCTTCAAGCGCGGGGAGGGGAGTCATGTCTGGGATGTGAACGGCAAGCGTTACCTCGACCTCGGGGGTGGCATCGCCGTGTGCAGCCTGGGCCACGCGCACCCCGAGGTGGCGGAGACGCTGGCCACCCAGGCCCGCACACTGCTCCATGTCAGCAATCTTTATTACCACGAGCCGCAGGGGCGGCTGGCCGAAAAGATTGTCCGCCACCTCGCGCCCGGCAAGGTTTTCTTTTGCAACAGCGGCGCCGAGGCCAACGAGGGTCTTTTCAAGGTCGCCCGCAAGTTCGGCCATGACGAGGGCCGGTTCGAAATCCTGACGGCGTTCAACTCGTTCCATGGGCGCACGCTGGGCGGCATCGCCGCCACGGGGCAGGACAAGGTCAAGAAGGGCTTCGAGCCGATGACCCCGGGCTTTCGGCATATTCCCTACAATGACTTGGACGCCGTGCGGCAGGCGCTCTCGCCCGCCACGGTGGCGGTGCTCATTGAGGGGGTCCAGGGCGAGGGGGGCATCACGCCGGCCCGGGCCGATTACCTGTTGGGTCTGCGGGCACTGTGCGACGAAAAGAAGCTGCTGCTGCTCATGGATGCCGTGCAGTGTGGACATTTCCGCACTGGCCGATTCCAGAGCTACCAGCGGATTTTGGAGGGGGTTCCCGGCGGAGAGAAATTCCTCCCCGATGGTATCTCCACTGCCAAATCTTTGGGGGGCGGTTTCCCCATCGGGGCTTTCTGGCTGCGGGAGGGGTTGGGTGATCTGCTTTCTGCCGGCACGCATGGCACCACCTTTGGCGGCACCCCGCTCGGGTGCGCGGTGGCGCTCAAGATCATGGAGATCATTGAGCGCGATCACTTGGCGGCCCACGTGCGGACGCTGGGTGATTGGCTACAAGTCGAGCTCAACGGCTTGGTGCGGAAGTATCCCCAGGTGCTGAAGGAAGTGCGGGGGTTGGGCTTTATGATTGGCATCGAATTCCAGCCGAAGGAAAACATTCCCGTTCTGGCCGCCGACGACAAGCCGGCTTCGTTGCAGGTGGTCAACCGGTTGCACGAGGCGGGGGTGCTCACCATTCCCTCCGGCACCCAGGTGGTGCGTCTGCTGCCCGCCCTCAACCTGTCCCGGACGGACGCCGCAGAGGGGCTCGCCCTCTTTGAGGGCGTGGTGCGGGATTTGGCCCACGGGGCCTGATTTAACCGCAAATTCACTTGAGAAGACCGCCGAATTCATGGTTAACTGATTTTTTCACCTAACTGATTGACCGGGCATGAAAAATTTGTTGTCGCTGGAGAAGCTGGAGCGGAATGACATGGAAACCATTCTGGGGCGCGCCGCCGTGTTCAAGCGCGACCGTGCCACGCATTCGCGCACCCTCCTGGCCGGTCAGACCTGGGCCTTGATATTCAGCAAGTCCTCCACCCGCACCCGGGTCTCGTTCGAGGTCGGACTGCGCGAGTTTGGCGCCCAGGTGATGTTCCTCAGCGCCGGCGAAATCCAACTCGGCCGCGGCGAGCCGATCAAGGACACGGCCCGGGTCATGGGCCGCATGATCCATGGCGCCGTCATCCGCACCTTTGCGCAAACCGATGTGGAGGAGTTCGCCCGCTATTCCGGCCTCCCCACGGTCAATGCCCTGACGGATTCCGAGCATCCGTGCCAGATCCTGGCAGACATCTTCACGATCACCGAGCGGCGCGGTCCGATGACGGGCAAGGTGGTCACTTTCATCGGGGATGGAGCCTGCAATGTGCCGCTGTCCTGGGTGTTTGCGGCCGCCAGGCTCGGCTTTGAGCTGCGCATCGCCGCCCCCAAGGGCTACCAACCGCCCGCCGAATTGTTGCAGCGCGCCGGCGGCAATGTCGTTGTGACCGAGGATATCGCCGCCGCCGTGCGTGGCGCCGATGTGCTTTATACCGACGTCTGGGTTTCCATGGGGAAGGAACAGGAATCCGCCCAGCGTCTGCATGACCTGTCCCGCTACCAGATCAACGACGCCGTCGTGAAGCTGGCCCGGCCGGACGCCTTGGTGATGCACTGCCTGCCGGCCTACCGGGGTAAGGAGATCGACGAGGCCACCTTTGAGGCCCATGCCGACACCATCTTCACGCAGGCGGAAAACCGCCTCCATGCGCAGAAGGCGATCATCCATTGGATGGTGAGCTGAGCCTTGGCGGGGAGGAGGCTGGAAAAACCGCTTACGCCCGGTGACCTCGCGCCTTGGTGCGCTTCTGCGCCGGGACGTCCTTCCAATTTCACCACATGCTCAGCGTGGCGTGACGGCCAGGTTGCGGCCCTTCAGGTAGATGGGGTCCTCAGTGATCAGGCCGGAGAATTTCCCGGCCAGCGGCGTGCCCACCAGGTCAAAGCCGGCCTGCCGGGTGCCGGAGAGGGTGACAGTGGTTTCCCCTTTGGCGCACCAGAGCAGCAGCAGGTCCGTGCCGTCCGGGCAGCGGAACAGCAGCGAGTTTAGGCCGGTTCCGGTTGTGAGTTGCATGGGCTTGGCCCCTGCCGTCAGCCGGTGATAAACCGCCGCCGCCACCGCCGCCGGTTTGGGGGCGCAGTTGTGCTGCTGGTGGTGGACCAGTCCGAAATTGTTTTCGTTGTAGTTCCGGTCCAGGCCGTCGTCCTTGAAGTCGTACCAGTACACTTTCTCAGCCAGGCCGCTGCCCTGCAGCAGGGCCAGGGTGCGGACCGTGTGGCGTGCCTGCTGGGCCAGGGTGGAGCCTCGTCGGCCCAGCTGGGTGGGGTACCCGATCTCCGTGATCCACTGGCGTGGTGGCGCTCCGGCGGCGGTCACTTGGTTGAAGATACCGCGCACCTCTCCCACCAGGTCGGAGGCCTCCGGGGAGTGCGGGTACCGGTAGGGGTGGATGGAGTAGGCGTCCAGGTTGTTGGTGCCGCCGGTGCGCACGGATTTCACAATGTTGCTCGCGCAATCATGGCCATACTCGCCCCCGATGCCCACGATGGTGGCGTCGGGGCGCGTCGCTTTCACGGGGGGATACGTGCCGGCCATCAGGCGACCGTAGGCTTCCCCGCCATGGTCTCCCGGACGGCCTTGCATGCCGCATCCGCCAATCCATTCGTTCCAGATTTCAAACTCTTTCACCGTTCCCGTCGTCAGCCGGGCAAGTTCCGCCGCGTAACGGCCAAAGGCGGCGATGGTCTCCGGGGTGTTGGGAAACGCCCCGTCATCATACAGCTTGTTGGCGTAATCGAAGATCAGCAGCGGCTCCATCTCCAGGCTGCGGGCATGTTCCAAAAACCGCGTGGCGTGGCTGGGCAGCGCATACCGGCCCTTTTCGCGCTCCACCGAGGACCACGAGACCTCATCGCGGAATCGCCGGAACCCGTACCGCTTCAGCAGGTCCATGCTTTCCAGCGGGTAGCTGCTTTGACCGTAGTGGGTGCAGAAGCCGAGGAAGGCGTTCCGGATCGGATCCGTCCAGGTGGCCAGGGCGGCGGCATGCAGTTCGCGGGTTTCCACCACCCGTCCGTTTTTCACACAATCAAAGGCCAGCAGGTAATAACCGGGTTGGGTGAGGCGGTGGCTGGCGGTGGCGCTTGTGCCCCCGGGTGCTTGGCGGGCCAGTTCCTGCCCGTGTGTGTTCAGCAGGCGCCAGCCCACCTGACCTTCGGCGGCGGTGGCGCGGGCCTCCAGGGTTTCTCCCGGCTCATAAACATTGCCAAAGCGCTTGCCGGTCACTTCCACCCGCAGTTGGGCGGTCTTGTCCTGGGGCGGTGCCGTCGCCGTCTGCACTTCATCCACCCACAGCCGACCCGTGCCCTTGAAACCGGTTTTTTCCCGGTCAAAGACGAGGGCGTTGAGCTTCACCGGCGGATCCAGTCGCCGGTTGCCATCCCCGCCCCAGGCGTTGCCGTTGCGCAGTTGGGCGGCGGCCAGAAGCCAGCCCTCTCCGGGATCCTCCTCCACCTCGAACTGGTGGATCTCACCGCTGCGGTCCTCCAGCCGGAGGGCCAGCGGCAGGGAGGTGCCCGCCCGTTTCACCCAGTAGGCAAGCGCGGTGGTATTGGTTGGCAAGGCCAGGCTGCGACCGATGGCCACGTATTCCAGACCGGTTTTGCCGGTGAACGCATAATCCACCTGCAAGCTGGATTGACCTGCCTGGTGTTCCTCCTGGACGACGGTCAGTTTGACTTGGGCGCTCTGCCCGCCTTGGTGGACTTGCCAGCCGGGGGTGGGGGACTCAAAGGTCTCCAGTCGCTCCACGGTGCGCAGTCGCTGTTGCAGTGTTTGGTCGGCACGTGGGCACTCCAGCAGGCTCCAGTCAGCGGCCAAAGCACCGCCGGTGGCCAGCACGGTGGCCAAGAGGATCGTTTTCATGGGGGGCGATTACTTTGTCAGCCGCTGCACAAGGAAATCCTCAAACCCGGGCAGGCTCTTCCAGGCGATCGCGGTGTTGACCTTTTTGACGGTGGCATCCTCGCGGGTGAACCCGGCGTCATCCACCCGCAGGCCGATGCTTTCCATCACGCACAAGTCGGTGGAATACGCGAGATAGACCGCCACACAATCAAACAGGGTGCTGCTGGCCTTGGGGATGCCTGCGCCGCCCGGCTTTTTTTCCTGGTTGAACGAGTTCCAGACCAGGTAATTCTCGATAATGGCCCGGGCGATGGGATCCTGGCTCTCGCTTACCGCCGCATACTTGGTGCCCCTGAGCTGGATCAGTCCGCAGGTATCCAGCGGGGTGATGGTCATTTCCCAAGGGGCGGTGAAGACCTTCTGGCACGAGGCCACATGCGCCTTCACGTTCCATTCCGCCGATATCTGCTTCGAGCCGCCATACCCCACCCGCACGCTGCCATGCATCCCCACAAACCGGGCCTTCTGGGCCACGCGCGGCTCGCGCTTGAGCACCTCCGCGATGTTCGGAACCGGTCCGATGCACAGCAGTGTGACCTGCTGCGGGCTGTTCATCACCGTGTCAATGATGGCCTGGATGCCGTCCTTGTGCACCTTGCCGGGGTACCGGTCCAGGGAGTAGTCCTTGATCCAGGCTTCCTGGCGAAGCTGCTGGCCCACATTCAGCTCAATGCCCAGTCCGACTGCAACGTCGGTGCGATTGGCGGTTTCCAGGAACTTGGCGAGCAGCTTGGCGCGGTAGTCCGGCTTGCCGTAATCGCCCACCACCAGTTTCAGATCGATTTCAGGGCTTTTGAGGGCCAGGGCCAAAGCCCAAGTATCATCGATGTCATCCCCGATATCGGTGTCCAGGATGACCGGGATCTTGGCGGGGGCGGCGGCCAGTTGGCTGGCCAGCAGGCCCAGGAGCAACCAGGCGAGGCAATGCTTTTGGATTTTCATAAAAAATTCAGACAGTGGGTCGTTGGCCCGGGATACAGCACATGTGACGCCGCCCATCTAAACGTGATTCAATAAAAATGCAATGCCCGCGTTGGGCGTTGGGCCGTGAAAGCTTGCCGCGTGTCTCGGGGTTGCTTACGCTGGGCGCGGGTGGCTGGAACTGCCAGCCAAAACCGCCTGATCGGCAATCGTGATATGAGCCGCAAGAAGCAACTGCCTGTGGAAAATGATGCGACCTTTGGCCAGCAGCCCTTTGCCGGGCTGAGCAGCGTCGGGCTGCCCGCAGCCCCGCCGGAAGTGCCGGGTGCCGCCAGTTCCGTCCGGTCCGCCCCACCCCGTAACCGGGGCCGCGTGGACATCATTCGCCAAACCGCGCACCGGGGTGGCAAAACCGTCACGGTAGTCAAGAATTTCGTCGGCATCGGTTTGCCAGAAAAAGAGCGTTTGGCCAAGGCGATGCAAAAGGCGTGCGGCACCGGTGGCACGGTCAAGGATGGCCAAATCGAGATCCAGGGAGACCGCCGTGAGGATGTGGCGCGTATCCTGTCTGAGGCTGGTTTTCGTCCGGTTTTCGCCGGGGGATGATGGGGTTGTTTGTATGCCAACCCCCTCGAATCACAGTGAACAATAGTGGCAAACCGGGGATGAATGCATCCACTTTACATGCATTTAGGCACTGCAATGGAGGGTTATTGAATTGATAACCTGCTGGTGGTGAGTTATCTCTGAGGAAATGGCGACCCTACCGGGAATCGAACCCGGGCTCCCACCGTGAAAGGGTGGTGTCCTAACCGCTAGACCATAGGGTCGTCGTGACCGAATCTTCCGAATTCCGGGCGTGCTTGTCACGCCCAAAAAAACCATTCAACTGTTTTGCTCGTAAATGGTGGGTTGGCAGGGATTTGAACCCTGGACCAACGGCTTAAAAGGCCGCTGCTCTACCACTGAGCTACCAACCCGGCTCCGATTTGCTTTATCAGCAATCGAGCTGCGAAAGCTAAAGCACTGGTTTTTCGTGTGCAAGCTCTTTTTAACGCGTTTTTAACGCTGCCGCTCACGATTCCCTTCAAACCTTACCCCCGACTGTGCCCTGCCGACTGGCAAACAGACGCCGTTTGTTGAATCTCGGAATGCTGCGCGGGCAGGTTCAGGCCGGGCATTTCTGCCGGACTGGTTCCTCAAGGCCCAAGTCAATCATCCGGGCCGGGAGTTCCGCCTTCCGAGTCAGAGTCCGCCGCCGAAACGGGCTGGCCAGCAGCTTGATGATGTCGGTCGTCTTCATGTGCCGGCCAAAGGTGCGGAGGAGATTCCAGGTGCGGACCGGGCGTTGGAAAATGCGCCGCAGGAACAGCAGACCGTAACCTTTCGCGCGCAGTCGGTTCACTTCCGCGCTGGGCAGGGTGGTGGGATCGATATCCGAGCACTTGAACCACTTGTGCCAATCCCGTTCGTCATCAATGATCCCACGGGCCACATACTCCTGCCACAGCGGGGTTCCGCGATAGGCGCATAAACGATTAAAGCCAAACGTGTCCAGGTCCAGTCGGGCCGCGAAACGGAAGCTTTCCATCAGATCGGCCTCGGTTTCATCGGGTGAACCAACGACAAAGAAACCATGAACCCGCGCGATCCCCTGTCGTTTGGCCTCCCTCACGGCGTGCTCCACTTGCTCAGGAGTCTGCTTCTTGTGCAGCCGGTTCAGCACCTTTTGGGTTCCCGCCTCCACCCCAAACGCTAGGAAATCGCACCCGGCCTCCCGCATGACCGGCAGTTGCTCAATGCCCAGCGAGTCCACGCGGCCCTCGCAACCCCAGTGGAATTCCAGTTTGCGCTCAATGATGCCACGGCAGATGGCATCAATCCGGGTGCGGTTGATGAGGAAGTGGTCATCGGTCAGGTAAATCGAGCGATAGCCCTGATCGTTCAGCTCCTGCAGTTCTCCCAGCACATGCGCCGGTGAACGGCTCCGCCAGCGGCCCTGCCCAAGGGCCGGGATATCGCAGTAGATGCAGGAGTACGGGCAACCGCGTGAGGTTTGCACGGTGCAGAACTTGTCCAAGGAGAGCACGGCCGGAACATCCAGTGGCAGGGACTCGATATAATCAATCGGCAGACTGGTCCGGTCGGGGTACGGAAACTGGTCCAGGTCCCGCAGGAGTGGACGGGGTGCGTTCACCACGGCCTTTCCATCCCGGCGCCAAACGAGGCCGGTCACGGAGCCGGGATCATCGAGGTGGGCCAGATAGTCGGGCAGCAGCTCCTCGCCTTCGCCCACGCCCACGCAGTCAATGTCGGGGCAATCCCCCAGAATGCGGTCCGCATTCAGGGTGGCGAAGGCTCCGCCAACAATGATCGGGATCGTCCCCGCCTCCGCTTTGAGTTGCTGGGCCATACGTTTGGCCGCCGGGTACGTGGTGGTCGAGAGAAAGGAGAGCGCAATGACATCCGGTTTGTCCTGCCTCACCGCCAGTGCGATATGTTCGGCTTTCATCTGCGGATGGCAGGTGTCGAACATGCGCACCTGATGGCCCCGTTGGCGCAGCACCGGAGCCAGCGTCTGAATCCCCAGCGGCGGAAAAGCCATCACCTTGATCCTCCCGGTGCCTGTTTGTGAACCATTCGCTTCTGTGGGCAGCACCCGGGAAAAGTCGTCGTCGCCAACGTGGATTAAGAACGCAATCATGGCATAGATTCCTGTTTGCGATCAGCGACGCAAAACACCTGCGCTGAAAACCCAGACCTCAGCAAACAGCGCCGCTGGTTGTGTTTCCTGCCAGCATGGTACAGGTGCAACCATGCGAGTGCAATGCGGATTACGCCAGATATTGTCCGAGCCGAGAAAAATGACCGAAAATATCGGCCAAGGCCGCATCCGGAACCCCTGCACCCAGTTTTTACCCTCAGCGGAAGGAAGTGCGTGAAACGCTGGGGGAGCATGACACGTGGTGGTCAGGCCGTTGGGTTTCCGATGCGGTTGAGCAACTTTCTGATCAGATCCCGTTTGGCTTCCGTGACCAGGCTGATCAGATAGATGGTGGCCAACACTCCCGTTGCCGCCAGCCATATCAGGCCCGTCGGATGCTGCCGGGTGACCCACACAGCGGACACAAAGAAGAGCAGGGGATAATGAAGCAGATAGAGCGAAAAGGTGTGGTCGGCGAGATGCCGCACCAGGCGGACCGGGTGGGATTGCGGATTCACCTCCCAAGCCAGGGCGTCAAAACAGACCAAACCCAGGGCCAACAACCCGGCCATCACCCAATCCGCATAAAAAACCCCCGAATAAAAAAGCGGCGCATCTCCCGCCAGCACCGGAAAGGGGGAATGGATGAAAAGAGCGAGCACGGCCAACAGCGCCACCGTTGTTCCAGCGGGGGGCCAGCGCGGTTTTTCCGAACGGGTTCGGGAAAGACGGTAGGCCACCACCCCCGCCAGCCAGCAAGGGGCCAAAAGCCAGATGTTTGGTCCGGCCACCCCCATGGCCAACCCTAGCCAGATCCATTTTCCTCTCCCGTGGCAGAGGACAGCCAAGCCGAAAAGGATGTAATACCAAAACTCATAGGACAGTGACCAAAAGGGGCCGTTGGTCACTGGGGAGGCGGAGAAGAACCAGATGTTTTGCAGATTGACGAGGCAAATCAGCGTCCGCACCACTTCATGCCCGCGTCCCGAATACGCTTCGGGGTTCATTTGGCTTCCCAACCCATATAGCGCCAGCGTCAGCAGCACAGCGGGAAGAATCACCGAGTACAACCGGGATGCGCGTGCCACCACGTAGGCACGCAAATCGGTTTTCCGTCGGGAATAGGTTGTATGGGCGATGACGTATCCGGACAGCACGAAAAAAACGAC
>CAIYYI010000535.1 GCA_903930345.1 uncultured Verrucomicrobiota bacterium
ACCTATAGCTGTACGTCTGATGCTCACTGGGGGAGGCGGGGGTCGAGAGTGGCCAGGCGCTGCTTTAGGGTTGGGTTTTCCGGGTCCAGAGTCAGGAGTTGTTTGACGTGGAAGAGGGCGGCGGAGCGTTGTTGGTCGGCTTCGCTTTGGCTGGCTTGGCGCTGGTGCCAATAGGTGGCTTCGGCATGGTTGAGGGTGAAGTCGGCCGGATACCGAGCCTGCAAGTTGGTCCAGGTGGCGTAAAAGGTCTGGCCAATCTGGTTCGTCGGGCCGGTTTCCAGCCATAGGCGCTCGGAGACTTTGCCGCCCAGGAGCGTGGTCCATTGTTCCAGTTCGGCGACAGGTCGTTGCTCGGTGGGCAGGTGCCAGAGGTAGTTGCGGCTCCGACCGGCGTAGGTCCAGAGGTAGTGAGGATCGGATAGAAATTGCACGTCCCAGACGGTGTCTCCATGGCGTATTGGCGGCGTCAGGGCTTCGCCGGTCTCCGCATTCCAGACACGGGCGGTCCCATCAATCGAGGCGGTCGCCACCCAGTGGTTATCTGGACTAAAGGCAACGCCGTGGATCTGGTCCTGGTGCCGGAGGGGCGGCGTCAGAGCGCGGCTGGTTTGGACATCCCAAACGCGGGCGATAAAGTCTTCGCCACTGGTAGCGATTTTTTTCCCATCCGGGCTGAAGGCGGCGGCCAACACGCCGTCGCGGTGCATGAGTTTTTGGCCTATAGGAGCGCCGGTTTGAGCGTCCCATAGTTGGCCCCAGCAGGCGTAGATCTGGGCATTTGAAAAGCCAGTCACGAGAGTTTGGCCATAGGGGCTGAAGGCGGCGGCGTGTATTTTATCCGGATGCTTGATGACGGAGAACACGGGTTTACCGGTGAGGTCATAGTGCCACAGCTGGTTCCCGCCCCAAAGGATGAAGGTGCGGCCTTGCGGGTGGAATTGCGCACTTTCGAGCTGGTCCGGATGAGGTAACGGCGGACTGAGGGGCAGGCCCGTGGTGACTTGCCACACGCGAGCGTTGGTGCGTTCCAGGGTGATGAGGGCTTGCCCCCGGCGGCTGAAGCTGGCGATGGTCGTTTTGATGGGTAGCGTGATGGGCGGGCCGACCGGGTTACCCGTGGCAAAGTCCCAGATGTGGAGTTCAAGTTCAGTGGGACGATTGGTGTGAAGGGTGTAGAACCACTGGCCATCTTCGCTGAAGCCGGTTTTTTTCAGGCCGACCGGCACTGGCAACGGGCGGGTAGCGCGGTCGGGGGCAAGGAGCAGACCGGCGTGGAGGGCTCGGTTGGTGGGGATCAGGTAGTGCTGGCTGGCCGGATGGTAGATGACGCCCTGGGTTTGTTCTGGAATGAGGCCACTGGCGGCGAGGTTCCAGACGCGCACATTGCCATCCTGACAGGCGGTGACAAGTCGGCGGCCATCCGGGGAAAAGGTGGCACCGTGCACGCGGCTGCCATGGTCCAGCCGGGCGTTGAGCTGGACGGGGGTTTGGGTGGAGGTTTCCCAGAGGCGAACGTGGTTATCAAAGCTGGCGGTCGCGATGTGGCGGCCATCCGGGCTGTAGGCCACGCTGGTGACACCATCTTCATGGGGCATGGTGGGCCGGATGAGTTTGCCGGTGGCGACTTCCCAGATGCGGGCGGCGCGGTCGAAGCTGCCAGTGAGGATGTGTTGTCCATCGGGGCTGAAACAGGCAGCCAAGACCCAACTGGTGTGGGGCAGGATGGACACGGTCTGGCGATCGGCCACGCGCCAGAGCCGGGCAGTGTTATCCCAGCCGCCGGTGATGATCCATTGCCCGTCCGGGCTGTAGCGGGCAGTGAGCACGGGGTTTTGGTGTCCGAGGTATTCGCCCAGCAGTTGGCCAGTGGCGCAATCGTATTCGCGCACTTTGCCGTCGTGGCAGGCGGTTAGGATGCGGGTGCCCGTGGGGTTGAATGTGGCTTGGTGGACAAAATGGGGGTGCACCCATTGGTGCAGTCTTCTGCCGGTTTTAACTTCCCACAGGCTGGCGGTCCTTTCATAGGCGGCGGTGACGAAGTATTGCCCATCCGGGCTGTACTCAGCAGCACCCAGCCCGACCGGGTTGTTGGTCAAGGGGGTACAAAGGGTTTTTTGAGCCAAGTCCCAGAAGGATACTTCGCCGATGTGTTGCGCGATGAGGATTTGGGTGCCATCAGGGCTGAACACGGCACTGCTGGGGAAATTTTTACAGTTGATAACAAATTCGAGTTTGGGGGTCAGGGCCAGGACGCCAGCCAGGCGCAGGCGCTGGTCGGTTTCGTTTTGCGGGGTGGCGGCGGGTAACTTCAAGGCTTCGGTGAAATTAACGGCGGCGCGGATCATGTCGCCCGCGTTCATGGCGTGGATGCCTTCGGCGGTGAGGGTGCCGACCTGACGTTGCTGGTTGGCGCGGACGTACTGGTTTTTCTGATAGAGGGGGTAGAGCACGCCGAAGAGGGCCAGACCGGCGAAGAGGGCCCAGATGCCCGCCTTGCGCAGGTACTGGCGCTGGTGCTCCAGTTTTTGCAGGCGCTTGACGGATTGGCCACGGGTGAGCAGCAAGAGGTCCTGGCTCATTTCCTGGGCGGTGGCGTAGCGGTGGCGAACATCGCTATGGCAGGCGCGCAGGATGACTTCGTTGAATTCGCGAAACGCCGCGACATCCGCTGCGGCGTCGGCATTTTCAGGCCAGGCGGGGAAATCATGCCGGTCGCGGCCGGTGCTCAGTTCGTAGAGGACCATGCCCAGGCTGAAGATATCGGCTTGCGAGGTGCCGGGGCCTTCGGGGGCGATGAAGCCCTCGGTGCCGATAAAGGTAGGGGCGGGGCCGATCTCGGTGACCAGGCCGATGTCCGCCAGCTTGGGAATGCCGTGGACCAAGATGACGTTGGAGGGTTTGATGTCGCGATGGCTGAGCTGGTGTCGGTGGAGGTATTGGAGGGCGTCGGCCAATGCCATGCCGATGCGGGCGCATTCGTCCACGGGCAGGCGGCGCCGGGTGG
>CAIYYI010000536.1 GCA_903930345.1 uncultured Verrucomicrobiota bacterium
CAGCCCCTATTCGTGTATTTCGAGTAATTCGTGGTCAAACAAATTTCCCGGTTCTGCAATCCGCGTTATGCATTTGCCCTGGATTTCAGCATGTCAGCATGTCAGCGTTTCAGCTTTTGTCCCGTTGTGTACTGCTATTCCTACAAATTCAAATCGGACCGGGTCCGATTTGAAATCAAAAACGGTCCGATTTGAAATTCGCTGTAACCATCAGCCCACAAATTGGATGCCGAAAAAAGTCATTTCAAACCGGTCCGCGAAAAAAAGTTTTTCCGGTCCGATTTGGACCGATTTGAAATCTCCCCAAAGTGGCAGCGTCGTCCCGCCGCTGTGTCTGCAATCCAAAGTCTTATCCGTTTTATCCGTGGTTAAATATTCCCCCCACGTCCCCGGTCAGTGGTCAGAGGTTTCAGTATTTTAGATTGTCAGCGTGTCAGCTTTTTCCCCTGCGCCATTGTACGACTGCCCAAAAACCCGGAAATCCGGCTAAAATAGTACAAGAAAGTACAAAAAAGTCTAATTCACCACCTCGAATCAAGGTCCACGCCATGAACCATCACCCCCCTCCACCCCCGGAATCGTTCCGGCTTGTGTCCCCCCGCGCGATTTCGGTAGCGTCTCCCGTAGTCCGGCGATGTGCCCAGTCGCCCACCGGAAAGCGCAGTGCGCGTCCGGTCGGCCATGGCCACGTCCGAATCAACTATGATCATCCGAACCAAACTATCTGACGCCGCCTGGCGTCTGGCCTGCCTCACCCTGATCACCATGACCACTCTACTCCCGGCCGCCACCACCCCCGAGCGCTCCGCCATTGAGGAACGCCATAAGTGGGATCTCACCCCCATGTACGCCAACCAGGCGGCGTGGGATGCCCATTACCTGCAGGTGGAACAGCAGGTCGCCAGTTTTGCCCGGCGCAAGGGAACCCTGGGGAAATCGGCCGCTTCCCTCCTCGCCGCGCTGCAGCACCGCGACGATATCAACGTGCAGCTCGAGAAGCTCGGCGCCTACGCCATGATGCGCAAGGACGAGGACATGCGCGTGCCCGCCTCCCAGGCCGCCTCCCAGCGCAGCCAGACCCTGGAGGTCAAATATGGCGAGGCCGCCGCCTGGTTTCAGCCGGAGCTGCTCCAGATCCCCGACGCCCGCCTGCGGAAATGGTTGCAGCAGGCCGACCTGAAGGTCTATGCCCATTTCTTTGATGACCTGCTGCGCTCCCGGGCCCACATCCTCTCGCCGCGCGAGGAGGAGCTGCTGGCCATGGCCGGCAAGGCCACCGAGGTCTCCAGCGAGGCCTTCAGCCTCCTCAGCAACACCGAGCTGCGCTGGCGCACCGTCAAGGACGCCGAGAACCGTGACGTTGAGATCACCTCCTCCTCCTACGTCCAGGCGATGTATTCCAAAGATCGCCGCTACCGCCGGGATGCCTTCCACGCGCTCTACGGCAGTTTCCAGGAGGTGAAAAACACCCTGGCCGCCACCCTGGCCGGGGCCATGCAGCGGGATTGGTACTACTCCAAGGCCCGCCGCTACGACACCAGCCTGGCGCGGGCGCTGGATGCCGAGAACCTCCCCCCGGGTGTCTATTCCAACCTCCTGCAGGCCGTGGATGGCCGCCGCCAATTGCTGCACCGGTACGTGGCCCTCAAGAAAAAGGCGCTCGGGCTGACAGACCAGGTCCATTTCTACGATCTCTACGTCAACCTGGTGGATGTGTCGGAGCGCTCCTACACCTTCGACCAGGCCCGGGACCTCGTCCTGGAGGGGGTGAAACCTTTCGGGCCGGACTACGTGGCGGTGATGCAGAAGGCGTTTGACTCCCGGTGGATTGACGTCTTTGCGAACCAGGGCAAGCGGAGCGGCGCCTACAACATGGGCACCTACCTTTCCGCCCCTTACGTGCTGCTGAATTACCAGGGCACCTTCAACGATGTCTCCACCCTGGCCCATGAGCTGGGCCATGCGACCCAGAGCTGGTTCTCCCGGGAGAATCAGCCCCCCGTCTATGCCGGCTACCCCATGTTCACGGCTGAGGTGGCCTCCACCGCCGCCGAGATTGTCTTCAAGCAGTCCTTCCTCGACCGTACCCGGGATCCCAAGGAGCGCGCGTTCCTCATCAACCAGATGCTTGAGGATATGCGCGGCACCATCTTCCGCCATACCCAGTTCGCCGAGTTTGATCTCGCCGCCCACTCCCTGGCCGAAAAGGGGGAGCCGATGACGGCCGAGGCCCTGATGAAAATCGGCCATGACATCAACGTCCGCTATTACGGCCCCGAGTTCGCCCTGGACCCCGTCCTGGACGTCGAATCCCTGCGCATCCCGCACTATTACCGGGGTTACTACGTCTATCGCTATGCGGACAGCTATTGCGCCGCCGCCGCCATCGCCCGCCGCATCATCCGGCAGGAGCCTGGCGCCCGGGAGGCTTGGATGAAGTTCCTCAAGACCGGCAACAGCCGCTACGCCATCGACATGCTCAAGGTGGCCGGCGTGGACATGACCACGCCCAAACCGGTCGAGGACGCCCTGGCCCTGTTCGAACAACTGCTGCTGGAACTGGAACAACTGCTTGACCGGCAGCAAACCGCGAAATAGCTGGGTGGCGGCTTTCGGTGGAAAGCCGCCCTTCGACAAACGGTCGTTTTTCTGACTCTTGTCTTTCTGCCCGCACCCGCTTATGATGTCCGCCATGAACCGCCGCACATTTCTCCAGAATGCCGGCCTGGGCGCCGCCGGGCTCCTGCTTTCCCGTTATCCCTCCTTTGCGGACGAATTTTCGGAGGTCAAAAAACGTGTGGGCCTGATCGGCACCGGCTGGTACGGCAAGTGCGACCTCTGGCGGCTGCTTCAGGTCGCCCCGGTGGAGGTGGTCTCCCTCTGCGACGTCGATAAGCGCATGCTTGCCGATGCCGCCGATATTTGCGCCACCCGCCAGGTCTCGCGCAAACGGCCCCGCACCTATGGCGATTACCGCGCGATGCTCAAGGAGAAGGATCTCGACCTCGTCCTGATCGCCACGCCCGACCACTGGCACGCCCTGCCCATGATTGAGGCGGTCAAAGCCGGGGCGGACATCTACGTGCAGAAGCCGACCAGCCTGGATGTGGTGGAAAGCCAGGCCATGCTGGCGGCCGCCCGCAAATACCAGCGCGTGGTGCAGGTCGGCACCCAGCGCCGCAGCACCCCCCATTTGATCGAGGCCCGCGACAACATCCTCCGCGCCGGTCTGCTGGGCAAAATTGCCCACGTGGAGCTCTGCTGCTACTACCACATGCGCACCCGGGATAATCCGCCGGACTCCACCCCGCCGGAAAACCTGGACTTCGAGATGTGGACCGGTCCGGCTCCGCTGCGCCCTTACAACCGCTTGATGCATCCGCGCGGCTGGCGCGCCTTTATGGAGTACAGCAACGGTATCGTGGGGGACATGTGCATCCACATGCTGGACACGGCCCGCTGGATGCTCGATCTGGGGTGGCCCAAACGGGTGCATTCCCTCGGCGGCATCTACGTGCACCGCGCCAGCAAGGCCAACACGACCGACACCCAGACCGCCACCTTTGATTTCGAGAACATCTCCGTGGTCTGGCAGCACCGCACCTGGGGCACCACGCCCGATCCCAAATATCCCTGGGCGCTGACCATTTACGGGGATAAGGGCACCCTCAAGGCCAGCGTGATGGGCTACGACTTTATCCCGCAGGGCGAGGGGAAGGCCATCTCCCGCGAAGTCACCTACGAGTACGAGCAGTTCCCCGGCGACCGCACCGAGAAGGATCTGGAGCGGCACGTTGCCCCGGCCATCCGCGGGCACATGAAGGATCTGCTCCGCTGCACCGCCTCCCGGGGGCGGCCGGTGGCGGACATTGAGCAGGGTTGCATCTCCAGTATTTCCAGCATCCTGGCCAATGTTTCCTGCCAGCTCGGTCGCAGTCTGGCCTATGACCCGGCACGGGGGGTGGTGACGGGCGATGAGGAAGCCACGCGCCTGCTGCGTCGACCCTACCGCGCCCCTTGGGCGCATCCGGAGCCAGGTACGGTTTAAACGGACTTTAACCTTTCCTATCGCTGGCCCTTCGGGTATTGAAGGGGCAACGAGATTGCATTGATCGCATGAACCTGACCGATGACCAGAAAAAGACGGTGGCGGGCTGGATTGCCGAGGGCTTGAAGCTGTCGCAAATCCAGGACCGGATTAACAGCGAG
Source organism: uncultured Verrucomicrobiota bacterium (assembly GCA_903930345.1). Classification (GTDB taxonomy): domain Bacteria; phylum Verrucomicrobiota; class Verrucomicrobiia; order Limisphaerales; family CAIYYI01; genus CAIYYI01. The sequence continues at coordinate 4,210 of CAIYYI010000536.1, forward strand.
TTCGAAGTGACCCTCACCTACATGGAGGTGCGGTTCCTGGTGGACGACCTGAAGCTGATGCCCAAGGATCCCGAGCCCAAGAAGGCTCTGCACACCATCGGGCAGCCGGTTCCCCCAACCGCTCCCGCCGCCCCGGCGGCAGCGGCTAAACCACCACTGCCTGAGGAGGATGTGCTTCCGCCCGAGGAAGCCACCCCGGCCGGTTTGCCCAGCAATGTTTCGGTTTCCGTGGATCATATCGCCCGTCCGGGGTCGATGGTCAGCGGCAATGTGACCTTCAGCGACGGCCAGACGGCGCAATGGTTCCTGGATGAAATGGGCCGCCTCGGGCTGTCGGCCGCCCAGAAGGGGTATCGTCCATCCCCTGCCGACGTTCAGCATTTCCAGGCCGCGCTGCAGCAGGAATTGCAGAAAATGGGCATGTAGCCCCCGGTTTTCCGACCAAGCCGGATCAGATTGGATTCAGGTTTTCGGCACCAGCCAGAAGCCTTGGTTGAGTCCGGGGGGCTTATGCCTGCCAACCACGCAGCCAAACCGCAGTCGCTCCACTGGACTTTGTTGCTTTTCACCAGACTGGTCGTGGGGTTTGGTCGGGTGTGATCCACGCCGTGGATAAAAGGCGTGAAAAGCAGGGCATGCCGGAGGAGGCTGGAACCACAAATGCCCGCATTCTTTTGCTGTTTGGAGCCCATTTCAGTTGTCGGCGGCGTTTTTTTTCAAAAAACTTTGCCATGTCGTTTCTCTCTTGCCTTCCGGTCGGGCCGTTCCCACAATCCGAACACTAGACGATGTGATATGCAGCTTAACCAATTACATCTGAATCCTCCGCAGTTCGCACGATGAAAACCAACGATCCTGCGCGGCGGCCCCGGCCGCATTGGCGTCATCTGGTCGTCAACATCATCTCGCCGGCCATTCTGACCTTCGCGCTGTTCTTCGGCTTGATCTTCGCGGTCATCATCCCGACGATGAAGAAGAACATCATCGAGCGGAAAAAGGAGATGATCCGCGAGTTGACGCAGGCCGCCTGGAGCGAACTGGCCGGCTTGCATGAACAGGAGAAACAGGGCGCGCTTTCGCAGGCAGCGGCCCAGCAGGCGGCCATCGCCCGCATCCAAAACATGCGCTATGGGGATGACGGCAAAGATTATTTCTGGATCTCCGACACGCAGACGCGCATGGTCATGCATCCCTACCGCCCGGAGTTGAACGGCCAGAGTCTCCTGGACTATGCCGATCCCAGCGGGAAAAAGTTGTTCGTGGAACACGCCAAGGTGGTCCGGGAAAAAGGCGACGGCTATGTGGAGTACCTGTGGCAATGGAAAGACGACGAGAAACGGGTGGTGCCAAAGCTGTCGTATGTCAAAGGTTTCGCGCCGTGGGGCTGGATTGTGGGGACCGGCATCTACCTCGAGGATGTGCGGGCGGAAATCCGCCAGATGACCCGGCGGGTCCTTCAGAGTTCGGTCGGCATCTCGGTCATCATCGCTGCGCTGCTGGCCTACATCAGCCAGCAGGGACTGCACCTCGAACGGCGGCGCTGGCGGGCGGAAATGGCGCTGCGCGACTCGGAGGAAAAATACCGCCTGCTGGTGGAAGGGACGACCGAGGGGGTCCTGCTGGTGCTGCAAGACCGCCCCGTGTATGCGAACAAGACCTTGCTCAGCCGGCTGGGTTACACGGAGGAGGAGCTGGTCCAGGTGCCGTTGGACAAAATCATGGAGGTGGTCCCGACCAGCGGCCCGGCGGTGACGGAACGGCGCGCCAAGCTCATCAACAAGCAAGGCGAGGCGGCGGACGTCCTGCTGGGTTCCGCCCCGGTGACGATCGGGGACAAGACCGGGCAGATTCTCTCCGTCAAAGACGTGGCCGCCCGCAAGAAGACCGAGGAAACCCTCGCCCGTCTGGTGGCCGATCTGCAAAGCATGCTCCCCCTGGCCACGCGGTCCATCAAGGCCTCGCCGCTGACGCTGACCGCCTGTGACCTGGACACGCCAATCCACAAGGCCGCCGCCACCATGTCCCGGGCTAAGTCCAGCGCCATCCTCGTCCAATCCCACGCCGGGGAGACGATTGGCATTGTGACCGACCAGGATTTGCGCAACCGGGTGCTGGCGGCGGGGCAACCCTCGACCCAGCCCGTCACCACCATTATGAGCGCCCCGCTGGTCCGCATCAAAGGTAGAGCCCTGCTGTTTGAAGCCGCCCGCGTCATGCAGGAGCGGAATGTGAAACACCTGGTGGTGACCGACGAGCGCGGTGCCACGTTGGGTATTCTCACCGCCACGGAAGTCCTTCACGCGCAGCGCCATGCCATCGGCGCTTTGCTCGGTGAGATCCAAGAAGGCCAATCGCCCGAGGAGTTGCGCGACAGCCGCGCCAAGTTGCCGGTATTCGTCAAGGCTCTGCTGGAGAGCGGGGCACGGGTGGAAAGCATCACCCGGATCATGACAACTGTGTCAGACGCCGTTCTGGTACGGTTGATCATCCTGGCCGAGGCTGAACTCGGGCCGCCGCCGGCTGCGTTTGCCTTTGTGGCCATGGGGAGCGAAGCCCGGGAGGAACAAACCCTGGCGACCGACCAGGACAACGCCATCATCTACGCCGACGTGGCCCCGGAGCAAAACGAGGCCGTGCAAGCGTATTTCCTGCGGCTTGGCGAAAGGGTATGCGGCTGGCTGGATATCGTTGGCTACCGGCGCTGCAAAGGTGAAGTCATGGCCTGCAACCGCAAATGGTGCCAGCCGCTGTCGCAGTGGCGGAAGTATTTCACCGAGTGTGTCACGGCGGCCAAGCCGCAGGATCTGCTGGATGTAAACGTGTTTTTCGATTTCCGCTGCGCGCACGGGGAGGCCGGGCACGTGCAGCAATTGCGCGAACACCTGCACCACCTGCTCGAAGGCGAAGGCAAGCACTCCTTCCTTTTTCACCTGGCGCAAAGCACCCTGCAATTCAAGGCTCCGCTCGGGTTCTTTGGGAACATCCAGCTCGAGTCCTCCGGCGAGCATCCTCCGGCTTTTAACGTGAAGGCCGCGATCATCCCACTGGTGAACTTCGCGCGGATGTATGCCTTGCAAAACCAATTTGCGGAAACCAACACAATTGAGCGGTTTCGCCGCCTGCGCGATCAGGGCCTGCTGCTGCCCTCCAGCCACGACGAACTGGCGCAGGCCTACACCGCGCTGATGCAGATGAGGCTTACCCACCAGGCGGCCCAGATCGGACGCGGTACCGAGCCGGACAATTTTATAGACCTCCAGGAGTTGACCCAGCTCGAACGTTCGGTGCTGAAGAAGGTCTTCGCGGACATCACCGTTTTCCAGGCGCGCCTCCAAACGGACTTCGCCCGGACCGCCTGAGTTTATGCGTATCCTGATTGTCGGCGATGTGCATGGCCAGCACCAAAAACTGGCCGAGCGTCTGCTCCAGGCGCAGACCGATTTCAGGATTGCCGCCGCGATCCAGGTGGGCGACTTCGGTTTCTACCAAGACCTGGTCCGGCAGGCGCGCGAAGAGAAACTCCGTTTCCCCGTGCCCTTACATGTGATTGATGGCAACCATGAGGACCACCAATGGCTGCGCCGCGCCATGCTGACCGGCGCGGGCCGGGCCTGGAAACACGAACTTAACCTTATCTATCAGCCCCGCCCGTCCGTGGCACTGTTTGGTGCGTCCCAAGTGGGCTTCCTTGGCGGGGCGCTGCATGTGGACCGCCCCCAAAAGCACAATTGGCTGGGCGGCTCTCCCAACTACATCCTGCGGCGCAACCGGGAACACGCCGCCACGCTGTTCAACCAGCAACGCCCCGAGCTGATCGTCACGCATTCCTGTCCGTCGCGGATCGGCATTGGGATTCAAAGCTCGCCCGAGATGCAGCCCGGCGTCGCGGAACACATCACCGCCGCCGGATTTGATGCCGGGCCGCCGGATGATTGCGGCGAGGTGGAACTGGGGCGGCTGTGGCTCGATCTCGCATACAAACCGCAAGCCTGGGTCTTCGGCCATTTCCATCGCGCGCACCAAGCCACCGTGGAAGGCACCCGCTTTGTCTGCGTCAGCGACGACCTCGACTCCCCCTGCCGTAAGCTGGTGATTTGGGACACCGAGGAAAAGAAACTCCTGCTGTGTCCCGCCGATCCGAGTGCCGACCGAGGGGAGCGCTGAGGTGCTCCCCTCGGGACGGCTGTCGGCATCAAGCGGAGGCTGGCGCGGCCTTGCCCGGTGCCGCTTCCGGTCGCGGCGTCATCAGGGAGACAAGGATCAGGACCAGGAAGCCCAGCGGGATGGTGATAATGGCCGGTTGGCTGAAAGGCACGATGGCCCGCGCCGGATCCAGCCCATACACGTCTTTATAGGCCTGTGCGCTTAGCAGAATCCAGCCCAGGGACGAGATCATGCCCACGGTGATGGCGGCGGTGATGCCCTGCTTGGTCGTGCGCTTCCAGAAGAGGAGCATGATGAGGGCGGGGAGGTTGGCCGAGGCAGCGATGTTGAAAGCCCAGCCGACCAGGAAGTTGACGTTCATCTTGGAGAACAGGATGCCCAGGCAGATCGCCAGCAACCCAACGCACATGGCAGCGATTTTGGCGGCGCGCACTTTTTGGAAATCATCCAGCTCCATTTTCATGAAATTGGTCAAGAGGTCGTGGGCCACCGCGCCGCTGGCGGCCATGATCAGGCCGCTGACCGTGCCCAGCACCGTGGTGAAGGCCACAGCCGAGAGCACCGCGAAGAGGAATTCATTCAAGCTGCGTGCCAGCAGCGGTGCCGACATGTTCGAGTCGGTGACATCCAGCGCCCCGCTGGTCATCGCGCCCAACCCGAGGAAGAGCGTCAGCACATAGAAAAAGCCGATGGCCGCGATGCCCACCACCGTGCTCTTGCGGGCGCTAATCTGGTCCTTCACCGTGTAGTAGCGGATCAGGATGTGCGGCAAAGAGGCCGTGCCGCAGAAGAGCGCGAGCATGAGGGAGAGGAAGTCGAGCTTGTCGAAAAACTTCTCGCTGCGGACTTTCTTGAAGGTGGGGCTGGAGCCGGGGGCCATAAAGTCGCTGCCGACCGTGGGCTTCTGGTAATACACAGTCGTGGCACTGCCGTCGGTTTCGACAAGCTTGTCTGAACTCCACAGGATGACTTCGCTCTCCTGCATGGTGCGCAGGAATTCGAACGGGCCGACCGGGCCGGTTTTCTCCACACCTCCCGGCAGCTTGGAGACGTAGCCCACGGGCGCGAGGTCCGCTTCGCCTTCCTTCTTTCCCCGTGGCAATCCGTTGACCAGCTTTTTGCCGTCCTTCTGCACGGTGAGCGTTTGTGCTTCGGAAAGCAGATTTCCCTCTTTACGCCAGACGGAAACGACGCCCGCAGCATTCTTGACGCGGACGTAAGGCTTGCCTTGCCACGCACCGTCTTCGGGCAGGACCGCCGCCCCGACCGCACCCGTGACATCTGCCGTCGGCACGCCCCGCTTCAGAATACGCACCTCTTTGCCGTGGGCATCGGTGGGCTTGGTGGTTACGCCCCGCATGAGGAGCAGGACCGTGATGAACGCGCACAGCACCACCAGAACGGATCCTTTGATGAACTGGACCCAGGTGGTCGAAACCATGCCCGCCGTGGTGACGATCATGGTCACGATCAAGCCCACCACGATCACGCCAACATAATGGGGGAACCCCAGCAGCGGCTGCACCAGGGCGCCCGCCCCTACCATCTGCGGGATCAGGTAAAAGCAGCTGACCACCAGCGTGCTGATGGCCGCCGCCAGCTTGATGCCGCGGGAGTTGAACTTGTTGTCGAGCGCATCGGCAAACGTATACCGGCCCAACCGCTTCAACGGTTCGGCAATGATGAACAGCGCCACCATCCATCCGGCGAGATAGCCGATGGAGTATAAAAAGCCGTCGTAGCCATAAAAGGCGATCATGCCGCAGATGCCCAGGAACGAGGCCGCCGAAAGATAATCGCCGGCGAAGGCGATGCCGTTAACGGCCCAATGAATGCCACCGCCAGCCGCAAAATAGCCGCTGGCCGACTTGGCCTTGGACCCCAGGTAGAAACTGATGCCCAAGACGGAACCGGCAAAGACAACAAAGACCAAGACCGCGATCCAGGAGGTTTCGTGTATCATGGGGGGAATTCCTTATTTCGATTTACGGCAGACTTTCATGTAAACCATCGCCAGCACGAGCGCGGCCACGATTAGCGCAAAGCCGTACACAACAGCGAGGTTTGCGCCGCGCAGGAACGGCCTGCTCATGACCTCTGGCCAGAAGGCGCTCAAGGCCATGAAGCTTCCGTAAAAAAGCACATACACGACAAACAGGAGCACGCCCATGCGCGTGTTGTGTGCGACGACCGCCGCATCTTCCTGTTCTTTGGCCACCGGGGCCTTAAAGTCTATTCCAGCCATAGTTCGATTTTTCTTTCTGTTAGCCCACTTCACCACTGATGTGATGGTCGTAGAGGCAGATCAACACCACGCAAGGCGTGAAACGATCTGGTCTTACCAGTTGATTGATAATGATCAACTTAAACAAGCCTGATAGCTATGTTAGCGATTAGGGAATCTTGTTCACGTTTATGGGACAAGTCGCGTAGTATTAATGCTGTGATATCGAAAAGTCAAGGGGCTAATGGATTCTTTTTTGGGTTTGCTCACGGTGCTGTTCTTCCTGCTGGCGGCGGGCGATTTCACCGGGAACAAGTCCATCACGGTCCTGGCGGGCTGGGAAGGCATCCTGGCCGGCTTTTCCGCCATTTACCTGGGTGCGGCCCAGGTGCTGAACGAGACCTATAAGCGCGACGTGCTGCCGATCGGCAAGTGCGCCTGAGCGAAGGTCATGGAGCGGGTGTTTTGGCCAGTTCCAGCAAGGCTAGGGCCACCACGGAAGCCCAGGGGAGCGCCTGAAAGCGCCCCTGGCTGAGGGCGTTGGCCAGCTCGGTCTGGTTGAGCAGCACCAGTCGCTGTTCCTCCAGATCGCCCCCGCTGGGTGCCCCTTCGAATCGTGCGCCTCTGGCCAGGTAGAAAAAGGCTTTGCCCGCCCCCCGGTTGCTATCCACCACGTAGCGGCCCAAGAAGGTCCAGTGCCCAGCCCCATACCCGGTTTCCTCCCGGAGTTCCCGCCGGGCGGCCACCGCCGGGTCTTCCCCCGGTTCAATGAACCCGCCCACCGGTGCCAGCGAGATTCCCTCCAACGCGTACTTGCGCTGCTCGAAACAGAGAAACTGCCCAGCCTCCGTCTCGGCCACAACATTCACGTAATCAGGGGTGACCACATAGGCCCAATCGGGAATGATGGTCCCATCCGGCAGTTGCACGGTGTGCATTTCCACCGTCAGGAACGGGGTGGGGGCGAAGGCGGTGGTGCGTTGGAGGGTCTGCCAGGGTTTCATGGGTGCAATGGTGGTGGTCATGCGCTCCCGGATGGTCCGGGTGGGTCCGGTTATACCCCATGGCACCGGTCGGGCGCAAACATCCTTGCGACCAACCGCTTTTTTCTTCAGGGTAGCGCGCCTATGGCCGATCCCATCCAGGCAGAAACTGTGAACCCATCCCCTGATTCTCCACCGACGAACCCCGCTTCCGGTCCCGCCGGGGGGATTCCAGCACCCGTGCATCGCCGCCGCCCGCGCTACTCCGGCCGGAATCCCCGCAAGTTTGAGGAGAAGTACAAGGAGCACCACCCGGAGCGTTACGCGGAGACGGTGGCCAAAGTCCTGGCGGCGGGCAAAACCCCGGCGGGGATGCACCGCCCGATCCTATTGGCGGAGGTTCTGGAGGTGCTCAAACCGCAGCCGGGTGAGGTGGCGGTTGATTGCACCCTCGGCTACGGCGGCCACACCCGGGAAATCCTGCCCCGGCTCCTGCCGGGTGGCCGGTTGCTGGGGTTGGACGCCGACCCCTTGGAGCTGCCGCGCACCGAGGCCCGCCTGCGGGAGGCTGGATTTGGCCCGGAGATGTTCCAGGCGCACCGCACCAACTTCGCCGGCCTGGCCGCCTTGCTGGGAGCTCAGGGATTGGCGGGGGTGGATTGCATCCTGGCCGACCTGGGGGTCTCCTCCATGCAGTTGGATAATCCCGCGCGGGGATTCTCCATCAAATACCATGGCCCTCTCGATATGCGGATGAACCCGCAGCGGGGCCAGCCCGCGTCCGTCTGGCTGGCCCGGATCAAGGCGCCGGAGTTGGCGGCGGTGTTGGTGGCCAACGCGGATGAGCCGCACGCCTCGGTGCTGGCGCCGGTGTTGGCGGGGCAGGCGTTTGAATCCACCCAGGCGTTGGTGCGGGCCATCCGGAAAACCCTGGCCCGACGTTCCACCGAGGATCAGGATCTTTCCGTGCGGCGGGTGTTTCAGGCCGTGCGGATTGCGGTGAATGACGAGTTCTCCGCCCTGGACACCTTTTTGCGGCTGTTGCCGACCTGCCTGAAGCCGGGGGGGCGGGTGGCCATTCTGACGTTCCATTCCGGGGAGGATCGCCGCGTGAAGCAGGCGTTCAAGCTGGGGGAACAGAGCGGCTTATACGAGGCCATCGCGACGGAGATCATCCGGCCAACCCCGGAGGAACAGCGGGACAACCCGCGCTCGGGTTCCGCCAAACTGCGGTGGGCACGAAAGGGGTGAGAAGGGAGATGAGCAGGGCAACGGGACAGATTTCCATTCCACGACCCGTTCGTCGAGAAGGGGGAGCGACATTCGAACAAAATCACCCTGTTCAGGCCGGTTGGCGATGGTATATTGGGCGGCGAAGCATGTTTAGCATCAGCACATTTTGGCGGGCGGGCGGCGCGGGCGCGGCCTTGGCCATCGGCCTGTTCCTTGGGCGCGGACTGGCGTCGGCGGCGGAAGCGCCGGTGGATACGGTGTACCTGTCCAACGGCGACCGTTTGCAGGGGGAATTGGTGGTTTTGGATCCCCAGAAGGGGTTGCAGTGGCGGCATCCAGACATCCGCGAACCGGTCTCGTTCAAGTACGATGCCGTGGTCAAACTGGCCTTGGGGGACCGGTCCTTCAAGCCGCTGGCGGCCCAATCCCAGTGCCGGGTGCGCCTGACCAATGGCGATGAGCTGGAGGGCAACCTGCAGGAGATGACGGCGCAGCAAGTGGTCCTGGACACCTGGTACGCCGGGCCCCTGACCATCGCCCGCAAGCGCATTGATTCCCTGATCCCCATCGTGGTGAATCCCCAGGTGGTTTTTGAGGGCCCCACCGGGCTTGAGGGGTGGACCATCGGAGCCAACCCGATTGCGGGGGTGGCGTCCAATGGCTGGACCTACAGCCACGGGACCTTCGCCTCCAGCCAGTCGGCCTCCATTGCCCGCGACCTGAAACTGCCGGACATCGCCGCGCTTGATTTCGATGTCGCCTGGAACAATTACCTCTCCATCGCCGTGGCCATTTACGCGGATTCCCTCCAGCCCATTCAACTGATGAACAAGGATGTGGCCCCGGACTTTGGCGGCTTTTACAGCCTGCAGCTCAATTACAACACCGTCAACCTGATGATGGTCAAGAAGGGGGCACCCCTCAATTCCCTCGGCCTTGGGTTTGTGCCGGGTCTGGAACAGCGCACCTCCTGCCATGTCAGCATCCGCGCCAACAAGAAGGATCGGATGATCTATCTCTACATTGACGGGGCGATGGTCAAGCAATGGCAGGATCCGCTTGAGTTTGCGGGGCAGGGCACCTGTGTCCGCTTCGTCAACCAGGTGCAGGCGGGGCTCAAGCTCAGCAACCTCCAGGTGTCCCATTGGGATGGCCGCATGGAGACCCCCACCAACAAGGTGGAAAATGCCCAGACCGACTTCGTGCGGATGCTGAACCAGGACACCATCCAGGGGGCTGTGCAATCGTTCCGCGCCGGCAGCCTGAAGATCGCCGCCCCCTTTGGCCCGGTGGAGGTGCCCCTGGATCGCGTGGCGCAACTGCATTTTGCCGCGCCGGGCCGGGAGGTGAGCCAGTCGTTGCCCGGCGATGCCCGCGCTCAGTTTGCGCGGCGGGGCCAGGTGACCGGCAGGTTTGAGCAATGGCAGGACGGTGGCCTGGTGGTCTCCAACGCCAGTTTCGGCAAGGCCCGGTTCGCCGTGGCCGCCTTCAAATCATTCCAGCTCCGCCCCGGCCCGTAGCGATACGGTTCCCCTCCCACCTCAGGGCCGTCTCAATCTTTCCGCCATCACTTCCACCAGGTGCCGCGCCGGACGTCCCGCGAGGTCTGCGATCTGTTGTCGGCAGCTTGTGCCGGAAGCCACCGTCACGCTGTCCGATCCGTACCGGGCCAATTGCTCCAGGAGCGGTTGGGCGACCTGCCGGGACAAGGCCTGGTGCTTCGCCAAATGCCCAAACGCGCCCGCCATGCCGCAGCAGCCCGTTTCCAGGACCGTGGCGCTGGCCGCCAGCCGGTGGGCCAGGCCGATGACCGAGCCGCGCGGTCGCAGACTCTTGGTGTGGCAATGGGCGTGGATCGCCAGGGCGTCGGGCCGGGGTTGCCAGGCGATGGCCTCCGGCTCCCGTTCCAGCAGCGCCGCCACAAATTCTTCCAGCAGCCAGCAGCGCTCCGCCACGGCCTCCGCGCCCGCCAGTTTCAGCTCCCGGTAATCCATGGCCACCATGCTGTGGCAGGACGGCTCCAGAAACAGGATGGGGGCATTGCCTCCAAGGGCGTTCAAACGCGCCAGGTTGTGGCGGCCCAGGGCGGCGGCGGCGCGCAGGTTGCCCTGGCTGAAGGCGGGGCGTCCACAGCATCGGCGGTCGGTGAGCAGCCGCACGGTGAACCCGGCCGCCTCCAGCACCGCCACCGCAGCCTGCCCGATGTGGGGCTCATGGTAGCGCACAAAGGTGTCGTCCCAAAGAATGACTTCCCCACGCGGGCCGGCATGCGTCGGCCGGCGCGCAAACCAGTGGTCAAACCGCTGTCGAGTGTACGGGGGCAGGGGGCGTTCAGTGGCCAGACCAAGCAATTTCTGTAGCAGCCAGCGAGTGGTGCCCAGCCGCAGGAGGGCGTTGGCGGCGGAGGGCCAGCGGCAACCCCATTCCCCCAGCAGATCCACCCGGCTGAACACCCGGGCCGAGAGGTTCATGCCGTGCTGATCGTGGCGTGCCTGCTGCAGTTCCGCTTTCAACAGCGGGAGGTTGACGTTGGAGGGGCATTCCGTCGCGCAGGCCTTGCACGACAGGCAGGTGTCCAGCACCTGCCACAGGCCCGGCGCGGTCAAAGGGCTTTCTCCCAGCCGCCCGGTCAGCGCCGCCTGGATGGTGTTCGCCCGGCCGCGCGTGGATAATGATTCCTCCCCGGTGACGGGAAACGTCGGGCACATCGTCGGCGTCAATTTGCGGCAGCCGCCGCAGCCGTTGCACTGTTCGAGATTGGGCAGGAAACCGCCATCGCGCGCCGCAAAGGCCAGCCGGGGTTTGAAGGGCAGGATCGGTCGGGGGGCTTCGATGCAGCGCAGCCGGGTGTCGATGCGATAGCGGCCATCCGGGATCATTTTGCCGGGGTTCAGGACCCGGTCCGGGTCAAAGATCTGTTTGATGCCGCGCATCACGCCCAGGAATTCCTCGCCCAAATGTTCCGGCAGGTATTCCGTGCGCGCCATGCCCACCCCATGTTCCCCGGCCAGGGAGCCTTGGAACTGGCGCACCAGCGCAGACACCGCATCCGCCACCAAGCGGAATTTGGCGCGGTCGCCCGGCAGGTGCAGATCCAGCACGGGCCGGACGTGCAGCAGGCCGGCGGAGGCATGGCCGTAATAGCAGGCGGAAAGGTTCAACGGCCGGAGAATTTCCTCCAACCCCGCCACATAGGCGGGCAGTTGGGCGGGGGCAACCACCGTGTCTTCAATGCCGGTGACCGGTTTGGCGGAGCCCCGGCAGCCGGTGAGCAGTGAAAGCCCGGCCTTGCGCAGATTCCACACCAGGTTCTGGCGGGCGGCATCCTTGAGCGCCAGGTGGCGCAAACCGAGTCGGCGCTGGGTCAGTTGGCGCAGCTTGTCCGCCACATCCCCGTCATGGAATTCCACCAGCAGGATGCCTTCGCACGGCTGTTGGTCTAGATCCAGCAGATCCCGCGCGGTGCGAAAGGCGGTCTGGCTGCGCGTCTGGTCGAACAGCACCCGGTCCATGTGCTCAATGGCCACGGGTTCCAAGTCCTGCAGGGCCACGGTGGCCTGCATGGCTTCCGCCACGGAGGCAAAAAAGATCAGGCCGAGTCCCTTGGTGCGGGGCAGGGGGATGGCGCGCACCTCGGCGGACCAGATGCCGGCCAGCGTCCCTTCGCTGCCGCAAACCAGGTGCGACAGGCAGTTGGGCGCGTGCAGGAAGCGGCGCAGGGCGTAGCCCGGGCGGCGCTTGTGCAACCCCGGCGGTTGGCACCGCTCTATCTCCGCCGCGTGCGCCTGTACCAGCGCGTCGGCCGCGCTCCGCTCCGCTTCCAACCCGTTGCCGGTGTCGGCCACCCGGCCATCCGGGAGCAGCAGCTCCAGGTGGTTGAGGTGATCAATGGTGGTGCCGTAACGGGTCACGCGCGCGCCGGAGGAGTCATTGGCGATCATGCCGCCCAGGGTGGCGCGCGAGCTGGTGGCCACATCCGCCCCGAAGATCAATCCGTGCGCGGCCAGGTGGGCGTTCAATTGGTCAAGCACCACCCCGGCACCGGCGCGGATGGTGCGGCGTTCGGGGTCCAGGGGGCCGATGGTCTGATTGTGCCGGGCCAGGTCCAGCACCAGGCCGGGGCTGAGCGCGCCGCCTACCAGGCCGCTGCCGGCCCCGCGGAACGCCACGGGCAAATCGGTCTCCCGCGCGGCGCGCAGCACGGCGGCCGCCTCCGGAGCGGAGCGCGGAAAAGCCACCGCCTTTGGCTCCACGCGATAAAGCGAGGCGTCGGTGGCGTGCAGTTGGCGCGTGAGCAGGTCGTCCGCCCAGGGACAGGCGGAGGCCGTCAGCGCCGCGCGTTGGAGGCTGGTCAGGGACATGGAGCGTTACCGTGTGCGGTTAGTAAAACCACAACCGCGCCCGGGGACAACTGAAAAGACATGTACAGAATGGCGGCGGGCGCATGACAAAATTCTGGGTTCAGGCCGCCAATGGGAGGGTGTCGTTGCGGGCAGCGTGTTGGTTGAGCCTGTATTTCCAGAACTCAGCGAGGCGGTGGCTGGCGTGGATGCACCGCAAAGCCAGGATGTTC
>CAIYYI010000537.1 GCA_903930345.1 uncultured Verrucomicrobiota bacterium
GACCTGGCCGACTGGTTGAATGCGTGCATACCCCACGCATGGAACTTGGAACAGGACCACGACCTGTCCTATGCGATGATCTATGACGGGGAATTAAATGGAGGCAATGCCCATGACCGGCTTGAGGACCGGCAAAAGGCAGAAGCCCATTACCTCGCTTACCTGCAGCGAGGCACCAACTCGGCGTCGCGAGCGCGGGCGTATGCCCAGTTGGGGGCCCTGTTCAGCACCAATTACGACCGGAAAAAAGGAGAAGAGCCAGACTATGAAAAAGCCGTGAAGTATTTCCGCCTGGCGTTGCAAGAGGAGCCCGAGCGGGTGGACTGGGCCACGATCCGCGCGCGGTGCAGTCAGGTGACCCCGCTGCTCTCGCGATCCGAAAAACTGGCCCAGCGCCTGAAAACCTATCGCTGGTTGCAAACCTTGGACGACGCGGCAGTCCGCAGTCTCTTAATGCCCATCCGGCCCCCCGTCCATGTAGGCCCGGAAAGCAAACAACGCTCGGGTTTTGTCGCGGAACTGATGAGGAAGGAGGAACTCTCCGTCATCGAGAGGCATTACCGGTTCATCCTAAACCTCTTGCAGAGTGCCAAACAGGCGGAGATCACCAACATTACCGGCGACGCGGTCGGCCTGCCCAATCCCGTCGCGGCGCTCAATCAGATCATCGCCGAGCACCCTGGCACGCCGCTGGCCAAGGCCGCGCAAGAGAAGCTGACCAAGCTGCCGAAGAAGACAACGGAGGCGGAACGTCCGGCTGTATTCACGAACATTCAGGATTTTGTGTCCGCGCTGGCGGGCCAGGTGTTGGCGCAAGAACTCAAGAATGTCCAAGCACCCGCCTCGGCGGAACGGCTGGCTTCGAACTACATCGCCGCTATCAACGCCAAGGACCGGGCGCGGCTTATTGGATTGGTCCATTCGCATTGTCTCAGCAACTTGTCCGCCCTTGAACAGCAGTTCATGGACGAGTGCCTGGAGCGTGAGTTCAAGTATCCGATTCCGGATGACCGCAAGGTGACCACAACCCTGTTTGCCTCCAACAGCCTTGCCAGCCAAGTGCTTGGCGGCATGACCTGGCGCATCGAACCCACCCACCAACTCCAAATAGATTTCCGGACGGGCACCAATCGGGAGGTCTGCCTCATCAGGTGCATAGTGGAAGACCGGGGTGCCTGGTTTCTGGACTTACCGATCCTCAATGAGGATGGCTTGAAACGCTACGCCGACTTCAAGGCGGGGAAGACCAACAGCAGCCCGCCTGCGGCGACCGTGGCTGATCGCTCTGTCCAGGAAACCGCGCTGGACAAAACCAGTGGCATCATCGCGTTTACCGAGGGAAAGCCGCCGTTTTCGCGTTCCAACGGCAAGTGGAACTGGGAGGTGCGGCTTTCGCCGGAAGCCAGCCGCTCGCACCGCTACCAGATTATGCGACTGGACCACGTTCCCCCGAACGTCAAAGGCGGAAGCGGCAGCGTCCTCGTTGCTTCCGCCAACCTGGCCACGAACCAGGACGGCGTGGTGCATTTCCGCTTTCACAGCAGCGATGAAGATCCCAAAGCCAACAACATGCATCGTGCGAACATCGGCCTGGATTATTCGTTCTCCAGGATCGGCCCGGGGCCGGGTTTGCAGGGTCTCGGGAATAGGTTTCTTCTGCCGGGCGAGCGCATCGTGAACGCCTCGATCAACCGAGAGGGCCAACTCAAGGACGGCACCCTTGTGCTGTTGGAGCTGACGAGCGAGAACAAGCTGGGCCAGTTCCGCACGCTGGTGTCACTTCAAGATGCCTGTCCGGGGCCGATGCACAAACAATCCGAATGACCATCAACAAACCCACACGACCTCAAACCCACTCCGAAACGCCTATGCAACTCATCCTTTGCTGCATCTTTGTCAGTTGCGCAGTTGCACTCGCTCAAGCGGACCCGAAGAAACTGTCCCCCATCCAGTGGAAACCGGACGATTGCAGCGCGGCGCTGATGCTACCGGCGCAAGGCTACAGCGTGTCTCAGTTTGGCCCGGGCAAATACCGGATCGATAGCTGGCGGCTTTCCAAAGGGCAGTTCAATAACATCTTCATCTTCTTCCAAGCGACCAACGGCCTCAGCCCGGCCTCGATAGCTGGCGCGGCCGAATCCAGCTTCCTCGTCATGACCCAGAAGGTGACCTGGCGAAGCTACCAAACCGACCTAGCAGGCCGTTCCGTCATCCGCAAGGAAGCGCTCCTGCCGAACATCTTGCCTCGCCAGAAAAAGGGGAATAGTTCAGACTACATTGCGATCCGAATGGATGCCGATTCGTCGGCGATCCTGGACGAACTGACACCGGTGGCGGAGGGGATTCTGCAGGACGCCGTCGCGGTCAAAGCGGGACCATGAAGACATGCCTAACCATCCGGGCGACTCTGCTGCTTCCGCTGCCAGCGTGGTTGGCGCCAGCCGGCCCCGTCGTCAGCACCAACGGGCTGCCGACCCTCGACCTGGCGAAGCTTGGGGATTTCACAGCCAAGGGCCTCCAGGATTTGAAAGCAGCTTGCTTCCGGGTCTTCTTCGCCATGATTCTTGTGCTCGGCACCGGCTGTTCGACAGTCGGCAAGTCCGTCAACGAATCGCATCCGACCCATTCGTCAGCCGCGGGCCTCTCCGACGGCCCCGCCACCGTGCTGTCGGTCACGAATTTCGTCCGGATTCGGAAGTTCATCCTGGATCAGGGTAAACGACAAACCTACGGCAACATGTTCAACCACAATCCGGCTTGGGCGTTCTCGGATTTCAATGCTTACCTGAATCCGCCGGATCAAAAGAACATCAACTGCGAAATTGGCAAATCCGAGTTCAACACCTTGGTATTTCAAGTCTGCGGGCCGGGACCCAATCGGTACTGGAATGTTGTTCTGAACACGACGACGAGGGAGCTTTGCGTCCAGCAGCGGGACTCAAAAACCGATCCACAGGTTCTGTGTCAAGAAGCCGGTGGGCTCTTCCAGAAGGCATTGGCAGAAATGGATCGGCTGCTGTCCCTGCCAGGGTGCGCAGCTCCAGCCAGCGTGGACTTCCGGACGAACGACCTGCCGGCTTTGGACTTGGCCAACGTCGGGAAATTCTGGAAGGACGATCGTCAAGTTCACGAAGACAGCTCGCGCGTCCGTTTTGGGCGGGAGACGACCTATCTGGGCGGCTTGGGATATGCCGGAAAGAACAAGCACATTGGCGTTGCCGTCTTCCAGTCGGAAGCCGACGCCACCCAGGCGATGGAAGCATTGCAGAAGGACGTGACGTCGGTGATCGAACCGGGAGACACGCATGAGTTCGGCGGGCGGCGATGGTGGTTCAACTCCGGGTTGCCCAACGGGATCTATGTGGTATGCCGCAACACCATCGTCATGGCACACTGTTATCAGCCGCCCTTTCAGCGCAGTGAGGGCATGCTTCACGAAGCCGCCTCGACGGTCGTTGCCCGCATTGAGCACGAGTCGAAGTACTCCAGCGCCAACGATGGTTTCTTCAATTCACTCACCAACCGGCTTACGCAGACCGTCGGTGGCCAATGGGAAGTGCGGAGCGGCCTCCTTTGGGGAACGAAGCTGAACCGAGCCGGCACCGCGGAATTCACCTTCAACATTCTTCCCCACCCCAACTGCGGCCCCGAGGCGGTCAAGTTGTGGGAATTCCGCCGCTTCTACTGCAGCGCCCCCTGCCATGTGGTGGGTGTTTCCTCAAATCTGGTGCTCACGGTGCTCTCGGGCAAACGATCCGACATCCTCAATTCCATTGCCGACATTCTCGGCCTTATCCCAGTTCAGCCCTGCCAGACCGCGGAGCAATTCCTTGCCGATTGCAGTTGGCAGCCCGACATGCGTTCCTTGCGCCTTGTCCGAGCCCACTCCGCCACCACGGACGCCCCGCCCAGGCCCCGGGAAATCCTGATGCTCGAAATCCCGGACACGACCATGGGCTGTTTCAAGAAGCTCTCGAAGGGTGGCAGTTTTGTGGAGCCGCTTTCCCTGGCCTTCACCAACACGAGCAACAGCGGCGAGGTGGAAGTGCGGTTCAATTTCCTGGGCAAGAAAGATACGGGTCGGCAAATCCAGCTGAACCTCACGCTTTTTGAGGTTGGCGGCAGGATGATCTTCCGCGAGGGAGAGACGCATGAAGACTGCCGACTTCGGCCGGATGAGATGCAACGCTCATCCTTTGTCGCGCGTTTTAGTCCCAGCAACGAGGCTGAATTCAAAGTCCCGATGGACACCCTGCGCGCCGCTGTCCGGGTCAGGTTGGAATTCGTCCATCACGGCCGCAGCGACGATGGATCACGGCTTCTCGGTCAGCTCAAGGCCATTGAACGCGATTCGACCAATGCTTGGAAGGGCTGGCTCAGCGACCTGCCGGATTGGGAGTGTCTCGGCGTTGCGACCGGAACAACCAAGCCGCCGGCAGGCAAGTGGCTGGGCTTGTCGGTCACCGGCGATGCCTGCGGGGATCTGGATCGGCTTGGGCTTAGAGGGAGCCTCCCGCTGGCCGCTCTGGTGGTGGATGGTGAGAACGCCCGTCGCAGGCTGACGGACGAGGGGGTGGGGGCCGTGGTGCTGGCGTATCCCCATTTGCGGACGCTCTCGCTCCGACACACCGACGTCACGGAGGCGGGCCTGGAGTTCCTCGCCAGATTGAAGTCCTTGCAGCGCCTCTATCTCTACTTGGACCAAGCCGGCGCAGCGGGTTTGGAACATATCAGCCGCGTCCAATCGCTGACGGATCTGGCCCTCTACGCCGAATGCGAACCCACCGCAAAGGATTTCCAATGTCTGGCCCGGCTGGAGAACGTGGAGAACCTCTGGATCGCCGGTCCCGGGCTGGGCGAACTGGCCCGCCTGCCGCGACTCCGGCGATTATTCGTGAGCGCGCGCGACGTCAAGGCCGATGGCCTTGACGTTTTGGCCAAAGCGAACACGCTGGAAGAACTCAGCCTCAAGGAAGGCGGCACCCGGGAGCAGCTCGCCGCCCTCGCGAAGCTCACCCGCTTGCGATCACTCTACCTTGGCAACACAGGCAAGGAGAGTCTCGAACCCTTGGCCCATCTGACGGAGCTTCGGAAGCTGGGGCTTGGCGACGTGCGTGAGGGGACGAGCCTGCAACCCCTTTCCTCCCTGACGAATTTGCAGGAGCTGACGCTGAGCGGACCGCTGACGGATGCGATGCTGACCGGGCTTGGTCCGCTGCCTGTGCTGAGGTATCTTTCGCTCAATCCGCACTTCCAGAACATGACCAGGGGCCTTTCGGACAAGACGCTCGAACATGTCGCCCAGTTTGCCTTGCTGGAGAAACTGGCGTGCTATCACGACGGCCCATTCTCCGACGCCGGGCTGGCGCATCTGGCACGCTTGACCAACCTGAAATCGCTGGTTTTCCCGAATTGCGACAGATTCACAGAAGTCGGAATCCAACGCCTCAGCCAACTGCAATCGCTGGAGGAACTGGAACTCCGCGGTAATGGCTTGACCGATGCCGGCCTCGCTCACATTGCCGGTTTGCGAAACCTGGGGCGACTCGCGCTTCACGATACCGTCGCCGTGACCGATGCCGGCATGGCCGCGCTCCGTTCGCATCCATCCCTGAAGCGGCTTCAACTCTACTCGCCGCATATCATCACCACCGTCGGCGTGAACCATCTCAATACGGTCACGAACTTCGTCGAGTTGGAGATTGAAGAGTTCCGCTCCCTGGACGATGTCCCGCTGGACTTCTCCAAGCTCGAACATCTCGAGAAACTCCACATTACGGGCTGCCGCAGTCACGATCTTGCCGGCCTGGCCAGCCTGAAGCGGCTCAAGCACCTGACCGTTGGGAATGTCACCGGCGAGGGCCTGCGGCACATCTCGCGCATCGCCGCGGTCGAACAACTCAGTGTGCTGAACCAGATCAACCGGCTCACGGACGCGGACTTGGCCCCACTGGCAGACGTCACCCGGTTGACCTCGCTGACCATCAGCAGTGATTTCACTGCCGCCGGGCTCCGGCATTTGGCGGCGCTCAAGGGATTGACCTATCTCAAAGTCGAGACGACCAAGCAGATCACCGCGGATGAACGGTCGGAGTTGCAGGATAGCCAC
>CAIYYI010000538.1 GCA_903930345.1 uncultured Verrucomicrobiota bacterium
ACCACCCTTTACCGGGGCGCGGCGTGGGAAAAGTCCTGTTCAGCGGAGTTGCTGCTGACCAATGGGCAGAGCGCGTTTCAGATCAACTGCGGCATTCAGATTCAGGGAAACGCGTCGCGCAATCCTCAAAAAACTCCTAAACATCCTTTTCGCCTTTTGTTCAAGGGCGCTTTTGGCCCAACGCGGCTGGAATACCCGGTTTTCCCTGAATCGCCAGCCACCTCCTTTGATTCCCTTGTGCTCCGCGCTGACTATAACAACTCCTGGGTGCATCCCGATCCTGCCCAGCGAGGTCGCGGCACTCGGATTCGCGATGCCTGGGGCAAGGACGCCATGCGCGCCATGGGTGGCGCCGCATCCTACAGCCGTTTCTTCCACCTCTACATCAACGGCGTCTTTTGGGGGGTGTATGAATTCTCTGAAAAGATCGATGCCAAGTTCGCCGCCAATTATTTCGGGGGCGCCAAGGAGGATTATGATGTCATGGCCTCCAAACCAACCCAGTCAATTGATGGTGACGCCACCTTCTACAACAACATGACCTCCTTCATCCGGGGTTCTGACCAAAGTCAGTATGCCAACTACGTGACGGCGGGCACCATGCTCGACGTGAATAATTACATTGATTACATTCTTCTGAACTTTTATGCCGCCAACCAGGACTGGGGCTTCGATGGCAACTGGAACGCCATCCGTCGCCGTGCGCCCGGTGAAAAGTACAAATATTTGGTCTGGGATGCTGAGCGGTATATTGAGGGAGCCAATGACAATCGCGTGACCAGCACGGATATTCCCTCAGGAATGCATACCAACCTGGTCAAAAGCGCGGAATACCGGGTTGCCTTTGGCGATCGGGTGCAGAAGCACCTTTTCAACAACGGGGCGCTTACGCCGGATGCCAGTTCCGCGAGATGGAAGAAATGGATCGATGTGTTGGATACGGCCATTATTGCTGAATCCGCGCGTTGGGGGGACTACCGCCGGGATGCTCACCAGTTTCAAGCCACTCCATACATGCTTCATACCCGCAGTAATTCGTGGCTGCCCGAGGTGGATCGGATATATACCAACTATTTTGTCCCGCGCCAAACGGCATTTATCAACCAGTTGATTGCGGCGAGTCTCTATCCCAGCCCGGCCAATGTGACCGCCCCGGCCTTCAACCAGCAGGGTGGGCGTGTGGCCAGCGAGTTTGCGCTCCTGGTGACCAACGCCCCGGCGGGTGTCGTTTACTACACGGTCAACGGCACCGATCCCCGGGTGCCCGGTGCGGGCACGGTTTTGTCCAATGCGTCGGTCTATTCGGGCGAAATCACGATCAACAACAGCCTGGTGGTCAAGGCTCGCACGCTCAATGCCGGTCAGTGGAGTGCTCTGGTGGAGTATGCCTTTCAGGTGGAAAGCCTGGGCACACCTCTGCGCATCACCGAGATCATGTACAATCCGCTGGGGGGGGACGCTTATGAATTCGTGGAGTTGCGCAATGTCGGGCCGCTCCCGCTGAATATCGGACGCTTCAGCCTGGCTGGGGAACTGGATTACCGGTTTGCGCCGGACACCATTTTGGCTTCGGGTCAGACCATCGTGTTGGCGTCCAACGAATTCCCTCCCGGCTGGCTCGCCCGCTATCCAGGGGTGACCCCGTTTGATTATTTCGGTGGCAAACTGAGCAATGCCGGGGGACGGATTGCCCTCAAAAACCCCCTCAATGAGGAGGTGATGTCCGTCACTTACAATGATTCCGGAGCCTGGCCTTCGGAGGCTGATGGCACCGGACGGTCGTTGGAAATCATCGATCCCCTGGCTGGCGCGAGCGACCCGGCCAATTGG
>CAIYYI010000539.1 GCA_903930345.1 uncultured Verrucomicrobiota bacterium
GTCACCACGTTGACGCGGTCTCCCGTTGCCCCCAGGGTGTAGGCCAGCATGTAGGTGTTATTCGCCGCCAACGAGATCGGCGTAAGGAGGCCCGCCCAACGCGTGCCGTCGTGCAGCGGGGCGGCCGTGCCGCCGGGCACCGTCACCACGCCCATCAGTGTGAGGTCGAGTTTGAAAATTCCCACCGTATGGGCGTAGTCCAGGCCATCTCCACCCTCGTCAAAGTAACCGAGCGAGGAGATCGTCGCCCCGCTGGCACCCACGGTGAAGAGTGTCCCCATCGCCCCCGGATTACCACCCTCACCCCAACCTCCGCTCGGATTCGAGGCAAAAATAATGCCTGCCTGCGCGCTCGCCGCGCCAACAGCCAGCCCCAGGCTGGCGGTGAGGATGAATGTGTTTAGTTTCATATCTGCTTCGTTACTTTCTCTCTTCGTTGTTTTCTACCCGACAATCGTTTTGGCCCGGACGCGCCGCGCCGCGTAGCCGGCGATGCCCAAAGCCGTCACCGCCATCATCGCCCATTGGCCGGGTTCCGGCACTTGGGCGAGGTCCACATTCACCTGCATCTGGAAGGGGTCCACATCGGCAATATCCCCCCAAGTGCTGCCCGCGTTGTCGCTTATGGCGTAGTGCGTGTCGAACCCGGCGCCGGTACCATTGAGGTCGTCGGTCCAGTACCAGTCCACCCCACTGCCTGTGCCCTTGACCACTATCCAGTAGGCGGAGGTGGGAGCCAGCGTAATCCCAGAAGCGGTAAAGGTGGCGGGGCCTGCCGACGGCGGGAATGACCCGGACAAACTGAGGCTGCCCAGAGACGCGTTGGGCGTGGTGCCGCCATTGTCAGAATAAAGCTCCGCCGTGGCGCTGCCGGAACTCACACTCTTGGCCCAGAGCACCACGGAACTCAAACTGTACGCTTGGGCGTCGGTGTTGAATCTGGCGGCACCCCAAATGGGTCCGAACACCCGGTCGGCGTCAAAGGGGGCTTTGCCAAGGTTGTCGGACAGGACCGTAGCCGCCCAGGCACCGGGCGCGGCGGCCAGTCCCAGACTGGCGGTGAGGATTATCATTATGTTCTTTCTCATGCTTTCTTTGTTACTTTGCTTCTTTGTTGTTATCTACCCGACATTCGTTTTGGCCCGGACGCGCCGCGCCGCGTAGCCGGCGATGCCCAAAGCCGTCACCGCCATCATCGCCCATTGGCCGGGTTCGGGCACGGGGTCCGTGTCCCTTGCCGCCATGTTCCCACCGAAAAGGTAACGACCGCCGGTGCCCTGAGAGCCGGGATACTTGAATGTTGCCCCAAGAGCATAGGTCCAATTCGTTCCCGCCAAAGTGAAGCCATTGCCCAGAGTGACTTCGGCCGGAGCGGCCACATTGAAAGGATCCCCCATTGAATCAATCGTGGCTGCCAACATGTAGGTGGTGTTGGCATAGAGCGCGATAGGCTCGACAAGTGGTTCCCAGCGCGACCCATTGTGCAGGGTCGAAGCGGTGCCGGCCCGCACCTCCACGCTCCCCAGCAGGGTGCGGGCTTGGTTGTAGATGCCCACCAGGTGGGGAGTGGACAACCCGTGCGCGTCCATGTCAAAGAAACCGAGCGAGGTGATCACCATTGGGTTTCCGCCCACGGTGAACGGAGTTCCCACCGTGGCATACTCGACACTAGTATTCCAATTGCCGGTCGGATCAGTGGCAAAAACCGTTGCCATCAGTGCCCTAGGCGCGATAACGGCCAGTCCCAGACCGGCAGTGAGGATGAATGTGTTTAGTTTCATATTTGCTTCGTTACTTTGTCTCTTCGTTGTTTTCTACCCGACAATCGTAGCGCTGACCGTCTCCCCCCACGGGCCTTGATCGCCCCGCGTGTTTACCCAGCGCAATAGATGATAACTGGGACAGCCTGGCGCTACCGGAACCCGCTCTTTCCGGCTGGCACCGGGACCAAGCGGAGCCGAAAGTGGGACCATCCAGACGCAATTTGGGACCAGCGGGAAGCCTCCGCAAACCAGCGGAATTGAACGTCGCTGCTTTCGGGAGCAGTTTCCCCACTTCCAGACTGCTCTCCGCCCCGGCGCCAACGGACGTCGCCGAGGTGGGATAAAACTCCGCCGCGGCAGGAAAGAGCGCTGCCCTAGCGGGGTTGACGGGCGGGGGGGTGGCGAAGCCGATCCAAGAGGCGGGGGCAGAC
>CAIYYI010000540.1 GCA_903930345.1 uncultured Verrucomicrobiota bacterium
CCCCCCCCCCCACGACGGGAAAGCCCTTCCGTCGCGCTCGGTCATGCCCACAATGCGCTGTGGATGGGCCTGAAACCCTCCGCGCGGCTTGGCGAGCGCCCCGCACCGCTGGTCCATCCGCCCCGCCAGCGTCGCCAACCGCTCAGGAACCCTCTGCCGCACTCGCCCGCACCGCTCGCCCGCAATCCGGAGGCCTTACCTGCGGATTTAGGGCAGGGCAGACGCATAAAAAGCCTAAGGAAACCAATCGAGAAATATTTCCTTGTACTTTTGTACGATGTGTATAGATGGATTGGATGCATTTGCATCCTGAAACCGATCGGAACGAACCAGCACTGGCACAAAGCAGCCTCCTCGCGCACCTCGGGCAGGTGCCGGACCCACGCCTGGAGCGGCGCAGGTTTCACGCTTTGGTTGATGTTTTGGTGGTCGGGGTCTGCACCCTACTTTGTGGCGGAGAAACCTTCAACGACATGGAGGCTTTTGGGAACGCCAAACAAGAGTGGCTAAAGACTTTTCTGCAACTGACCCATGGCATCCCCTCCCACGACACCTTCAACCGCGTGTTTGCAGCGATCGATCCGCAGCAATTCCTGGACTGTTTCTTGCGGTGGACCCAGAGCGTGCGCCAGACGGTGGCGCAGGAGGTGGTGGCCCTTGATGGCAAGGCGCTGCGGCGCGCCGCCAACAAGCAGGCGAGCGTCAAATACGTGGTCAGCGCGTGGGCCGAGAGCAACGCCTTGGTGCTGGGGCAACTCAAAGTAGCCGACAAGAGCAATGAGATCACGGCGGGGCCCGAACTGTTGCGGGTGTTGGAGTTGAGCGGCTGTATTGTCACCCTGGATGCCATGGGGTGTCAGAAGAAGATCGCCCGGGAAATCATGGAAGCCGATGCGGACTATGTGCTGGCGCTCAAAGGCAATCACGAACAGGTGCATGGCGAAGTGAAGAGCTTTTTGGATGCGGCGCTGGTGCAGCCGCAATCTCACGGCCCCGCTACGGCCGAGGTTTCCAAGACCGAGGCCAAGTTGGAATCCTTCGAAACGGTGGAGAAGGACCACGGACGCTTGGAAATCCGGCGTTATTCCCAGAGCGCGCAACTGGATTGGTTTGCCGATCGGTCCCAATGGGAAGGCCTTCGGTCATTGGGGATGGTCGAGAGTGTGCGCGAAGTGGACGGCCAGACCAGCGTCGAGCGCCGCTACTATTTGTCCAGTCTGCCTTTGGGGGTGGAAACCTTTGCGCGGGCCGTGCGCAGCCATTGGGGCGTGGAAAACAAAGTCCACTGGGTGCTGGATGTCTGTTTTCTCGAGGACCAGAGCCGGGCGCGCGCAGGCTATGCGGCCGAAAACCTGGCCACCCTCCGCCGCCTTGCGCTAAACCTGCTCAAACGGGAGCAGACCCAGAAGCGCGGCATTCGCGGCAAGCAACTCATCGCGGGTTGGGATCCCGCCTATTTGGCACGTTTATTGGGAATTTAAGTGCGTCTGCCCTGCCGGCGACTGTGGCGGCACTTGACGGGAAGTTGATCTCCCAGATAATCCCCGCCGTAAACGCAAAGACGCCATGAAGCTAACGTCCCCAGCCCGCCTGCACGCCATCCTGGCCCGCGAAGCCCCGCTCGCGGTCGTAATACGGCGCGGCCCGGCCAAGCAGGTCTGCACGATCCTCCGGAACCGTAGCACCGACGAGTTCACCCTGGGCCAATGGCTGAAAGGCCGCCTCTACGCAAACCGGTGCGACCTTTCGCCCGATGGCCGCTACTTCATCTACTTCGCCTACGATGGGCGACCGCATCGCGAGCATGGCCC
>CAIYYI010000541.1 GCA_903930345.1 uncultured Verrucomicrobiota bacterium
CGGGCCGCCAGCCGGCACAGTCGCGGGGTTGGTGGCCGCGCTGGATGAATTCACCCAGTTGGTTGTGGCGAGGTTGAGATTTTCCTGCAAGACGAACCCGTCGACAGCCGGCGTCCAGGAGATGGTGGCATAGCCGGGCGCGGCGGGGACGATGCTGAGCACGGGGGCGCCGGCAACCTGCACCGCCTGCGGCAACACCCAGAACCCGCCGGTGACGGAATAATAATTGGTGCCGGTCACCGGCCCGTTCGTCAGTGCCCCACTCGCATCATGTTGACCGATGGTGCCGCTGACCGTGTATTGTCCGCTGGTGCTGGTGCCGCCGCCCCCGGCGATTTTATACCAGTCAATGCTGTAGGTTTGGGCGGCGCCCAAGAATGGCAGCAGCAGTCCGGCGATCAGTAGTAGTTTTTTCATAGTTGCCTTATTGGTTTTTTGTTTCATTGGTTTTCAATCAGGGTTTGCACCAGCTTTTCCAGCGCGTCCAGCTTCTGCGCCAGCGCGTCATTCTGCTGTTTCAACTCCGCATTCCCGGCGCGGAGCGCGGACACTTCTGAATCCACCTTCTCATTCAGTCCTTTGATGGCGGCGAGTTCCACGCCGTCGAATTCCAGGGTGGTGATGCTCTTGTCATCCGTGCCGGGGTAGAAGGCGGCCTGGAAATCCTGCGCCATCGGGCCGATGTGCGGGGAGTTCTGCTTGGTCTTGTAGTTCCATTGGCTGAGCGGGAGGGCGGCGACTTTGTCCAGCACCGCGCGCGGGTTGATCGGCGCGATGTTCTCCTTGGCATTGCGATCACTACCCTCCTGAATCTCGCCTAAAACATGAAGGTTCCCGGTAATCCTCACGTCCCCGTCGTTCTCTACCGAGAGCAGATAGCTCCCGGTTCCGTCCTCGGCAAAAGTGCGAACATTAAACCGAAGAAGCCCGACCGATGCGTCCGGTATGCCGATGTTTAGTTGCCCCGGCTCCATGAACATGCCCCAGCGGCCCAGGCCCGCCTTCGGGCCGCTGGTAAAGGGATCCCAGCCACAGGTCAACATCGGGGCGTCGGCCGCCGGCAAAGCGATCCCCCGGCCATCGCGCAGGGTGGTGGTGCGGGCCGGGCTGCCGTCGGGCTCAAGGCCGGTGACAAAATACAGGCCGCCGGTGGCCCGGACGTTGAAGGAGTTGGTCACGCCGGTGTTGAAGTCCACCCCATTAGCGTCGGCCCAGACAAAACAGCCCGGCAGGGGGGCCTTGGCGCGATAGCCCGCCGCAAAACTGTACATCCCGCCCACATCATTTCCTCGGCCTCCGGGAACCATCCCGCCTTCCGCGCGGATCCAGTTACCGTAACCGCCGCCCAGGACGGCAAAGGCGGCATCGGTTTGAATCTGATTCTGGTAACCGCCGCCGAGAAACGATTCCTCGGCACCGCGTTGAATGGTGTTTTCCGCCCCGCCGCCCAGAAATGAATGAAACGCGGCCGAGGCCACGCTGTTGTTTTCGCCCCCACCCAGAAAGGCATGACGGGAGTTGGCTTGAATCGAATTCCCCTGGCCGCCGCCCAGGAACGCGTAAGGCGTCTTGGTGCCGATGTTACACCAGCCGCCGGAGCCCAGAAAAGAATGATGGGAGTCGGCGTTGATCACACTCCATTCGCCCCCGCCCACGACAGCGTGGGTGGCGTTGTCATAAATGTGATTCCAGCCACCCCCGCCCAGGAAGGAAGAACTGGCGTTTGAAGCAATGACACTGTGCGACCCGCCACCGAGGAAAGAAAAGTCCGCCCCGCCTGCGATTTGGTTGGCATTGCCACCGCCGATGGAAGAACCGTAGCTCCCAATCGCACTGGCTGACCCGGCAATGAGGTTCGGATAAGGAAGCCCAAATGGGCCGGCTGTGCCTGCGTACTCCAGGCGCAAGCTCGGCGCCCCGTTCACCCGCAGTTCCAGCGGCAGATTATCGGTGGTGCCCAGGAAGCTGACCCCGGGCGTGGTGCCCGCGTTGCC
>CAIYYI010000542.1 GCA_903930345.1 uncultured Verrucomicrobiota bacterium
ACAGCCTGCGTTGGGGATGCGCCAGCCTCGCCGCCTTGGCCCCAGCCAAAATCCCTCGCCGCAGCACCCCTCGCAATTTTCAGACAGGACCTAAATGACCTAAATGACCTGAATGACCTGAATGACCTGGATCGCCACTTTCCCCGGAGCATTTTCGCGTGGCATCCGTCCAATTCTCCAGTATGATGGTGTAACAACAGAAAGCGGAACTATGAACAAGACGATTTGGTTGGCGGCAACTTTGGCTCTGGCGGGCGTCTTTCGCTCCGAGGCCCGTGTGAAGCTGGTGGCGCTCCCGGAGCGCGCCCGGGTGGTGGTCTCCCTGGCGCATCCGGATGCCACTCTGGTGGAGGAGGAACGCGTGATCGCCCTGCAAAAGGGGGTCAACCAGGTGGACTTTTCCTGGCGCGGGGTGTCGATCGACCAGGATTCCATCCAGGTCCGGCCCCTGACCAGCCCCAACAAGGTGGTGGTCCTCAACACCAGCTATCCGCCCAACGAGAACGCCCTGATCTGGGAGATCGTGAGCCCCGGCGCCCAGGAGGAGCGCGTGCGCATCTCCTACCTGCTCTCCGGCCTCACCCGCGAGATCGCCTACCGCGCGGTGGCCGAGCCGAACGAGAAGGCGCTGACCTTCCGTAACTATCTGCGGCTGAAAAACAACTCCGGCGAAGACCTGACCGAGGCCGAGCTGGGCATCGGGTACGGGGCCGGCTTCAAGAAGACCATCCAGCACGAGGAAACCCTGGAGCTGCTGTCCGAAAAGGTGGATCTGCTGCCGATCAAAAAGATCCTGACCTGGGACGCCACGCGCCAGCCGTGGAATCCGGAGTACGAGAAGAACACGGTGGGCCTGCCGCTCTCCTACGTGATCAAGAATGACAAGGAGTCCAAGCTGGGCACCCACACGCTGCTGCCGGGCAAGGTCCGCATCTTCATCAAGACGCGCGAGCAGGCGGAGAAGGCGGGCGGGCCGGCGGGCGAGGGCGTGGCCTTCATCGGCGAGGACTGGGCGCAGCTGACCCCGGCGGACCGGGAGCTGAAGCTGGCCATCGGCCAGGGCCGCGATGTGAAGGTGACCCAGAAGAAGATGAAGGACGACCGCAAGAACATGCGCCGCAACAACGACAACAACGTGGTGCTGTGGGACACCGAGGAGCTTTACCAGGTGGAGATCGAGAACTTCAAGAAGGAGCCCGCCGACCTGGTGATCTCCGAGCGCTTCCCGGGCTACTGGAAGATGGTGGAATCGACCCATCCGTTTGAGCGCAAGGACGCCTTCACGATCGAGTACAAGCTCACCCTGCCGGCCGAGAGCACCGGGGCGAAAAAGACCGTGCTGACGTTCAACCTGAACCGGATCAACGTCCAGGGCAACGAGCCCCAGAGCTACTAAACCGCCCGCCTGGACCGCCTATGAAAACCATTTTCTCCAACTTCCGGCCCTGGGTGCTGGCGCTGACCATCGCCGCCGCGCTTCCGCTGCCGGCCCGCATCAACGTGGTGACGCTGCCCGGCCGCGACACCGTGCAACTGACCATCTACAACTCCGCCGACCTCACCCTGGTGAAGGAGACCCGGCACCTGACCTTCCGCAAGGGCCTGAACCGGCTGGAGTTCTCCTGGGCCAACACGCTCATCGACCCCACCAGCGTGGAGTTCCGCCCGCTCTCGCAGGCGGACAAGGTGGAGGTGCTGGACGTGAGCTTCCCGCCGCGCGTCGCCAACACGCTGGAGTGGCGCATCAACAGCGAGGTGGCCGGGGAGGTGGTGGTGGAGATCCGCTATTTCACCAGCGGCATCACCTGGAACGCCGACTATGTGGTGGAGGCCGGTCAGGATGAGAAGGCCATGCGCCTGGGCGGCTACGTGCGGGTGACCAACCACAGCGGGGAGGATTACGAGAACTCCCAGATCCGCCTGGTGGTGGGGGTGATCAAGCTGGTGGAGGACATCAAGCAGCTCGCGCAGGGGCCGGTGCCCGCCTCCGCGGCCATGCCCATGGCGGTGAGCGCCCCGGCTCCGGCCGTGCTCGGCCGCATGCGGTCGGTGGCCGCCAAGGCGATGATGGATGCCGATGGGATCGCCCCGGGTCGGCAGCAGGAGATCATCAAGGAGGGGATGTCCGAGTATTTCCTCTACACCGTGGGGCAGCAGGACACCGTGCTGAACGGCTGGGCCAAGCGCCTGCCGTCCTTCCAGGTGGCGGACGTGCCGGTGACCAGCTATTACAAGTACGAGCGGGAACGCTTCGGCGACCAGGTGCAGCGCTACTACCGCTTCACCAACGCCGTGCCGAGCAAGCTGGGCAAGGAGCCGTTGCCGGATGGCGCCGTGCAGGCGTTCCGTAACGCCTCCCCGGACGGGCTCTATGCCTACACCGGCCGCACCCAGGTGAAATACATTCCCGTGGGCGAGAGCGTGGAGCTGGATCTGGGCCCCGACCGCGAGGTCATGATCAAGCCGCGCCTGATGAACTGGACCAAGGAGAACATCCGGTTCGACAACGTGGGCAACGTCAAGGGCTGGACCATCCGCGAGTCGTGGGAGCTGGAGCTGCAGAACTCCCGGGACATTGCGGTGGTGGCCGATGTGCGCCGGAATTTCAAGGGCGACTGGACGCTCACCACGGCGACGCCCTACGAGAAGATGGATGCCACCAAGGTGAAGATTGTCCGCCCCCTGGCCGCGCGCGCCAAGGAGAAGATCACCTACGAGCTGGTGACCAACTTCGGCCTCAACGCCACCCGCTAAACCACCCATGCGCCGCCTCTTCCACCTCTGCCTGGCCGCCGCCCTCGGGGCGCTGGCCGGCCTGGTTCCGCCCGCGCAGGCCCGCGTCAGTGTGGTCACCCTGCCGGGCCGGGACAGCACGCAGCTGACCATCTACAACTCCGCCGACCTGACGCTGGTGAGGGAGACGCGCCACCTGACCTTCCGCAAGGGGCTCAACCGGCTGGAGTTCTCCTGGGCCAACACGCTCATCGACCCCACCAGCGTGGAGTTCCGGGTGCTGAATCACGCCGATCAGGTGGAGGTGCTGGACGTGAGCTTCCCACCGCGCGTCGCCAACACGCTCGAGTGGCGCATCCAGAGCGAGGTGGCCGGGGATGTCGTGGCGGAGATCCGCTACTTCACCTCGGGCATCACCTGGTCCGCCGACTACGTGGCCGAGGCCGCCCGCGAGGAGCGGACCATGGCGCTGAGCGGCTACGTGCGGGTGGTCAACCGGAGCGGCGAGGATTACGAAAACGCCCAGATCCGGCTCGTGGTGGGCGTGGTCAAGCTGGTCGAGGAAATCCGCCGGCTGGCCTCCATCCAGGATGAGAGCCTGCGGCTGGAGGAGAGCCGCAAATCGGCGGTGGTGGCCAACTTCGCCAAACGGAAGGATTTGAGTGGCGAGAAGCTGTTCTTCCGGGGCGGGGGCATCGGCGGAGCCCTGGCGGAGAGCGTGGACAAGCTGGAATCCGCGCCGCGCGAGATCCTCAAGGAGGGGGCCTCCGAGTACTTCCTCTACACTGTCGAGGGGCGCGACACCATCCCCAACGGCTGGACCCGGCGGCGCATCTCCTTTGCCGTGCCGGCGGTGCCGGTGGTGAGCTTTTGCAAGTACGAGCGAGAAACCTGGGGGGACGTGGTGCAGCGATATTACCGTTTCACCAACGCCGTGCCCTCGCATCTGGGCACGGAGCCGCTGCCGGACGGGACGGTCCAATCCTTCCGCGCCACCACGCCGGATGGCCTGCTGGCGTACGGCGGCAAATCCAACGTGAAATACCTCCCCGTGGGTGAGACGGTGGATCTGGAACTGGGGCCGGACCGCGAGGTGTTCATCGTCCCGCGCCTGATGAACTGGGTGAAGGAGGACCTCCGGTTTGACAACCACAACAACGTGGCGGGTTGGACCGTGCGCGAGACCTGGGAGATCGAGCTGCAAAACGCCCGCGAGATCCCGGTGGTGGTGGATGTGCGCCGCAACTTCCAGGGCGACTGGTCGCTCAAGACCACCGCCCCCTACGAGAAGGTGGATGCCACCAAGGTCAAGTTCCTGCGCACCCTCCCGGCGCGGTCCAAGGAAAAGCTCACCTACGAGCTGGTGACCAACCAGGGCTTGAACGCGACCCGCTGACGCGGTATTGACTGCCTGTGCGCGCTGCTCCTCAAACGCTGATCGCCGGCTGGCTGCTGCTGGCGGCCCTGGCCCTGAGCCTGGCTGGCTGCGGCTCCCGTCCGACGGGCGGACCGGAGCGGGCGGAGGCCGCGCGCCAGCTGTTCCTCAACACGGTGAGCAACCTCCATCTGCCCTCCGCCCTGGCCGCCCCGGCCGAGCGCCGTCGGCTGCAGGAGGAGGCCGCCGCCAGCTATGCGCGCCTGCTGAAGGAATACCCGGAGCAGGACCTCTACGCCGCCCAGGCCTGCCGCAACCTGGGCAACCTGCACGCCGCCCGCACCAACCTGGCCGAGGCCGTGCGGTGCTACCGCGAGGTGGGCACCCGCTACGCCGCGCAGGAGTGGGAGGTGGTGCAGGCCTGGAAATCCGCCGGCGACCTGCTCTGGGAGGCCGGGCGCCCGGCCGAGGCGATCCCGTTCTACCGGCAGCTGGTGAGCCGTTTCGACCAGACCAACCAGCCGGCGGTCATCCGGTTGGTGGTCAAGGGGGCCAGGTCTCGGCTGCCCTGAGGGCAATGCTTTGGGAACAACCCTCTGAACAACCTGTGAATAGCTGAAGCCGGACTGTGAATAAGTATCCGCATCCGGAGTTGAGAAACCGGCGGAATCCCGGTTTCATTGGCGCCGATGAATGAGTCTTTTGACGCGGTCGTGGAGGAAACCCCCACGCCCGATCTTAAACGTACCCGGCGGCAGCGCCCGGCCAAGGCCAATGTGACCGCTTTGGACCGCTTGCCGCCGCATTCGGTCGAAGCCGAGCAGGGGGTGCTGGGGTGCATGCTTTTGTCCCCGCTGGAGGCCATCGGAGACTTTGTGGGGGCAAACAAGTCCGGCAGCGAGGTTTTTTACGACCTGCGCCATCGCACGATCTACGAGGCGGTGGTGGAGATGTACCAGCACCGGGCACCGGTGGACCTGATCACGCTGCAACAGCATCTGAAGGACCACAACCAACTGGACGGGGTGGGGGGGTTGACCTACCTCGTGAGCCTTCAAGACGCCGTCCCTTCCGCCGCCAACCTCACCTATTACCGGGAGATTGTGCGGGAGAAGTATTTTCTCCGCCGCCTGCTGCAGGCCTGCACACAGACCATCACGCAAGTCTATGATCAGGAAGGGGATATTGAGGAGTTTTTCGATCATGTCGAAACCAGCCTGCTGCGGATCGGGGAAGAGCGCATTGAATCCAAGTCAAACAACATCAAAGACTTGGTAGTCAAGGCCATCAATCAGATTGAGGAATTCCAGAAATCGCACGGAGCCCTGAGCGGGGTGAGCACCGGGTTTGCGGATTTGGACAAAATGACCACCGGGTTTCATCCGGGTGAAATGATCGTGATCGCGGCCCGTCCCAGCATGGGCAAAACCTCCCTGGCGATGAACATCGCCGAGCATGTGGCGCTTGATTTGAAGCAGCCGGTGGCCGTGTTCAGCCTGGAAATGACCGCCGAATCGCTCGTCATGCGTATGCTGTGTTCCCGGTCCCGGGTGAACCTGCGCAGCATTCGCGAGGGATTCATTGCGGAGCGGGACTTTCCGAAGCTGACCCGCAGCGCCAGCGAACTGGCCAGCGCCCCCTTGTTCATTGATGATTCGGCCAACATGTCGATCCTGGAATTGCGAGCCAAAGGACGCCGCATGTACCAGCAATATGGCATCAAGCTTTTCGTGATTGACTACTTGCAATTGCTCCGTTCTACTGCCGCGCGGGCGAAGGATAATCGGCAGCAGGAAATCGCCGATATATCCAGCGGCATCAAGTCATTGGCCAAGGAACTTGGGGTTCCGGTCATTGTGTTGAGCCAGTTGAACCGCGAATTGGAAAAAGACAAAAGCCGCAAACCGCGGTTGTCCGATTTGCGCGAGTCGGGTTCCATTGAACAGGATGCCGATTTGGTGGGTCTGTTGTACAAGCCCAACACTGGGGATGATGAGGATGGTGGCGGTTCGTCGGATGAGTCTGGCGCGCAGGCGATTAACCTGCTGATTGCCAAGCAGCGCAACGGTCCAACGGGCGATGTCTGTCTGACCTTCCTCAAAGGATACACACGCTACGAAAGCGCTGCCAAAGTCAGCGCCTCCGATGTGCCGGCTGACGGTTAATAACGACCATGAAATTACGATACTTGTTCGGACTCACGGCCCGGCTGCTGGCCGTAGTGTTTGTCATCGCCTCCCTGGCGGCCATCCTCCAGGCGCAAACGCCCGCCAAGGTCTCCAAAATCGAGATCCGCCATGTGGGCCCCGCGACGGCCAGTGACAACCTGATCCGCTCCCACATTCGCATCAAGATCGGCGAGCCTTTCCTCCAGACCAGCGTGGATGATGACGTGCGCAACCTGTATGCGACCGGCTTTTTCGCCAACATTCAGGTGCAGCAGCAGACCACTCCCGAGGGGGTGGGGCTGATTTACGAGTTGCAGGGCAAACCGCTGCTCACTGCCATCAAGTTTTCCGGCAACAAGAAGTACAAGGACAAGAAGCTCCTCACGAAGACCACCGCCAAGGTGGGCCAGCCGCTGGATGAAAAGAAACTCTTCATGGATGCCCAGGAGATCCAGAAGATGTACCAGAAGGCGGGCTATCCCCGCACGGTGGCCAAGTATGTGCTCAGCGTCGATGAGCAGGCCGGCCGTGGCACCGCCACGTTTGAAATCACCGAAAGCCCCAAGGTCAAGATTGAGAAGGTTGAGTTTGTGGGGGCCACCGAGTTCACCCACAAGAAGCTGGCCAAGGTGGTCAAAACCCGCAAACGTTGGATGTTCTCCTGGCTGACCGGCTCCGGCTACATCAAGGATGAGATGCTGGAGGACGACAAGGAAAAGCTGGCGGAATTCTACCGCAACGAGGGCTATATCGACTTTGAACTCAAGGAAGTGAAGCAGGATTCCACCGGCCCCAAGAGCATGGTGGTGCGCTTCATGGTCACCGAAGGCAAGAAGTACCAGGTGGGCGGCGTGGCGTTCAAGGGCAACACGCTCTTCACCACCAACGAACTGGGCAGCCCCCTCAAAATGGGGGTCAACAAGACTTTCACCCCGAAGGGCCTCTCCGCCGATGTCGAGGCCATCAAGGACATTTACGGTGCCAAGGGCTATGTCGATACCTCCGTGCTCGCCCTCAAGAGTCCCAACGTCGAAAAGGGGACCATGGATATCATCTACCAGATCGAGGAAGGTGAGAAATCGTACATTGAGAAGATCGAGATTCGCGGCAATGTCAAAACCAAGGACAAGGTCATCCGTCGCGAATTGGCGGTGGCTCCGGGCGAGGTGTTTGACACTGTCCGTGTGAAGCTGAGCAAAGACCGTCTGGAGGGTCTGAACTACTTCGAGAAGGTGGATGCCCGGCCCGAGCCCACCGATGTGCGTGGCCGCAAAAACCTGGTGGTGGGTGTGGATGAAAAGAGCACCGGCAACTTCATGATCGGCGCGGGCTTCAGCTCGGTCGATTCCGTGGTGGGCTTTGCCGAGTTTACCCAGGGTAATTTCGACCTGTTCAAACCCCCGAAATTCGAGGGTGCCGGCCAGAAATTCCGCCTCCGTTCCTCCATTGGCACGCGGCGGCAGGATTACCAGATTTCCTTCGTGGAACCCTGGTTCCTGGAGCGCAAGCTGGCCTTCGGGGTGGATCTCTACCATCGTCGGTTGGACTTCGTCAGCGCCAATGACCTCTATGACGAGCGCCGCACGGGTGCCCGGCTGAGCCTGACGCGCGCCCTGGGCAGCGACTTTCTGATTGGTTCCGTTTCCTACACCATTGAAAACGTCGGCATTGTCAACGTCAGCGACGCCGCCTCTCCGATCATCCAGGCGGAAGCGGGCAGCCGCGTGGTGTCAAAGGTGGGCACCTCTCTGGCCTACGACACCCGTAACAACGCGACTTTCCCCACCAAGGGTCAGCGCACGGAACTGCTGGATGAATTGGCCGGCGGACCGTTCATGGGCGATACGGACTACTATAAGTTTGAGCTGCGCCACGCCACCTACTTCCCCGGATTCTGGGAAGGGCATGTGTTTGAAATCACGGGCCGCTCCGGCGCTGTGGAACGCTACGGTGATTCGACCCGCGTGCCGATCTTCGACCGCTACTTCCTCGGCGGACTCTACTCCCTGCGCGGCTATGATTACCGCGAGGTCGGTCCGCGCGATGCCTTCGGCGAGCCGATTGGCGGTGAAACGTACTGGTACGGGTCCATGGAATACAGCCTGCCGATTATTGAACGTTTGCGCTTTGCGATGTTCTATGACATTGGCAAGGTTTACGGCAGCTCCTTCAGCTTTAACCCGAATACGGCGATGGGCGAGAGCTTCTATAACGACAACTGGGGCGTCGGCCTCCGTCTGAACCTGCCCATTGGTCCGCTGCGCTTTGACTTTGGCGTGCCGATGCATACGGACATCAACAATGATAGCAGCGGCAAGTTTCAGTTCGGCGTGGGATACACCCGCGAGTTTTAATCAGCACCCTCATAATTGAAAATGAAATCGACCATCATACGTCTGGCCTGTCTGTTCGCGGTAGCGGCTTTTTGCACTGCCGCCACCGCTGCCCAGGCCCCGAAAATCGCCACGGTTGACCTCAAAAAGCTGTTCGACGGCTATTGGAAAACCAAACAGGCCAACACCAAGCTGAAAGACTTTACCGCAGACATGGAGCGGGAGAGCAACGCGATCAAGGAAAAGTACAAAAAGCTGGATGAGGAGTATAAAAAACTTCTCGAAGGAGCCAACGACCAGACCGTTTCTGCCGAGGAGCGGGAGAAGCGCAAGAAAGGCGCCGAGGACAAGCTGCTCGAAATCCGCCAGGTCGAGGTGGCCATGGAACAGTTCGTGCGCAATGCCCGCGCCAATCTGGGCGAGCAGGAGCGCCGCATGCGCGACAATATCGTCAAGGAACTCCGCGACACCATTGCGGTGAAGGCCAAAGCGGGTGCTTTCACACTGGTGCTGGACACCTCCGGTGAGACCTCCAACACCGCCCCCACCGTGATGTTCAACAGCGGCGACGCCGACCTGACGGATGCCGTGCTGGCGGACTTGAATGCCAAGGCTCCGCCCGAGGCGGCCAAGCCTGCCGAAGCCAAACCGGCGGAGACCAAGCCGGCTGCTGGTGTCAAATAACCTCAGTGGGTTTTTATCTTCTTTGCCCGGCCCGGAAGTTCACCCTTTCGGGCCGTCGGCTTTTTTGAGATGGAGGTGTTCAATGGATGATCAATCCCCACTGAGAGAAACAGTATGGACCTGACAAAAATTTCACGAAACCAAAGCCCGGCTGGGTTGCTTGCGACGGTGGTGGTGCTTTGGCTGTGCACAGCGTCCGGTCTCTTGGCTGCGTTACCGGATCCAGCCGGTGGTGCCAACACCAACCACAGCGGTCGTGAGCGAGTTGCCGATTCGGGAGGGTGGGCGGGCCAGGGTGGGGTACCTGGCATGGCTGGTTCTGAAAAGTCCCCCGACAAGCCGCTGTTCAAAAACTTTCTGGCCATCAACGGGCATTTCACCTTCAAACCGGAGCTGTACCGGCAGGTTGGGCGGCTTGTCCGCAATTACCACAACGTCAACTGGGATGTGAAAAAGCCGGGCGATCCCGTCACGGTTCCGGTTTGTGTCAACCGGGTGAACTGGAAGAACGATGTCTATGGCCGTTGGCAAAAGGCTGGGTATGAAACGGATATTTGCATCCAATTCAGTGGCTTCCAGCCTGACACGGCCGAGTACCAGCGGTTTTGGTCCGGCCAGGAACAGTGGTGCCACGATTACGGCAAGGCCATGGCCAGCTATTACGGACCATCCGGACCGGAGAAACTCTGCACCTCCATGGAGATCGGCAATGAGCCGGGAGCGAAATTCGACCGGACCCTGTTCAAAACCATTTTCAAACAGATGGCGCTGGGCATTCGGGCGGGCGATGCGAGGTCCGTATTCTCACGCCCGCCGTTCAGGCACGCGCGGGAGATGATTACTCCCAGGATCTGCGCGGCATTTATGGCGAGCAGGACATTCTGCCGTTGTACGACGTCATCAACCTGCACACCTATGCCGCCATCGAACGGAAAAATCCCAGCGAGAGCCCGTGGAATCGCAGCTATCCTGAGGATCCTGCCATTGCCTATCTCCAGGTTGTGGATGAGGCCATCGCCTGGCGCAACGCGCACGCCCCGGGCAAGGAGGTCTGGATCACCGAGTTTGGCTACGACGCCTGCACTCCCGAGGCTATGAGCAGACGGCGAGACTGGTTCCTCAAGCTCGATTGGCAGGGGCACACGGATTTGCAGCAGGCCCAGTACCTGGTCCGGTCCTGCTTCGTCTTCGCCGAGCGGGATGTTCAGCGCGCCTACATCTACTATTATGACGACAACGATTCGCCCAGCGTCCATGGCTGCGCCGGGCTGACGCGTAAGTTTGTTCCAAAGATGTCCTTTTGGGCCGTCAAACAGCTCTACGAAACGCTGGGGGATTACCGTTTCAAACGCATTGTCCGGAAGAGCGTGGATGATCTTTCCGTTTATGAATTCGAACACGGAACCGAATCAAACCGTGTCATCTGGGCGGTCTGGTCGCCCACTGGTGCCCGTACGAACGAGAAGGAGCGCCACGTGAGCCGGGAAATAAAAGCAAACTTGAGCGGGTTGCCGTCACTGCCAGTCGAGGTGGCTGGCATGGCGACCACAAACGGGGCTGCTCCGCAGCCTTCTTGGGAGAAGACCGGCCCAGCCGCCATCTCCCTGATCATTGGCGAAAGTCCGGCTTACATTTTCATGGACCGAAGCGCATCCCGCAAGTGAGGCAGCCTGGCCGATGGGCAAAGAGATACACCCGCATGGGGGAAGAAATTCAAGGCTTGCCCTGCGTGGACGTGGTGATGCGGCACAACCAGTGATTGGCGGTGATGTAGAGCGTTTTTCCATCGCCACCCCACGCGCAATTAGCCGTGGGCACTCCGGTCATGATGGTGCCGAGATGCTGTCCCTGTGGAGAAATGACCAGGATTCCACCCGGGCCCGTGGCAAACAGGTTGCCCGCTTTGTCCACCTTGAGGCCGTCGCAGCCGCCTTTGCGCTCCTGCGCCAGTTTGGCCGCATCAAAAAACACCCGACCGGCACCCAAAGTGCCATCCGGTAACACCGGGTAGGCCATCCAAAGCGGCTTCAGCGGGTCGGAATTGGCGACGTACAAGGTTTTTTCATCCGGCGAAAACGCGATGCCGTTGGGCCGGGTCAGCTCATTGGTGAGTAACGTCACGATGCCTTTTGGATTCACCCGAAAAACGCCGTAAAATGGCAGCTCCCGCTTGGAGTCGTCAGCACCTTTTTCGAGACCGTAAGGAGGATCGGTGAAATAGATGTCGCCGTTGCGTTTGACCGCGAGGTCGTTGGGGCTGTTGAAGCGGTACCATTTGTAAAACTCCGCCACGCTTTCAAATTGGCCCCGGGCGTTCAGACGGGCCACCCGGCGATCGCCATGCTGGCAGAGCAACAGTTTGCCTTGGGCATCCCGGCCCAGGCCGTTGGAACCGGATTCACCATTCCGGCCGGCCGCACCCGTGAAACCACTGGGCTGAAGAAAAACGCTCAATCCGCCAAGGGGCTGCCACTGATAAACAATATTGGCTGGCACATCGGAGAAGACCAGCCGATCACCCAGCCATACCGGCCCTTCGCTCCATTTGAACCCTTCAGCCAGCTTCTCCAACGTTGCTCCTTTGGGCACCAGCTTATCCATTTGGGGATTCAGCCGCTCAACGGATCCAAAGGAGGGGTATTGCATGGTTGCCCCGCGTTTGCCCGCAGGCACGAGCTGGATGCTGTTGGTGGCGGTTTCGGCACCCGGCAAGGCGAGGGTGGTTGCCAGGACGGCCACAGGGAGCAGAAGACAGGTTTGCAGCTTCATATTGTGTTGAGCCATGATCCCCACAGTACTGCCTGAAGTCAACGCAAAGCCTGCAGCAAGGTGGGGAACAACGCCGAAAAAACCCACCCCACCAACAGGAGAACCAGGAGGACGGCGAGCACTTTTCCACCCCAACCCGGTCCGCCCTTTCGTTTGGGTCCATCCCCAAACTCGTTTTGGACAAACTCCTCGTAATTGAACTCGTCGTCCGGCAAGTCCAACCTTTGTCCGGTGGCCTGATCAGACCAGCCCGTTTTCCAGTCGGAACCACATTGGGGACAGCAGAGCGCACGCGGATTCAAATCCGCGCCGCATTGGGGACAGGTATCTGGAGCGCGCGGCGGCATGAAAATACTGGGGCTGAGTATGCCGCTGGGGTACGACCTATACCAGAGGATATTTTTACAATGCGCAAGGCGGTGCCGGATTGCCGGAGCAAGGACCCATCCCGGGCCAGCGCACCAATTACGGAACGCGGTTGTCGTTTGCTGGCACTTTTTGGCACCCTGTTCTGCGGCGGCGCATGGAAAACAGAAGAAAATGCTGAAGGCTGAAGGCTGAAGGCTGAATGCTGAGGGCGGAACTGGGGACGGAAGACGGTTGATGGT
>CAIYYI010000543.1 GCA_903930345.1 uncultured Verrucomicrobiota bacterium
GAGGCGCATATCCGCAGCGATCTGACTGCCAGGCGCGAGCGCGCCCAGCCCAGTTTGGGGCAGCAATATCGCAGGGCTTGGGAAGCCAAACGAGCGAGCAACAACGCCAGCGGCCCAAAGAACCAGCGAATTTGGCTCAGCTTGAAAGCTCGTTGGAATCAGTACAGAGGGGAAAAGTTTCAGCCGGATTATCGAGGAATCTCAATCCCAACTCACCATGAGCCGGGCCACCAGCGCCCGTTACCTCCAGCGGCTGGTAGATGCTGGCGTAATCCACACGGCTGGAGGCCTTTATTGGAAAAACTGAGGTCACCAAGCGGGCGAGGTCTCAAAGTCTCACAAGCCTATAAAGGAATGAGATACCAAAACACAAAACAGGCAGAGGGGAAGGAACCACCCTCCTGGGGGGGCGGGTGGTCCTTCCCCCACTGCCGTTGGGTTGGCACAAAAAGAAAGGAAACATATGCGGATGGCGTGGTAGGGTGGGCAAGCCCCCCTGACGCTATGCTATTCCTGGTCCAGGCAATTGCGGATGGTTTGGGATAGCTCCAGGAGGTGATGGGGCTTCTGCAGGAACATGAAACCGCGGGCAGCGGATTTGGCAGGGCCGGCAAACTCATCGTGGTAGCCACTGGAGATGACGACTTTCAGGCCGGGCTTCTCGGCCTGGAATCGCTCAGCCAGATCCAGGCCGGTGAGGCCCTCGGGCATGATCATATCGGAAAACAGCAGGTCAACCTGGCCGGAATGCTCCTGCCATACCGCGATGGCCGCCGGGCCATGGTCAGCCTCCAGGACCCGGTACCCGAGCCGCCGCAAATTCCGCGCCAACGACACCCGTAAGCTGGTTTCATCCTCCACCAGCAGGATGGTCTCCCGGCCCCGGAGCGGGACCTTATTCTCAGCCTCGGCGGGCTCGGCGATTTCTTTCGTGGCGGCGGGGAGAAGGATTTTGAAGGTGGTGCCCTGACCAGGCACACTGGCGACTTCCACCCACCCCTTATGCTGGGCCACAATGCCATAGACGGTGGCCAGGCCCAGGCCGGTGCCTTAGCCAACTGGCTTGGTGGTAAAGAAAGGCTCAAAGATGTGCGCGAGGGTGGCTTCGTCCATGCCGCAGCCGGTGTCGGCCACGGCCAGACAAACGAAGGGCCCCGGTTGCACGTCGGGCTTGCCTTTGAGGCGTTCGGCATCCACCTGGGTGCGCTCAATGCTGATCGTGAGCCAGCCGCCCATCGGCATGGCATCGCGGGCGTTGACGGCCAGGTTCATCAGCACCTGTTCGAGCATGCCAGCATCCGCGAGGACAGTCGGGAGGACGGAACTCTGGTCGAAACTCAATTTGATGTGCTCGCCGATCAGGCGGCCGAGCATCTTGAGGAGGTTCGCGGTTAGCTCGTTCAGATCCAGCACCTGCACTTGCAAGACGGAGCGGCGGCTGAAGAGGAGCAGTTGTTGGGTCAGGTTCGCGGCGCGTTTGGCTTGCGCCATCAATTCGGTGAGAGTCTCCTGGGTGTCCCGGTCAAGCTGGCGATTATCCTGCAGGTAGCTCAGGTGCATCATGGTGGCGGCGAGGATATTGTTGAAGTCATGGGCCACGCCGCCGGCCAACTGGCCGATGGACTCCAGCTTCTGGGCTTGCAAAAGCTGAACCTCAAGCTTGGCCCTCTCCGCCTCCGCACGTTTGCGCTCGGAGATATCCTGGTGAAAGCATTGAATGAAGGCATCCGGGCCGATATGGATCAGGCTGGCGGAGACCTCCAGCGGAAAAACATGGCCGTCCTTGTGGTAATGTTCCACCTCAAAAGTCAGGGCTTCATTGGCGAGCAAGCGGCCCATGCGCACTGGGAAATGCTGGAAAGTCTCGGGGGTATCCAAGTCTTTCAAATTCATGGACTTTAATTCCCTCACACTGTACCCGTGCATGCGGGCGAAGGTTTCGTTGACCGACACGAGTCTGCCTTCGGCTGACAAAACAAAGATGCCCGCATTGGCGCGTTCAAACAGGATCCGGTAGCGCTCCTCGCTCTCCCGCAGAGCCGTCTCGACGCGCTTGCGCCCAGTGATCACCTCCGTATAGACGATGATCCCGCCGATCGAGCCGTCCGATTCATACCACGGCCGACATTCCCACCTGGTCCAATCCACGTTGCCATCCTCCCGCACATAAGGATCGTCTTCCGCGCTGGAGATCACCCCGGCCAAGGCCTTCTGATGCACCTCTCGCCACTTCTGCGGAAGATCCGGAAACACATCGTAGTGATGGCGGCCAATGATATCCGGCTCTTTCACTGGTAGTCGTCAAGATAGCGCTGGCTCACATAGATATACCGCAGGTTCCGGTCATGGATGGCAATGGCGCTGCGGTTATGCTCGATGATGTACCGCATCAGGTCCCGGGAATGGGCCAGAGCCGACTTCGCCCGCTTGCGCTCAGTGATGTCGCGGTGGAAACCGTAAATGGCGTTACGCTCGGGCAAATAGTTGACGTTCACCTCCACGTCGAAGATCGCGCCGTCCTTGCGCCGGAAGCGTGATTCAAAGCAAGCCGAACCGACCTGCATCAGGTGGGCCAACCTTCGCGCGATCACCTCCTGCGAATCATTCGCCTCCACCTCGGCCACCGACAATTTCAACAATTCCTCATGGGTAAAGCCCAACATGCGGCACATGGCCACATTCGCATCCAGAATACGCCCGTCCTCCGCGTTCACCACCCAGAAACCATCTTTCATCTGTCGGAGAATGGCATTGGCGCGGTTCTCGGTCTCCTCCATCTGCTTTCTGGTTTCCAACTCCTTCAGTTTTTTCAGGCCGGTTTCGGAGATGATGGCGATCAGACCCTTGATGAAAAACAGGTAGCTATTGAGCTGGGCCTGCGTCCAGATCGGCACTTTTTGCACGGCCTGGAGATACGCCTCCTCATCAAACCCGTATTTGCGCGCTTGCGCGCGGAAGAAGTCCAGATCCGGTTTCTCCAGGAAGAACTGGCCGGTGAAGAAATTCCCATAATGAACACCGTCAATGAGGATGGGGGTGGCGTTGTCCACCAACCCGTGCGGGC
>CAIYYI010000544.1 GCA_903930345.1 uncultured Verrucomicrobiota bacterium
AGATGCGGCCCACGTGGCGACGCCCCACCGGTAGCGGCAGGCATCTTTGCCTGCCGTAATCGGCGGCATCCCTGCCGCCAGTCCCCGTTTTCTTTGACAGGGCCGATCCAAGACCAACGGGTGATTGTGGATGGCCAGAAGCTGCGCCACGGCGGGGGCGAGATTGTCAATGCCCTCAATGGACGCGGCACGCCAGGCCAACCCCAAAACCAAGCTCAACACCAAACGCCTTCAGCAACGCTTGCGCTCAGCCTGCGGAGGGCGCGAACGCCTCCACGGGCTGATTTTTGCCAAACACCCTGCTGTGCTGGACTTCGGGAAATGAAAAGGCGCGTCCTACGCGCCCGGTAATTTGGCGTGACCAGGATGGACCAGGGAATTATTCTCAACGAACATGCTGCTCACGCTGACGACGACGCAAAGTCCGGCCACCGACCTTGGCTACTTGCTCCGCAAGAACCCGGCGCGGCTGCAGTCGTTTCCGCTCTCCTTTGGCACCGCGCATGTGTTTTATCCTGAGGCGACGCCGGAACGGTGTACGGTGGCCTTGCTGGTGGAGGTGGATCCGGTCGGTTTGGTACGGAATCGTCGCGGCCCCTCGGGCGAGGGCGGAACGCTGGACCGCTACGTCAATGACCGGCCCTACGCCGTCTCCTCGTTCATGAGTGTTGCGCTGGCTGATGTTTTCGGCAGCGCCCTCTCCGGCCGGTGCAAAGAGCGGCCGGAATTGGCTGCAGCACCCCTGCCGCTGCAACTGGCCATCTCTGTGCTGCCCTGCCGGGGTGGAGAGGAGTTCCTGCGAAAGTTGTTTGAGCCGCTTGGGTACGCCGTCTCGGCGCGCCGGTTGCCGCTGGATGCCCGGTTTCCCGCCTGGGGAGAAAGCGCCTATTATCAGGTTGAACTTGCTGCCAGCATGACGGTGCAGCAGCTCCTTTCCCATCTCTACGTGCTGCTGCCGGTGCTGGATAACGACAAGCATTATTGGGTGGGCGATGATGAGGTGGAGAAACTGCTGCGCCACGGGCAAGGCTGGCTGGCGTCGCATCCGGAGCGGGAATCCATCACCCGCCGTTACCTCAAGCACCAGCGCAGCCTCGTGGACGACGCTCTGGCGCAGCTTACGGAGGATAGCGGTCCAAGTCCGGATGAAATTGCGGGGCGGCAGGCGGAGGAGGAAGAGGCGGTGGAGCGTGGCATCAGCCTCAACGAACAGCGTCTGGGGGCGGTTCTGGCGGCCCTGAAAAACACCGGGGCAGCCCGCGTTCTTGACCTGGGTTGCGGGGAGGGGCGTTTGTTGCAGGGGTTGCTGAAGGAGAAGCAGTTTGCTGAGATTGTCGGCCTGGACGTGTCGCATCGCGCCCTTGAAATCGCCCACGACCGGTTGCACTACGACCGTCTGCCGCCCATGCAGAAGGAGCGTCTCCGTCTGCTGCATGGCTCCCTGATTTATCGCGATGAACGGCTGGCTGGCTTCGATGCCGCCGCCGTGGTGGAGGTCGTCGAGCACCTGGATCCCGCCCGGTTGGCAGCCTTTGAACGGGTGCTGTTTGAATGTGCCAAGCCGAAGCACATCGTCCTCACCACGCCCAACCGCGAGTACAATGTGAAGTGGGAGACGCTCCCCGCCGGTCAGTTTCGCCATCGCGATCATCGCTTTGAATGGACCCGCGCGGAATTTCAGGATTGGGCCAATGGGGTGGCCGCCCGGTTTGGCTACCACGTGCATTTCCTGCCCGTTGGTCCGGAGGATCCCGGGGTTGGTTCACCCACCCAGATGGCCGTCTTCAAGCCATGAAACTGACTATTCCAGAGCTTTCCTTCGTTGTTCTGATGGGCGTGTCCGGTTCCGGAAAAAGCTCCTTCGCCCGGAAACATTTCCTCCCGACGGAGGTCTTGTCCTCTGATTATTGTCGCGGCCTGGTTTCGGACGACGAGAACAGTCAGGCGGCGACGAAGGATGCCTTCGA
Organism: uncultured Verrucomicrobiota bacterium; assembly: GCA_903930345.1. GTDB lineage: Bacteria > Verrucomicrobiota > Verrucomicrobiia > Limisphaerales > CAIYYI01 > CAIYYI01. The sequence continues at coordinate 1,968 of CAIYYI010000544.1, forward strand.
GCTGCTGCATTTCATCGCCCGCAAACGGTTGGCGGCGGGCAAGCTCACGGTGGTGGACGCCACCAACGTGCAGCCTGAGGCGCGCCAGCCGCTGGTTGCCATCGCCCGGGAGTTTCACTGCCTGCCGGTGGCCATTGTTTTGGATTTGCCGGAACGCATTGCCCATGAGCGGAACCGGACGCGGGTGGACCGGGATTTCGGACCGCATGTCATCCGCCAGCAGGCGCAGCAGCTGCATCGCTCGTTGCGCGGTCTGGAGCGGGAGGGGTTCCGCCATGTCCATGTGCTGAGGTCGCTGGAGGAGATTGATGCCGTCGTTCTTGAGCGGCAGCCGTTGTGGAATAACCTGAAGCACGAGCACGGGCCATTCGACATCATCGGTGACGTTCATGGTTGTTTTGAAGAGCTGATCGGGCTGCTGCAGGAGCTGGGCCACCAGGTGGATGAGGTAGCCTGCACGGTCCAGCCCGCCCCGGGGCGCAAGCTGGTGTTCGTCGGCGACCTTGTGGATCGTGGGCCGAAGGTTACCCAGGTTTTGAAGCTGGTGATGGGTGCCGTAGCCAGCGGGGTGGCGTTGTGCGTGCCCGGCAATCACGATGCGAAGCTCATGCGCAAGCTGCGCGGTCGCGATGTTCAGATCACCCATGGCTTGGCGGAGTCCTTGGCCCAGCTCGCCGGCGAGACCGAGGAATTTCGCCAGCGTGTTGCGGAATTCATCGATGATCTCGTCAGCCATTACGTTCTCGACGATGGACGGCTGGTCGTTGCTCACGCTGGCATGAAGGAGTCGATGCAAGGGCGTGGCTCCGGCGCGGTCCGCGAGTTCGCCTTGTTCGGTGAGACCACCGGCGAGACGGATGAGTTTGGCCTGCCGGTCCGCCACAACTGGGCCGCCGAGTATCGCGGTACCGCAACGGTCGTCTATGGACATACCCCGGTGCCCGAGCCCGAGTGGTTGAACCGGACCATTAACATCGACACCGGCTGTGTTTTCGGTGGCCAGCTCACGGCGCTCCGCTATCCTGAAAGGGAGCTTGTCTCCGTCCCGGCGAAACAGACTTACGCCGAATCCCGCAGGCCTTTCCTGCCCCAGGATGTCCAGCCGCCGCCCCTCTCGGCGCAGCAGCAGCATGATGATTTGTTGGATCTCGTCGACGTGACGGGCAAGCGTATCGTCAGCACCCGCCTGCACGGCAACCTCACCATCCGCGAGGAGAATAGCATCGCGGCACTGGAGGTCATGAGCCGTTTTGCCGCCAATCCCAAGTGGCTGGTGTATTTGCCGCCCACCATGTCCCCTTGCGAGACCAGCCGGATGCCGGGCCTGCTGGAGCATCCGCTCGAGGCCTTCGCCTACTATCGCCATGCCGGGGTGCCCCGGGTGGTGTGTGAGGAGAAGCACATGGGTTCCCGTGCGATCGTGATTGTTTGCCGGGATGAGGAAGCCGCCCGGAAAAGGTTCGGCGTGACCGGGGAGGGCTTTGGCGTTTGCTACACGCGTACCGGCCGGAGGTTTTTTGATGAGTCAGCCTTGGAGGTGCAATTCCTTGATCGGGTTCGTGCCGCCGCCACCGCTGCCGGGTTCTGGGAGGAATTTGCAACCGACTGGCTCTGCCTCGACTGCGAGCTGATGCCCTGGTCGGCAAAAGCCCAGGAGCTGGTGAAGCAGCAATACGCCACCGTCGGGGCTTCGGCCCAGGCCAGCCTGGTGGATGAGGTGGCGGCCCTGGCGCAAGCCGCCGCGCGCGGTCTCGACGTGGGTGAATTGCTGGCGCATACGGCTGCCCGGCAGCAGATGGTGGGTGACTACGTCGCGGCCTACCGCCGGTACTGCTGGCCGGTGAACTCGGTGGATGATCTCAAGCTTGCCCCGTTTCACCTGCTCGCCAGCGAGGGGAAAGTTCACGCCGACCGGCCAAATGACTGGCACATGCAGACGCTGGCGCGCCTGGCGGGCGGCATCATTCTGGCCACGCCGTTCCGCATAGTTGATGTGACCAGTCCGGACAGCGAAGCCGAGGGGGTTCGTTGGTGGGAGGAGCTTACCGGACGCGGCGGCGAAGGCATGGTGGTGAAGCCGTTGGAGTTCATCGCCCGAGACCGTCGCGGGTTGGTGCAGCCGGCCATCAAGTGCCGTGGCCGCGAATACCTCCGCATTATATATGGCCCGGAGTACACGGCCGACGCCAACCTTGAACGTCTCCGGGCGCGGGGGCTTTCCACGAAACGGTCCTTGGCGCTCCGCGAATTCGCCCTCGGTCTTGAAGCCCTGGAAAGATTTGTCCGCAAAGAACCGCTTCGCCGGGTGCATGAAGCGGTCTTTGGCGTTTTGGCGCTGGAAAGCGAACCGGTCGATCCCCGGCTCTGATCCTGCGCAACGGGCCCTGTCCGCTTCCCTCGCGGGCCCGATAGGCCGGTCGTCGTCCATCGTAAAGCCCTTCCCGATGTGTTCCCGAAGTCGCTGAGTGGCCCAGATGCGGAGTTGGATGCCCCGCTTCAATTTCACCCGGTGGCCCACGGCAATGATGACGTCCAAGTTGTAGAACTCGACCTGGTAGGTCTTCCCGGCGGCGGCAGTTGTTGCAGATTCTGCAACAACTGAAGCCCGAACCAGTTCCCCCTCCTCAAACACGTTTTTGATGTGGCGAGAAATGACCAATTTGTCCGGCTGGAACAACTCCACCACCCCAGGCAACATCCACACCATGCGCCCCGTCCCGTAGCACCAATACCTACGAAAATCCTAAACCCGGTGGGGAGAGGCTCCAGCCGAGCCGTCCCCGTCCCCGCCCATTCCGCCTCCGACAAATTTCGCTTTCCAGTCACTTCCGGTCATCTTTAGTCACGTTTTGTCATCTTTGGCCATGCTGCCATCAACCAAGAACCATCGACCAAGAACCGACTTTCAACTCCCAACTTAGTATTGTATCATACAACAAAAACACACCTGTACGGCTTGCCAGGCAGTGGGATATTTGCGATTGTATCTATAGTTATGTATACAGCATTAATGCCAGCCGGTGATTCTCCGGGCGATCTCGCCTCGGCCACCCCTCGTCGGCCATCCCCTTGTCATCGGATGTCCTGCCGGCATCTTGCCTTCGTCCGCGTCCCATTTCCTGGGCCATCCGATCATCCAGCACGCCACCTGGCAAAACAAACAGCCGAAAACCCAAACCCGGTGGGTCCCGCTCTGCGGGACTGCCGAGCCGTCCCAGCTCGCTCCCATCTCCAATCTTCCATCTCCCACCCCAGACTAACATGCACTCCATGACCCCCTATCCCGTAGCACCAGCACCTGTGAAAAACCCAAACCCGGTGGGGAGAGGCTTCTGCCGAGCCGTCCCAGGGTCCCATCTCCCATCTCCGATACTTCAGCTTTTTTCCCGTTTTCCGTGCGCCGCCACGAAACAGGGTGCCAAAAGGTGCCAAAAGGTGCCAAAAGGTGCCAAAAGGTGCCAAAAGGTGCCAAAAAGTGCCAGAAACGATCAGCGATGGCGGACAAAACGAACCCCATGGCGACTGCCGCATCTCAAAAGGTTTTAAACAAGCGACAGGGGACAACCGAATGAAGAAACCGAAAATGTATTCGCTTTGGGAGCCAGTGGATCCTAAATTCAACCCCATGAAGCCCCGGAACTACCATGTCTGGCCGACGCGTGGTGGCAGCGCGGAGATCTGGCCTTGGCCTTTCCCGAAAGTGATAAACCAAGGCCGCAGGGGATCAAAAACGGAAAGGGAAATATGATCGGGAACAGAAAGAACAGATGGACTGAACCATCATCGGCTCATCTGCTGTGGGACGACCCTGCAGACAAGATGGTTATGTTTAGGGACTGACCCGATGCAAAAGAAGTATATTGCTGCTTTTCTTCTCACTGTTTCAGTGATCGGACTGGTTTCTTTTTGGCGCGCAAAGGTGAGGAAAGAAACTGCCGAGTATGATCAGTTACTTCAAGGGAACGCTCGTATATATTCTCTTGAGTTTATAAAGCTGAATACATCTGTTCAGGTTGTTGATCCTGAAATTCTCAAGGACTTCGAGGATTCCTTTAGGCGCCCTTCCAGCAAAGCGCGAACGGGTCCAACATATAATATACGCATTATACTAATGTCTGGAACAATAGTTAACACAGCCATAAACATATATGATGATCATAGCGGGTATGAGATAGCTGATTACAACCACGTCTTTGCTAGCGACCCAGCCTACTTCTTCAGGGACTTCTCGGACACCCTTGGAGAGAAAACCAAGATATTGCTGAGGGAGTTGACCTGGAAACAAGGAGATAAACCACTCAACAAAAAAGCCCTTCATTGATTTTATATTGGGGTGAATGGGTGACAAATGAAAAACCCATCAGTTGCCAAAAGTGAGTCGATTGGGGAAACAGTTGGCCCTGGCTTAAAGCCCATGAAGCCCCGGAATTACCATCGTCTGGCCTTTGCATGGAGGCAGGCCGTGAAGTCCTGGATTTCCCTACCGTTCCTAAAACAGGCAAGTCCATCAGCCTCTGCATCCATAATGAAAATAATATCTTTAAAAACTGGGTTCCTAGGATGCTTTGGCCTGGTGTGGAGCGCGCTGCTGCTGGCGAGTGGCGTTGCGGTGGCGGCTCCCCTGACGGTGCGCGTTCAGCCCACGCCCGGCGGGCCGCAAATTCATGTCAACGGCCAGCCGATCCCCCCGCGCTTCTTCTGGGGTGCCGATCACGGCGGCTCCCCCTGGACCCCGGGCCCGGAGTGGTCCAGCCATTCCTTTGAGTTCACTCCCGATGTCGATGTGGCCGAGGGCGGCACGCTGCACCTTCGCTTTGCCCATCGGCCCGGGGAACTCTGGCTCGCCGACGTGCGCATCCAGGCGGTGGAGGGGGGAGCGGATGCCTTTCCTGTGGGGAGCCTGGCTTCGCGGGAGGCCTTCGCCGCCCATTGGAAGTCCTGGCCGGAAGGCCCGGCCAATTCGGTTGCCCGGCTGACTTGCACCAATGGCGCTCTGCAGCTCCAGTTCGTGGCGCCGGCCGGCGGGCAGTGGCCTGACTTTCACTTGTACAGCCGCGCGCCCCTGAAGCTGGCCCGCGACCGCGCCTACCGCTGCTCTTTCCGGGCCCGCTCCGCCACGGGCCAGACGGTCACGCCCGCGCTCTACCGGGTGGCGCACGGTTCCTGGCAGTATGTGGGTGGGCCGCCCGGGCCGTTTCTCAGCCAGGTCGCCCTGGCCCGCGACGCGGGCGTGCGACTGATCTCCTTTGAGGCCCCGGTCTGCTGGTCTGCCCCGGATGAACCCCAGGATTGGTCGGCGCTGGATAGCCTGTGCCGCCGGATCATGGCCGTGCACCCCGGCGTGCTGCTGGTGCCCCGGTTCGCCGCCAACGCCCCGGGCTGGTGGCTGCAGCAGCATCCGCAGGCCCGCATGGTCTATGATGGATCCTCCAATGGCACGGTGGTCTGCGTCTCGGACCGCACCTATCGCGCGGACGTCTGCGCGCACCTGGAAAAACTCAGCCGCCATCTGCTGGCGGCCTTCCCGGATCACTTTGCCGGGCTCCACCCGTGCGGGCAGAACACCGGGGAATGGTTTTACCACAATTCCTGGCTCCGGCCGCTTAGCGGCTACGACCCGGCCACCATCGCCGCGTTCCGTGCCTGGCTGAAACAAAAGGGCGACCCTGCCGCTGCGCAGGCGTTGCCGCCCACGGCTGAGGAACGCCGCGCCCACCCTTACGGCCTCCTGCGCGATCCGGCCCGCGAACGCCGCCTGGTTGAGTTCGCCCGGTTTCAGCAGCAGGAGATGGCCGACCTCGTGCTGGCGATGGCCGCCGCCTGCCGGCGCGGCACGGAGGGGCGCAAGCTGGTGCTCTTCTTCTACGGGTACGGCTTTGAATTTCCGCCGCTCAGCAACGGCGCGCCCACCAGCGGCCATTACGCGCTCGGCTCGCTGCTTGCGGGCCGGGACATTGACATCCTTTGCTCCCCGGTCTCCTACACCGACCGCGAGTGGCTGGGCACCGCCCCCTGCATGACGGCGGCGGAGAGCGTGGCGCGCGCCGGCATCCTCTGGCTTAACGAGGATGATTCCCGCACCCACATGGACCCTCGGTCAGAGGCGCACACCCAGGAGGGCGGGCTGGTGAACCAGCAGCAGTCCCGGCAGGTCATGCTTCGCAACACCGCCCAGGCCGCCTTGCGCGGGTTCGGCACCTGGTGGATGGACCTCCCGGGCCGGGGCTGGTTCAATGACGCCGCCCTCTGGCAGGAGCTGGTGCGCCTCCGCCCGGTGGACCAGGCCTTGCTGCAGCGCGCCCGGCCGTTCACCCCGGAGATCGCCGCCATCCTGGACGAGGACAGCATGTGCCACCTGACCGGCGGTTCGGCGGCCGCCGTGCGTCCGCTCATCTACGAGGGCCGGGCCGCCTTGGGCCGCTCCGGCGCGCCTTATGGCCAGTATCTGCTGGCGGATGCGCTCGCCGGGCGGGTGCCGGCCCGGCTGCAATTCTATCTCTCCGCCTGGGCCTTGACCCCGGAGCAGCGGCGCGCGTTGGCCGCCCGCCGCGCCCCCGGAATCACCCGGGTCTGGTGCTGGGCTCCCGGCTATCTCCATCCGGATCGGCAGGATTTGGCGGGCATCCGGGAAGTCACCGGGTTTACGGCCCGACCCGTGACATTGCCCACGGCGGAAGTCACCCCTACGCCCGCCGGGCAGGCCCAGGGACTTACCCGGCCTTGGGGGCCCAAAACCGCCCTGCAGCCGCTCTTCAGTGTGGCGGCCCCGGGGGCCGAAGTCCTGGCCACCTACACCGACGGCTCCCCGGCGGTGGCCGTGCGCCGGGATCCGTCCGGCACGGAGGTGTTCCTGGGGGTGCCGCAACTGACGCCCGAGTTGGTTCACGCGCTGGCCAAGGCGGCCGGGGTCCACCTTTTCACTCCGCCCGGCCCGGCGTTGTGGGCGTCGGACGGCTACCTCTCCGTGCAGGCGCAGCAAACCGGGCCTCTGCTGCTCGACACCGGCCGCGCCCAGCCGATCAAGGACGCCCTGGACGGCGCGGAACTGGGGCAGGGGCCGAAGGTTAGCCTGCCGCTGATTGCCGGTGAAACGAGGGTGTTGCGGTACTGAACGCGGATCGCGGGTAGGGATAACGTTAAAGTGGTTTTTAACTGCGGTTTGCCGCCGAATAACCCTTTTTTTGGCATCCATGGCAAAAAAGGGTTAACAAATGGCAAAGCCGGTGAAGCCCAATCAATCCGACCTCTGGCAGCGTGAGCGCGTGGTGGCACATTAGGCGTGCTGCTTCGGCATTGCCTCCAATATAAAGAGCCAGCGGAATGATTTCCGGGGTTGAGGTGCGTTGGCATTCGTGCTCAACGGCGGGGCGCAGAATGGTATTTCCTATGCCAAGCGGGATTAATTCCCTAAGGTTGTCATGCGGTTTGTGTGTCTGATATGAAAATTTTGGTTTTGAATAGCGGTTCGTCCTCCATCAAGTTCCAGCTCCGCGACTCGGCTGCGGAGAAGCTCTTGTGCAAAGGGTTGATTGAACGGGTGGGTGAGCCACTGGGCTCCATCCAGGTGACCACGGACAAGGGCAAGCTGCTCAAGGAAATGGAGTTGCCCAACCACACTTTTGCCCTCCAGCAACTGCTGCCCCTGCTGACCAGCCCCGAACTCGGCGTGCTGCAATCCCTGTCGGACATCGGCGCGGTCGGCCACCGCGTGGTGCATGGCGGCGAGGCTTACTCGGATTCGGTGCTGGTGGATGACCTCGCCATCAAGACCATCGATGAACTCAGCGCCCTGGCCCCGCTGCACAATCCCCCCAACCTCAAGGGCATTCTTGCCTGCCGCGAGGTGATGCCGCTGGTGCCGCAGGTGGCGGTGTTTGATACCGCGTTCCACCAGACGATGCCGCCGGTGGCCTACAGCTATGCTTTGCCGCGCGAGTTGTACGAGCGTTTCAAGATCCGCCGCTACGGCTTCCATGGCACCAGCCACCGCTACGTCCATGGGCGTGCCCGCCTGATTTCCGGCTTTGAAAACAAGCCTTCCCGCATCATCACCGCCCACTTGGGCAACGGTTGCTCCATCACCGCCATCCGCGACGGCAAGGTGATCGACACCTCCATGGGTTTCACCCCCCTGGGCGGACTGGTAATGGGCACGCGCCCGGGCGATATGGACGCCAGCCTGCCGTGCTTCCTGCATGACAACGGGATTTCCCCCAAGGACATCCGCAACATGCTGCAGAAAAAATCGGGCCTCATGGGCCTCTCCGGCGGTTTGTCCAACGACATGCGGGTGCTGCTGGAGCACTACGAAACTAATCCGCAGGCCAGGTTGGCGGTGGATGTCTTCTGCTACCGGTTGAAAAAGTACATCGGCTCCTACGCCGCCGCCTTGGGCGGGCTCGACGTGCTCGTCTTCACCGGCGGCATCGGCGAGAACGCCACCGCCGTGCGCTCCCTGACCTGCGAGGGGCTGCAGTACCTCGGGGTCACCATCGATCCCGCGCGCAATGCCAGCGGCAACCGCAAGGAAGCCTTGATCTCCCAGGAGGGGGGCAGCGTCAAAGTTTACGTGGTCCCCACCGATGAGGAACTGGTCATTGCCGAGGAAACCGACCGCCTCGTGCGCAACCCCAAACCCGTCTCCGCAAACTAATCATCAACTTCAACTCTGTTTCCCATGAACTTTGCCGATCAATTACTGGTGCGCGCCCGGGCGCTGAACAAAAAAGTGGTGCTCCCGGAAACCGAGGACGACCGCACTCTGCTGGCCGGCGCCCGCCTGGCGAATGAAAAAGTCTGCCGCGTGGTGCTCGTGGGCGAGCCAGCCAAGCTCCAGGCCGACGCCCAGAAATGCGGCGCCGACATCAGCGGCTGCGAGATCCTCTCCCCGCTCGACGCCCAAGTCGCCGGGCCGCTGGCCGAAAAGCTTTACCAATACCGCAAGGACAAGGGGATGACGCCCGAAAAGGCGCAGGAACTGATCAAGGATTACCTGTATTTTGCCACCATGCTGCTCAAAGAGGGCATCGTGGAGGGCTACGTGGCCGGGGCCACGCACACCACGGCGGAGAACCTCCGCCCGGCCCTGCAGATCGTCAAGGCCATGCCCGGCCTGCGCACCGTCTCCTCCTTCTTCGTCATGATCCATCCCAACCCCAAGTTTGGCGACAACGGGGTGATGATTTACTCGGATTGCGGCATGGTGGAACAGCCCACCGCCGAGCAGTTGGTGGACATCGCCCTGGCTTCCGCCCGTTCCTGGCGGCAGTTGGTGGGCACCGAACCCCGCGTGGCCATGCTCAGCTACTCCACGAAGGGCTCCGCCAAGTCCACCGATACGGAGAAGGTCATCAAGGCCACCGAGTTGATCAAACAGGCCGATCCGACCCTCTGCGTGGATGGCGAAATGCAGTTTGACGCGGCTGTGGTCGCCAGCGTGGGCGAGCGCAAGTGCAAGGGCTCCCCGGTGGCAGGCCGCGCCAATGTGCTGATTTTCCCCGACCTGGATGCCGGTAACATTGGCTACAAGATCACCGAGCGACTGGGTGGCGCCCAGGCTCTGGGGCCGCTGGTCCAGGGCATGGCCAAGCCGGCGCACGATCTCTCCCGCGGTTGCTCCGTGGATGATATCGTCAAGGTCGCGGCCATCTCCGCGATCATGGCCTCCTGATTTCTCCCGGCGGAATTGTGCATGCCACCGGACCTGATCCCTCGGTCCAAGCCGCGCCAGCGGAGGAGTGGCGGGTGCGTCCCATCTGCCCCGCCGATGAGCCCTTGATGGTGGCTTTTCACCGTACGCTCTCGGAGCGTAGCGTCCAGTTTCGTTACTTTGGCGCGCTCAAGCTGGCCGAGCGCATTTCCCATGAGCGGCTGGTGCGCGTCTGCCACGCGGACTTCATCAACGAGGTGGCGCTGGTTGTCGAGCCTGGCGCTGTGCCTGCCGGGTCCGGCCCCATCCTGGGCGTGGGGCGACTCAGTCATGAACCGGGGTCCGACACCGCCGAATTGGCGGCGATTGTCAGTGACGCCTGGCAGGGACGCGGACTGGGATCACTCCTGGTCCGAAACCTCTTGGACCGCGCGCGGGCCGCCGGTTGGAGGCGAATTGTGGCCAGCATCCTCAGCGACAACCATGGCATGGTGCAGTTGTGCCGCCGCCATGGCTTCCAATTGCACCGCGAGAAGGGTGGCAACGACTGGATCGCCACCCTCTCCCTTGAACCTAAAACCGGCAGTTGCCCCCCATGATCCAACCCGGGTCGGCGCGAATGCGCGCTGTTTTTTGTTGTCGGCAGGGACCGGGCAGGGCATTAAGCAGGCATGAGTTTTTATCTTACGGCGGGGTTGATCGGTCTGATGAGCGGCGTCACCAGCGGTTTGTTCGGGGTGGGTGGCGGCATTGTGATGGTGCCCGCCATGATGTTTTTCATGGGCATGGAGATCCACAAGGCGGTGGGCACCTCGCTGCTGGTCATCATCCCGACCGCCATCATCGGATCGTGGAAACACCATGACCAGGGCAACCTGGTGCCCCGCGCGGCGCTGGCCCTGATCCCCCTGGCCATGCTTGGCGGGTGGATCGGCGCCAAACTGACCCAGCACCTGAGCGCCGGGGATTTGAAGCGCGTCTTCGGCGGCTTCCTAGTGTGCGTGGGCCTGCGCCTGCTGTGCTTCAAATAAAACAACCGCCCCGGATCAGGCCACAGGCTTGACGTAATGGGTCTGCGTGGGGAAGGCGAACTCAATGCCCTCCCGCTCAAAGCGTGACTTGATTTCCAAATTCATGGCCTGCATGCCATCCAGATAGGCCTTGTAATCCTTGGTGTCATTCCACCAGTGGATCACCTGGATGTTCAGGGAGAAATCAGCGAACGTCAGGAAGCTGATCCAGACATCCTTGGTCTGGGGGTGGCGGCGGTACACCTCCTCCAGAATGGCCAGGGCGCGCTGCATTTTCTCGGTGCTGGTGTCATAGGTCACCCCCAGGTTCATGACGGTGCGGATGAAGGGCCGCTGGGAAACGTTTGTGATGGTGGCGCTGCCCATGGTCTTGTTGGGGATGGCGATCAGATGGCCATCCACATTGCGGATGCGCGTGCTGCGCAGGCCGATCTTTTCCACCGTACCGTCATTTGACTCCAGCTTGATGCGGTCGCCCAGCTTGAAGGGCTTGTCGAGGAAAATGGCGACGGCACCGAACAGGTTGGCCAGGGTATCCTGGGCGGCGAGGCCCAGGGCCAGGCCGCCGATGGAAAGGGAGGCCAGGATGCCGGTGATGTTGAGGCTGAGGTTCTGGGCGGTGACCAGCAGCGCCACGAGCGTGATAAAAACCTTCAGGCTCTTGCTGATCACCGGGAACAACTGGGCATCAAACGCACGATCCTCCTCCACCGCCCGTTTTTTGAGGAAGGCCATCAGCACATCCACCGAACGCACCGCCATGACCGTGATGGACCAGGCCACCACCAGCGTCAAGCCCTTGGAGAGGTAGTGTTCCACCCATTCCGGCCAGGTGAACATGTTCAGGCCGACGTGCAGGAAAATGACAAAGGCCACCACTTTTATCGGGCCATGGAGCAGTTCGATGAGCATGTCATCATACTCCGTCTCGGTGCGGGCGGCCAGGCGCTTGAGGGAGACCTGGAACAGAAAATCCACCACCCGCGCGGCCAGCAGGGCCAGGAGGATGTAAATGAACGAGGCTATGTATTGCCAGACGGGGCGACCGAACAGCAGGGGTTTCAGCACCTCAAAACCATCCAGGCCGAAGGAGAGGTTGAACACCATGTTCGAGCCAAAAATAGTGGACATTTCCGCCTCGTGCCTGGCGGGGGCGCTGTTCGCCACCGGAGCATTGGTCACCGTGGCGGCGGCCGCCTGGGCATCCGTCCAGACCGACCAAATCAGGACGGCCACCAAAAATGCCATCCAGAAACGAAAACAGGTTTCAAATTTTACCTTCATAGGAAACGCTCTCCAAAATCGGCGCCTGACCACCGCTGCGGCGGCGGACCCTCAGCCACCGGCGACTATTTTGACAATCTCCAAACGGTCACCCGCCTGCAACTCCCGCCGGCCAAACTGGGAGGGGGAAACGGCCTCCCCATTCAGCTCCACCACCACGCTGCGCGGCGGCAGTTGGCGGGAGCACAAAAAGGACTCCAATGTGCAAGGCAGTTGTGCCATCACTTGTTCGCCATTGGCCACCACATGGTCCGCGTTTGCCATAAAAATTGTTGCCGTGCGCCAGACCGTTGCGGGCGGTCGGCAAACCCTAGCATCGCAACCGGCGACGCCACCCGGGTAATTATACCCGTTTGGCAGCTTTGACAAGCGGAAGTCCACACTCCGAGGGACGCCCAACGAACGTTTTCTTGGTGCGGCAAGAAGGGTTTACAATGGCCGCCAGGGTAAAAGGATGCTCCACAGGGTACCCGAAGGGCGGGGATCACGCAGGAGCAAAATGCCTCCGGATCTTCGCACCAACTCGCGTGCCGCCAAAGTGTTAATGGGCTCTTCCGCTGGCGGGACGGAGCGGTCAATCTCCCGGGAGACAAACTGGATTTCCACGGCCAGGTAATCCCCGGGAAAGGGATCGTCCAAATTGTCCTGGTTGACGTCCTCCGGGGCGATGTTCAGATGCTCAACTTTGACCTCGCCCGCAGCAGCCGGACAGGTCGATAACAACTGTCGCACCACAAAACCAAGCCAGCGCGGCGGCATGGTGGCCATGCCGGCCTCATCCTCGGTGCCCACCATGATCCAACCCTCTGTTAACTCCACCGCCGCCCGCACCGCCGCCTGCAATTCAGCCACCGGACAAAGGGGGATCACCTGGCTCAACTCCCGGCGCAAGGAAGCCATTTGCTCAAGACAACGGGCGGCATCCTCGCTGGAACGTAGGACGTTGTTTAATGCCGTGACCATGCGCTGCGGATCCTTGGAAAGCATGCAGCCGAACTGGGCGTTGCCCGCAATCACCGCCAGTTTGTTTTTCAGATCGTGGACCAACCGGGACGTCAGCGCCCCCATGATCTCCAAATTGGAAAGCTGGCATTCGGTGACCAAAGGTTCGATTGTTTTCATACTCGGTGCGCGTTCGGATAAGCCGGGGACAAACGCTCCTGTTCAACCGGCATGGTTTGCGCGTGCTTGAGTCGTAGCACGAAGAAGGCCACTCGCAATAGTGACAAGCGGAGCACAGCGCTCTGGACGCTTGAACAGAATCAGCCAATCGACTGGAAATCAGGAGCTTACTGAATTGAAGCCCGGAGCATGTCGAACAGTTTTTTGGAGGTGTCGCCCGTCACCGGTTTCTTGGCCCCCTCCAATTCTCGCTCCACGAGTTCCTCCGGCAACTCGCGCAGAAAGGGGGACGGTTGACTGGGGATGGTTTGGCCGTATTTTTTGCGCCCCAGGCTGTAGCTGATGGTGAGGGTTTTCTGCGCCCGGGTGATGGCCACGTAGAACAACCGCCGCTCCTCATCCATCGTTCCCTCCTCCTTGGACCGGGAATGAGGGAGCAAGCCATCCTCCACCCCCACAATGTGAACGTGCGGATATTCCAAGCCCTTGCAACTGTGCATGGTGATGAGCGTGACCGCATCGCCGGGATCCTCCTCCTCCGAATCCCGGTCGTTGTCCAAAGTCACATTCTCCAGGTAATGTTGGAGACGCTCCGGCAGAGGATTCAGGCCGGAACCATCAATATTGGCGATCAGATCCATGAGGTTGCGCACGCGGGAATCACCCACCTCGACGTTTTTCTCAGACCGGCGCAATTCGTTGATGTAACCGGAATCCGTCAGCAGTTTCTTGGTCCACTTGAGCAGGCCTTCCGGGTCCGACTCCGTGCCGGGGGCGGTCAGGAGATTGCGGTATTCCTCCAGGAATTGCAGGAACTCCTGGATGGACTCCTGGGTGCGGGTCTGGAAGCTGTTCAGCACATCCGTGTGGTGCATGGCGGTGAAGACAGAACTGTGCCGCTGCTGGCTGGCGGTCAGGAGACGTTCCATGGTGACATCCGAGAGGCCGCGCGCCGGCACATTGGCAATGCGCAGGAGGCTGATGTCATCGTTGGGATTGGTGCACACCTTGAGGTAGGCCAGCATATCCCGGACTTCCCGGCGATCAAAGAAGCTCTGGCCGCCCACCAAGTGGTAGCGGACCTTGGCCTGGCGCAGGGCGGTTTCCAGGCTGCGTGACTGCTGATTGGTGCGGAACAGGACCGCCTGGTCCTTCCAGGGGATGCCGTGCGCCATGCGGTCGAATTCGATTTCCTCCACGAGAGTGCGCGCCTCCTCCTCGTCGTTCTGAAATGCGGCGAGGATGATCTTCTCCCCCTGCCCCTTGTCCGACCAGAGCTGCTTGGGGCGGCGGCGGGCATTGTTTTTGATGACGGCGTTGGCGGCCAGGAGGATGGTGTTGGTGGAGCGATAATTCTGCTCCAGCTTGATGACCTTCACCTCGGGAAAATGCTTCTCCAGATCAAGCAGGTTGGCGATCTCCGCGCCGCGCCAGCCATAGATGCTCTGGTCATCATCGCCCACCACGCAGAGGTTGCGGTGTTCCTGGGCCAGCAGATTGACCAACTCGAACTGGGCGGCGTTGGTGTCCTGATACTCATCCACCATGATGTACTGGTACTTGGCGCGGCAGTCGGCCAGCACCTCGGGGTGCTCCTTGAGCAACCGGAGGGTCAGCACCAGCAGGTCGTCGAAATCAATGGCATTGCAGGCGCGCAGGGCGGTCTCGTAGTGCTTGAGCATGTACCGGGCGAGCGACAGGGCGGTTTCGCTGCCAAACTCGCCGGGTTTAAAGGCCCCGTTTTTGAACTTGCTGATCAGGCTTTGCACATCCCGGGGTTCGGTCTTTTCGCCCTTGATGGAGATGCGGCTGAGGATCTTCTTGATGGCCGACTGCTGCTCGGCGTCGTCGTAAATGACAAAATTCTTTTTGTAGCCCAGCTTCTCAATATGCTGCCGGAGCACGCGCGAACCGAAAGAGTGGAAGGTGGAAATGGTGAGTCCCTCCCCTTTCTCGCCCGTGGTGCGGGCCTCACGCGGCACCATCTCAGCCACACGTTCCTTCATTTCACGGGCGGCTTTATTGGTAAAGGTGACTGCCAGAATATTGCCGGGGGAGATTCCCTTGCGGATCAGGTGGGCGATGCGGCAGGTGATTACGCGTGTCTTGCCCGTACCCGCCCCCGCCAGAATGAGGACGGGCCCACGGATCGTGGTGACCGCCTGGCGCTGCTGCGGGTTCAAGGAATCCAAGTTAAACATTGCGTGCCGGAGTTTAAAAAGCGGCGGGGTGAACGCAAGTGGAAGCCGTATAAATATTTTTTGCAAGGGGTGGTTCGCCCCTTGACACCCGGTCCAAGTCTCGTCGCGGGGCCGTTCCGATCATTAGTCAATAGTAGGAACCGACCCCGGGGGTCGGTTCCTACTATTGACATATGGTGATGGTGGTGACTCAACCCGGAAACCGAAGCGGGTACGAACTCCGTCGCCCAACCCGACTTTGGAGCGACCCGCCCGATTACGGCCGGGTGCAACGCCGCTTTACAAGGCCTGGTTCCCGCGTATCTTGCCGCCAGTGCAGACCACGGAAAAAACACGGATTTTGGTGGGCATGAGCGGCGGGGTGGACTCCTCGGCCGCCGCCGTCCTGTTGCAGGAACAGGGCTACGAGGTGATCGGCATCACGCTCAAACTCTGGCCGCAGGATTGCGTCAACCGGGCGGAGGACAAGTGCTGCGGCCCCCAGGCGGTGACGGATGCCCGGGCGGTCTGCCACCGGCTGGGCATCCCTTACTACCTGATCGACGAGGCGGCGGAGTTCCAGCAACAGGTGATCAACCATTTTGCGGCCGAGTACAAAGCCGGCCGCACCCCCAACCCATGCGTGGTCTGCAACGAGAAGCTGAAGTTTGGCACGCTGCTCACCCGGGCGGATCAGTTGGGTGCCCGCTTCATCGCCACCGGCCATTATGCCCGCACCCGGCGCTGTCCGGAGACGGGTCGCACGCTGCTGCTGCGTGGCAAGGATCTTCGCAAAGATCAGAGTTACTTCCTCTTCTCCCTGCGCCAGGCGCAACTGGAGCGCGCCCTCTTCCCGCTGGGAGAGATGACCAAACAGGACAGCCGGGAAGTGGCCCGGGAATGCCAGCTAAAGACGGCGGACAAGGAAGAGAGCATGGAGATCTGCTTCGTGCCCGACAAGGATTACGGCCGCTTCCTCCAGCAGGCCGAACTGGTAACGAAGCACACCGGCGACATCGTGGATCTGGAGGGCCGGGTGCTGGGCCAGCACGAGGGCATTGAATTTTACACCATCGGGCAGCGGCGCGGCCTGAAGCTATCCGCCCCGCAGCCGCTTTATGTCATCGCCCTGGAGGCGGAGCACAACCGCGTGGTGGTGGGGCCGGACCACGCGTTGGACCAGGCGGAATTCCGGGTGCGCAACTGCAACTGGATCCCGTGGGAAACCCCGCCCGCCACGCTGGAAGTGACCGCCAAGATCCGCTACAACCACCCCGGCACCCCGGCCACCGTCAGCCAGGAGGAGAACGGGCTGGCACGGGTGAGGCTCCACGAGCCGCAGCGGGCCATCACCCCCGGGCAGGCGTGCGTATTTTACCAGGAGGATGTGGTGGTGGGCGGCGGCTGGATCCGGCACTGACCGGCGGCCTACGGCTCCTGCCGAGCGCAGAGCTGGCGGTACATCTGCCGCGCGAGGGTCAGCTTATCCGGCTGGTCCGATGCTTCCGCAGACGCCGAATGCGTTTGGATGCGATCCCACTCCCCATGATCCAGCCAGAATCCGCCGCAGCCGGGGCATTCATCCACCACGACCTTGACGGCCGGCTTGAACAGGCGGCGCATGAGCGGCAGCGAACAGCGGGGGCACTGGAGCTTGTGGGCGGGAATCTGCGCCTCCTGCACCGGCACCTGCGCCATCCACTCCATGGTTTCCGGCGGCGCCTGGCTGAGGCGCGCCAGCTCAAAAGCATCAAACCAGATGCCACCGCAGCCGCCCCAGCAGACATCCAGCGGAATATCCCCGGCGTTTTTGACAGCCATCTCCTGCGCGCAAACCGGACAAATCATGGCGTCATGGTGCCCCGAACCTGGAGCGGATGCAAACCCGGAAAAACACCTTTTGACCAGCGCGGTTCAGCGCTGCGGATTAAAATACCCCGCGTGGTAGGAACTGCGCACCATGGGACCGCTGGCCACATGGCGAAAGCCCAGGGCCAACGCCTGGCGTCCGTACTCGGCGAACTTGGCCGGAGTGACGAAAGAGGCCACCGGCAGGTTTTGCACCGTCGGCTGCAAATACTGGCCCAAAGTGAGGATCTCACACCCGGCGGAACGCAGGTCAGCGAGAGACGCCAGCAACTCCTCCTCCGTCTCCCCCAGTCCCAGCATGATGCCAGACTTGGTGAACACCTGCTCCCCGCCCCGCTCGCGGGCCTTGCGCAGCACCGTGAGCGAGCGGTCGTAGGTGGCGCGGGACCTCACGGAGGGGGTGAGCCGACGAACGGTTTCCAAATTGTGGTTGAAGATATCCGGGCGCGCCGCCAACACGAGGTTGATGGCGTCATCCTTATCGTTGAAATCCGGCACCAGCACCTCGATGGCCGTCCCGGGATTGGCCTCGCGGACGGCCTCAATGGTGCGGCGGAAGTGATCCGCCCCGCCATCGTGCAGGTCATCGCGGGCCACGGCGGTGATGACCACGTGGCGCAATTTCATGCGCCGAGTGGCCTCGGCCACGCGCTGGGGCTCATCGGCCTCCAGCGGAAAAGGCTTGGCGGTGCTGACCGCACAGAACCCGCAGGCGCGGGTGCAGCGGTCGCCCGCAATCATGAAAGTGGCGGTGCCCTGGCTCCAGCACTCCCAATGGTTGGGGCACTGGGCACTCTCGCAGACGGTGTGCAGATTCAGGTCGTTCAGCAGATTGCGGGTCTGGCCGAAAGTGCTGCTGGTGGGCAGCTTGAGGCGCAGCCATTCCGGCAGGCGCTGACGGGCGCGCACCTGGAGGGCGGCAGCGCCACTGACCTTGGGGAGATGGGGTATGGAACAGCTGCTCATGCGTCGAACTGCTTCCAGAACTGCGCAAGCTGGGCGGTGTCGAAATCCGCCAGCACCCGGCCATCCACCTCGATGGTGGGCGCCAGGGTCTGGCCCGAAATTCTCTGCATTTCAGCCATCCCCTCCTGATCGGTGATAACGTCAATCAGCTCGTAGGGGATGTGGCGCGCGTCCAGCCAGTCAATGGCCTGGTGGCACCAGGGACAATGCGATTTGCTGAAGAGGCGGATGTGTTGCGGTCTCATAGTGGCAGTTTAGCTTTCCGTAATGACGGTATCGTCGTGCTCGTAGGCAGGGGCGCAGCAGCAGAGCAGCCGCAGCACTTCGCGGCCGGTGTTCCAAAGCTTGTGGCGCTGGCCGGGCGGGATGGCGATGGCGTCGCCCGACATCACCGGACGGGTCTCCTCCCCGATGCGCAGCTGCCCCACCCCGGCGGTGATGTAATAAATCTCCTCAGTGAGGCGATGGTAATGCTCCAGCGTGGAGCCACCCACCGGGACGCGCGCTTCCGCCAGGCTCTGGTGGCGGATCGACGAATTGCGATGAGCCAGCAGTTCCCGGATCTCAGACCCATCCTTCGTGGTGAAGGCGGGCACGTAATTCAAATTCTTAATATCCATAGGCGCAATGTGGGCGCGTGTTCCATCCCTGACCGGACCAACCATGGCCTGGCCGCCGTCAGTTACTCATTCATTGGGCGGTTACGCAACTGGTTTTTGCCGGTTGACCCGGAGGCAAGGATGGTTATGTTTTCACCATGCAACACGCCCCGGGATTTTTAAAGCTGGTCAACGAAGCGCGCACGCGGGTGCGCGAAGTCACCCTGGAGCAGGCCCGCGCCCGCCTGCAGGAGAACCCGAAAGCCATCCTGCTGGACGTGCGTGAGGAGAGCGAATGGCAGGCCGGGCACGCCGTACAGGCCCGGCACCTGGGCAAAGGCGTCCTGGAACGGGATCTGGAGGGGCTCTACCCCGACCCGGGTGCGGAAATCCTGATGTATTGCGGCGGGGGGTTCCGATCCGCCCTCACCTGCGATGCCGCCCAACGGATGGGCTACCGCAATGTTTTCTCCATCATCGGCGGCTACAAGGGGATGGTGGCCGCCGGTTGGTCGATGACCCGGTAACTCGACAAAACCATGCCCCAACGCGTCCTTTGCCTGCTCGTCAACGGGTTTGAAGAAATCGAAACCGTCACTCCGGTGGACCTGCTACGCCGTGCCGGGGTGGAGGTGGTGATGGCTTCCCTCACCGGGGATCGCCTGGTCACCGGCCGCTGCCAGATGACCGTGCAGGCGGATGCCCTCTTCAATGATGTGGTGGCCGCAGAGGATTTCGACCTGCTGTTCCTCCCCGGCGGGCCAGGGGTGAAAACGTTGCGTACCGATGGCCGCGCGGCGCGTCTGGCCAGTGCCTATCACCGCGCGGGCAAACCGGTGGCGGCCATCTGCGCCGCCCCCCTGCTGCTGGCGGATGCCGGACTGCTGGCGGGCCGCCGGTTCACGGCGCACTTCTCCACCGTGAACGAGCTGCCCCAGGCCCTGGCGGCCGAGGCGGTGGTGGAGGATGGCCTGCTGATCACGTCCCGGGGCGCGGGCACCGCGCTGGAGTTCGGCCTGGCGCTGGTGCGCCGCCTGAGCGGCGAAACGGTGGCGGTCGAAGTGGCCAGATCGATCATGCGGTGAGGGCCAACGGCCCCACGCTCACGCGCCCAACTTCAGGAAATTCTTCAGGATGATCCGGCCGCTTTCGGTCAGGATGCTTTCCGGGTGGAACTGCACGCCCCAGATCGGGAAGGTTTTGTGCCGCACGCCCATGATTTCGCCCTCCTCGGTTTCGGCGGTCACCTCCAGGCAATCGGGGAGGGTGTCACGCTTGATCACCAGCGAATGATAGCGGGTGGCGTTGAACGGATTGGGCATCCCCTCGAAAAGAAAACGGTTATCGTGCCGGATGGGGGAGACCTTGCCATGCATCATGCGGTAATTCACCACCACTTGCGCGCCGAACGTGTGGCCGATGCATTGGTGGCCCAGGCAGACCCCGAAGAGGGGAATGTGCGGGCCGAAAGTGCGGATGATGTCGTTGGAAAGACCGGCCTCCCGTGGCGAACAGGGCCCGGGCGAAACGAGGATGCGTTCCGGCTTCAGCTCCTGGATCTGCTCCAGCGAGATCTGGTTGTTCCGGTAAATGGCCATCCGGACATCCATCTCCCCCAGGTACTGCACCAGGTTGTAAGTGAACGAATCGTAGTTGTCGATAACCAGCAACATAACCGGGCAGCACGGTAATGCAGCCCGGAGCCAAAGAAAAACAAAAAGGTGGGGGAAATTGCCATTGGCGGGGAATGGTGGGCGCTGAGGGATTCGAACCCCCGACCTACTCGGTGTAAACGAGACGCGCTAGCCACTGCGCCAAGCGCCCACAAAACACTAAACCACAATCCTTTAACCGCCGACGTCAGGATGATCCTGGCAGCCTGAAGCACCCGCCTGCGGCAGTCATCGGACGATAATGACTATGCGGGGTTTCAAAACCGGGGCAAGCTAAAAGGAGGCGATACCTGTTGCTATTCGGTTGGTTCGGACCGATGATGCGGACCGATGAAGAAGCTCCAATCTCCAACGAACCCAGCACAACCATTTCAAACCGGTCAGGTGTGGGAGTTGAAGGATTCATGCCTTCGCATCGGCGATGTCGGCAAGCTTTTGGTTTACTACCGGAACTACAAGGGCAAATATGCCAAGGGGCCGTTTTCCCTGACCAGCAAACTGGATCTGGGAAAATACCTGACCGACAACAAGGCGATCCTCGTGCAGGAATAGCCAACGCTGGATTTCGCTCAGGGCCGGATGACAGGCGGCTGGACGAAGGCGTTGGTTTTCACGTCTGCCGGTGCCAGCGGCTTCCCATTCACCACCACGCCCTCAAAGCGTACGTTCTCCACGGCGTGGGCCGCATCAAAGCCCTTGAGTTCCACCCGCAGGGGGTTGGCGGTGGCGCGGATGTCCTTGAAGGTCACCCCGTCGATATGGCCGCGTTCGCTGTCCCGCGTCCAGGAGGCCTTTCCGATCCAGAGCGAAAGCAACCGGGGCGACTCCTCAATGCGGATGTCCTCAAACCGCACGTTGGTGATGCGCGCCGAATCGCAGTGGTACACCCGCAAGGTCCATTCCCGGCCCTGGTCGTGGATGACGTCGCAGTTGATGAAGCGCACATCGTCCACGTTTTCGCGCAGCTCCGCACCGATGCTCAGGGCATGCGCCACCTCATTCCAGAGCACGCAGTCCCGGGCAAGAATGCGGCGTGACTCGCCCTGCCCCTGATCCGTTTTCACCACAATCAGATCGTCCAGGGTGCGGATGAAACAGGCGCTCACCATCACATCGCGGCTGTTGCAGATGTCGATGCCGTCCGAGTTGGCGCGGTAGCCCAGCAGCTTCACATTCCGGACCTGGATGTGGTCCGATTTGCGGATGGGGATCGTCCAGGTGCTCGAATCCCGCAGGATCACCCCCTCCACAGTGATATTGCGCCCCTGCACGGAAAGCATATTGCGCGAGTGCGTGGTGCAGCGGCTGCCATCCACGATGCCGCGGCCGCGAAAGATGATGTTGGTCCCCTTGAGGACAAACGTCGGGGAATAAGTGCGCAGCCCACTGTAGCCGCTGATGTTGAATCGTTCCTCGGGGCGGATCACGCCGCGCACCACCGCCCCGCCGGCCACGTAAACCGTCTGGTTATTGCTGACAACCAAGTGGCTGACCTCGTGGATGCCCGGGCCGAAGTAGATGACGTTGGCATCGCCGGGGCGTGGGGCGTCCACCTCCGGGGGATTGGCAAAGAGGTGCAGCGCCCCCTGCCACTTGCCATTGATCTCGATCGTCAGGGGTTTGGGAACGGGGACCGTCAGGCTCAGGGTTTTTCCCTGGATAGTCGTTTTGATGTTGGCGGACGTGGGCAGCACTTTGACAGACTGGATCGCCTCCGGGCAGGTCACGGTGACCGTGACAGCCCCCTCCATGTCGAAATAGGCGAACGAAGCCAGGTCGAAGTAGGTGGCGGAGTTGGTTTTGTCATCCATGGCCTTCCACCGCCGCACGGGATCGATGGGAGCCACTTTGGCGACATAGACAGGCACCTCCCGGCCCTCGACCTTCACGGCAAAGTCTTTGGACAGCTCCTCCCCGGCCGGGGCGGGATATACGCGGGCGGTGCCAGCCCAAGCGGCGGGCACGGGGCAGAGAAGAAAAGCGACCGCAAGGAATGCGACAAGATGTTTCATGGCGGGCGGGATCGTGTCAGGAAACCGCGCGGATGGAAACGGGGAAATTAAACCTTGTTGGTCGCGCGACCGTTGCCAAATGGGTTTGAGGGTGACGGGGTTGACATGATGACCCGACGGGGATTCCGGTTTACTTTTCCTCTTCCCGCATGGGCTTGAGATCAATGTGGGTGGGTTCCTTGGGATCGCCGGGAAGAAGCTTGTCGGCGGCGACACTGAGTTCGACGACGCTGATCGCGGTCCGTCGTCCGTCGCCGAAGTAAAACCACCAGGCGCGGTCGCCGCTCACGACGGCATCACCGTGGCTCCCTGGCAGTCTCACGTCCTGCAGCTTCCAATTCAGGCAATCCGCCGAATTCCACACCCGCATGCCGTTTTGCCAGCAGTCGGCAATCAGCCAGTAGCTGCCTTTCCAGCGGATGACCTTGGGGCCCTCGCCGCTGAAATTGGTCACGGCGTTCCCCTTGGTCTCCCAGCGGTAAAGGTCCGGGCTGTCGGCGTGGCACAGCGTTGGGGACTTTTCCTCATCCTTGTACCACATGCGCCAGGAGCCATTCGGGAGCTGGATGACGCAGGCGTCGATCACCTTCCCGGATTTGAGGTCCACCTTCGCAACCGTGTCCCACTTGATGCCGTCCCGGCTGGTCAGGTGAACAATCTCCCGGGGATGTTTCCAGTCGTTGAAAATGCCGGGTACAAAACTGAGGTACATGTGATAAGTGCCCTCGAACCAGATGACCTCCGGCGCCCAATAGGTGTAGTCGTTGGGATGGGCGTCCTTGCCGTAGCTGATGTCGGCCGTGCCTTTGTAAGTCCACGTGGCCCCGCCATCGGACGATTCCGCCATGCCAATGTTGGACCCGTGGACCCAGGTCACACCAGGGGCATTGGTGGCCGTGGCCCGGCGGGCGGTGTAGTACATGAACCATTTTTTCGCCTCGGCATTGAAGCACAGCACCGGATCCGTGGGGGCATCAAAAGGCGGATCACGAAACAAGGGCTGTGGGGCCAGTTTGCCCGTTGGCGTTGCCGGCGGGAGCTGGGATGCGGGTTGCGGCTGGGATCTGGCGGATGCCGCCAGCAGGCCGAAGGTCACCAGTCCGACAAACAGGGGGTGTCGCAGCGGATCCATCAATGTTTTCATAAAGCTCATTCGAGTATTGCAGAACTGGCGGGTTTATCAAGGGGCCGCCGCGTAGTGGCAACTGAACTTTTCGACGCCATCCTCCACCAACAACCCGAAGTGCCCAGGGCCGATCTGGGTTCCAGCGGCCACCAGAAAGAGGGTTCCGGCACCCCGGGCCAAATCCTCACCGTGCTTGTCCAGATAAGGCCCCGTAACCTTCTTGGAGCGTCCCACGCGAATATTGTAGGTGCTTTGACGCCCTTGGCAGCAGCTTCCGTGGTTCACGAAAAGGTAGAAGTACCCGTCATGGAAAATGATGTCGGCCGCCTCGCTTTGGCTGGACGAAGTACTTGCCCTCACTCACCATCACGGAGGAGGGATCATGGACGCCGATCTGGCCCTCAAGTGCGCGGCCTGACTGGGCAGACAGGCCGAGCAGGGCCAAACCGAAGAGGCAATTGCGAAACGTTTTCCCAAAGGACGGAGTGAGTTGGGCAAACATAGGATCTCAGAAAGAATCGTGGCACCATCCGCGAAAGCCAAAGCTGTCGCTGGTCGCTCGGAATGGAGCGCCCGGAATTCCAGCGGTTGGCCGGTCGCCGGACAGCGGTTGTGGATCGGACTTCATGCGCTATTCACACCTTTACTTCCAGCGCGAGGCAGGAACCCTACGCATCGGCCCAAAGCCCCAACGGACTGCCCCAATCAATTTCCGTGGCGTCCACGATTTGGCTCGGACTTCGGCAGAATCGGTGGTGAAGGGCATGATGCTCAGGGAAGGATGCGTTGGCCAGGCTGCACTGATGCATTCAGCGCACGGATTAAAAGATCCAACTGGGTTGAGGGATTCGGCGGAAATCCCGTGCGGGCTTTTTGGTGGTATTCACGAACCAGCGCTGCACGAGCCACTGCGGCGGAAATATTGAGCTTCAAATCAGGCGCCAATTTTGAAAATGTCGCCTGGCTCTTGTCGTAGCGTTGTCCCCACGCCTCCCCCACCTTGCGCTCCGCTTCGGCACTATCCAGCAGAGGACCGGGGCGGTCCCGAAAATGGAGCAAAAGCCAGGTCTCCACGCTCGGGGTCGAATGGCCGATTTGGATTTGCTCTTGTCGCGCCAACTCAAGGGCTGGTCCGAGTTGGCCCTGCCGCTCGGGAATATCGGTGTCAAACAACACCCAAACGTGGTCGTAGCTGCTGAGACCGCCCTTGCCGGTTGGCTCACAAGCCTTTCGTCTGCCATCCCGATCCCGCGTGTACATGGCCATCGCCCGGCGCACCAATCCCGCCGCGTCGGTGCAGTTGGGATGCACGACCCTCACTGTCACGGGATTCAGATGCAACGCCGCCCGCACCATCTCAAAGTACATGCGCTCAGTCACGTCCCCCTCGGTGACTATGAGAAACGAATCCCCCAACGCGGGCTCTCCAGGCAGGGGTTCCCGCGCAAGACGCCGGGCGAAATTCTGGCGTTCTTCGTGAGGCCGCAGCGGCCCACGCTTAGCTGGCATGCTTGATCTCCGTTGGCTTCCCCTCTTCCAGAGGGGGGTTGACCAGTCCGTCAGGAATAAACGGCACAGCCCCGTAACGCCCTGACAGATAACCCCGCACAAGCGACTCATCCGCGCGCGGTTTGTAGTCGGTGAGCGGATACAGGAATGATTCCCCTTGCCGGTTCTTGTCCGCAAACCAGATTTGGTCGCGGCGCAACAAAGTCATGTCCAGCAACAGGGGGTTGTGCGTGGTGAACAGTAGTTGCGCCCGGGACTGGGCGTTCGTCACCTTGAACAACAAACGCAACAACTCTGCAGCGAGTATGGGATGCAGGCTGGTTTCCAACTCATCAACGCACAGGACCTGATCATTCTTGAAAACTGTCAGCCACGGGCCCAGCACGCTAAAGAAGCGTCGGGTTCCCGCCGATTCATCCCCCCAATTGATGGGAAACCTCTCGCCGCCCTTGCCTTCGTGCTGGAAGGTAACCTGCCAAAAACGCTCCGGAAACATGTTGCCCGGGCCACCCGCCTCACGGATGAATGACTTCATGATGCCAAAAACCTTTTGCGCATCATCGTCCGGACTTTCGGCCCGCGCCTCCACCTCGGTCAAACCGAGATCAGCCAAACGCAGAACCCGGGTTATGAATTCCTTGTACTCTCCTGAACGGTTGACCATCTCGGCGGTGAAATCATGGGAAAGCGGCGCATCAGCACTCAGCGTCATGAATTGCAGCTTCTTGGAAAACCAATGATACACCGGCATGACTTGCGTGTTGTTCCATTGCGCCGCCGTGGAGAGAAACAGGGCATTCTCACGCGTTTTTTCGACAATGCCCGGATCGCGCTGAAAGTCGGTCGGCTTTTCCGGCAGCCAGTCGTAACGTCTCGTCTCATCATTCCACAGACGGTCATACCACAATTGGGCACGGCCGGAGTCGGAATATGCCACCAATCGTTCCTGCACCACGCGCTGTTTGGTCACTGCCACTGCCAACTCATAAACCATATCGTTAGCAACGAAGGTGAGTTGCAGCGCGGTGGGCGCATCCAACGATTCGTGATCCAGACGGAATGGTTCGGCCGGCAGTTTCGCCTCCGGCTTTTGCCCTGTCGCAGATTCCACCACGAGCCACCGCAGAAAGCGCAAGGCCAGCAACACATTGGTTTTCCCCCCAGCATTCGGACCGTATAGCGCGGCTGCTTTGATGATGCGCAGATCGGCAAAGCCGCCGGGCAAGCCAGGGGTAATCAAGTTCTGAGGGAGAGTTTTATCGTAGTTGCTCGCGGCCAAATTAAACGTTTGCTCCTCACGGAACGAGCGATGATTTTGAACGCGAAATTCGATAATCATAGGCAAACGAATACCTGAATTACTATTCTGTGACAAGTTTTATCGATTTTTCCGTTTAAAAGACACCATCGCAAACCCATGCCATAACCGGATTGAACCTGGCCTATCCGCAATAATTGGGTGGCATCTCATTGTCTTTAAGCACTTTGTGTTGCCCGATCACAGAGGTGCTTATGAGCGGGCGGTGGAAGGTTGTTTTCAGCATTCCATTCTCAGAATGTTTTCCCTACCGGGGGGTCAGGCGCACCTCCAGCTCCCGGGCGTACTGGCGGCAGAGCCAAAGCGGCATGGCCCCAAACACTCCGAAGGAGCAATCAATCAGCCGCCAACCCAGCGGGATACCCCGCACCTGGCCGGCCAGCAGGGCAAAAGGCACCACCATGGCGCAGGCGATCAGGCCAAAATCGTAGATCCACCGGTTGCGCACCGGATCCCGCAAGGGACCGAGGAAGGCCACGGCAATGACCACGTGCGCGAACGCGAGCCAGTCCGTCCCGTAGGCGAGGAAGGGATAGGCCTGGTTGGTCTGCTGCAAGCCCTGTTGCACGCGCAACAGCCAGGCAAGAAAACCACCGGCGACCGACCCCGAGCCGGACGCGGCGGGGCTGAGCCATTGCACCAGCAGGTTCAGTTCGGTCTCCAAAGGCAGCGCCGTAACCCCGCTGAACACGAGGCCGGCAATAAAGAAGACGGTCAGGCCCCGGAGTCTTCGGCGCAGGATTTCAATGCGCGGATTCATACGCCGGGGGCGTGCTGCCGGTGGGTTTGGGTTTCTCGTTGGATTTCTCGATGGTGTCCATCCAATGGACCAGGAAAAACTTCTTTTCCTTGGGGAGATGCGTGGGTGCCGTGCCGACCAGCGGACGCAACGAGGTGGACATTTGCGCCAGCACCAGGCCAAAGATGATGGCCCAGACATAAATGCCCCCCAGGGCGGTCTGGGGCCAGGCGGCAAAACCGGCGAGCAGAAACCGCAGACCAAACCCGACCGCAATGACCCCGAAAAGCAGGTGCATGGCCCCCATCAGGGCGACGGACTCCGTGGATTGGGAGAAGACCCAGGCCACCGGCGCGAAACCCAGCAACAGCAGGGTCATCAGCAGGGATAGCCCGGCCAGCAGCCCGGCCACCTCGCGCAGGCGGGCCGGCGAACCGCCGATGCAGGCAAAAATGAAGAGGCTGGGCAGGCAGATCAGACACGAGATGGAAAGACCGGCGGCCAGCTTGAGCGGCGCGGCCCACAGTTGGTCCTTCCCGGAGAAGGCCCCCACCACCAGGCCGTACGCGGCCACCGCCAGGATGGACAGGCCCGCCAGCATGAAAATGAGCCGCCCCGCGCCGGCCTGGGCAAACTGAAACCGCACGAGGTGCGGCGTGCGCATCAACGCCTCCACCACTCCCCAGAGGCCGGTGGGCAGCGGGAGATTGGCGGGACCGGTCGGGGGGGCGGGATCAGTGGGTGGCATCACCGGCGGAGCCGGGGGAATCATCGGTTGTTCATTCATGTTTTTATTGGGTTAGAGGTGCTGGAGCGCGTACCAGACCGACTCCAGAAAGCTTCCTTTCAGGGCATCCGGCCGCAGGAAAGCCACCGGCAATCCCGGCGAGCCGACAAAGGGTCGGAGCACCCAGGCAATCTGGGTGCCCAGAAAGAGATTGGCCCCCAGCCAGGCCCAGAACACCCGGCGGCCGGCCGGGGAACCGGGGGCCAAACCATTCAAAAACCGGTAAAGCCGCCAATGGGCCGCCACCCCCGCAAAAGCGATGGCGCAAACCAACCCCAACAGCAGCAGGGAGTGGGATCCCGCCGTGCCGATGGCCCCCAAGGGAGGGGTGTTCCAGACCATGAACCCCGCCAGCGGGCTGAAGGAACCCAGGATGAGCGCGAGCAGGGTTTGGCAGATCAGGATCAGTTGGAAAGTCTGGCGAAACGAGAGATTCAGGCCCAGCAACGGCGCCAGCATGCCATTCAGAAGCGCGTTCCCCAGCATCGTCAGAAAAACCACGAGCGGCAATTTGAGCGCGGTGAAGCCGGCCTGCAAGGGGTCCCGCCAACTGCCCACCGCCGCGCCAAAGGCACCGCAACCCGCCGCCAGCACGAACAGGCACAACAGCCGCTGGCCCGGTCCGGCGGCCATGGTCCACCGCCGCAAAACCGCCTCCCGCCCGCGCAGCAGGTCGGCCAACTCGCTCCAATTTGTTTCAACCCCGGTCATGGCTCAGATTCCCCGGACACCTGACTCAACGCCCAACGGCCACCATTTCCACCAATTCCACCTCCGCCAGCTCGCGGAGCCGGACTTCCACCGCGTCAATGATGTCATCCGGGGTGGAGGTGCCGGCGGTGAGCCCGCAGATGCGCACCCCTTCGAACCAAGAGGCGCAAATCTCCGCCGCGCTTTGCACTTGCCACACCCGGGCGCAAAACCGTCGGCAGGTGGCCGCCAATTCCCGCGTGTTGTTGCTGTTCGCCCCACCCACCACAATGACCACATCGCTGCCCGCCGCCAACTCCATGGCCGCGCTTTGCCGCTGCTTGGTGGGCTGGCAGACGGTGTCAACCACTTTGACCTCACTCTCTGGAAACCGCTGGCGCACCAGGCTGGCCAGGTAATGTACCCGCGCCAGGGGCTGGGTGGTTTGCGCCGCCACGCCATAGCGAGGGCGGCTGGGCAGGGCCTGCACATCCTCGGGACTGAGGATCACGTCAAAGGCATCCAAATCCCCCGTCAAACCGCGCACCTCAATGTGGTTTCGCTGGCCCACAATCACCGGGTGCCAGCCCTCGCAGGCCAGCCGGAGCACCGCCTGGTGGGCATGTTTGACCAGCGGACAGGTGGCCTCAATCACCTCGTGCCCACGCGCATGGACACGCGCTATCTGGCGGTCGGACGCGCCGTGGGCGGTGATCATGACCGCTGAGGTCCGGGCCTCTTCCAACTGCCGCACCACCCGTGCCCCCCGCTGTTCCAGGTCCTGGATCACACTTTCGTTGTGAACTAGGTCGCCCAGGATGGAAAGCGGTTTTTCAGCGGCGGTCTGGCGGGCGAGATCAATGGCGTCACGCACGCCGAAGCACATACCGAGATGAGTGGCACGAAGGATTTTCATAGGACAACTTTCAATTCACTTTGTATCACAAAGCATATGACAGCAGGTTTTTGGGGATTGTTCAAAGCGATCATACATTTTGCGGACGGTGGGCCTGGACGATTTGTTCGAGCAGGCTGATGTAGGCAGCAAAGGCCTGGCGACCCTGCGAGGTCAGCGCACAGGTGGTCAGGGGGCGGCTGCCCTCATGGGACTTGGTGACCGCCAGGTAACCCTCTTGCTGAAGCGCGCGAATGTGGGTCGTCAAATTGCCGTCGGTCATGCCCAGCGTGCCCCGGATCTCGGTGAAGGAAAGCTGCGGGGAAGCCGCCAGCAGGGACATGATGGCCAGCCGCCCCTTCTCATGGATGACACGGTCCAGTTGCTGGAAGGATTCCGGGTTCACGCGGCAGGCGCGCCTTTCTCCGTGCCCAGCAAATACCCGCCATAAGCGAGGTGTCCACCCCCGAAGCTCACCCCCATCAGGAGATTGGCGGCCTCCAGCGATACGCCGAACTCCCGCAGAAAGACACACCCCAGCAGCGCCGAACCCAGCGCCACAAACAACCAGCCAAACAACCGCACTCCCCGGCGCATAAAAAAACCAGCCGCATGCAGGGCGCAGCCATAGAGGATCAGCCAAAAGGAGACCACCAGGCCAGCCAGCGGAATCATCAGTTCGGCACGGACTAGCAGCAATCCACCCAGCAAACCTCCGGCGATGAATGCGGGAAGAGCGGCCCCGATCACCCGCCGGGTTGGCAAAGTCCAAACCGGTTCCGCATCCTTAATGGCCTGACGACGCGCCAATAAAAAAGCCCCCACAATGGATAGCAGACCCGCCCCCAGCCAATGCAAAAGAAAGCTGCGCGGAGTCAGCGGCCTGGAAAAATATCCCGCTGCCGCCACCAGGATGCCCACCCCGCCCGCCAGAATGGTCATCGGAGCCAGGGCACGGCGGTAAAGCGCCGAGCGCTCCATCAAAGTCCGGATCACCTGCAAATGTTCCGCCGCCCAGTCTTGATTCATGGGATTACTTTGCGCCACAAAGTGTTTTTGTCAAGCCTGCCGAGAGACACCCTTGGTGTGGCTTCCTGCTCCCAATAGTGAAGACACTTGCTGGACCACCGCCAATGAACGGATCAATGCGAATCCAAACCAAGCGGCGACTGAAATTGGGCGCGTTGAAAACAGAAATCAAGGAGGGGACGTCGCACCTGAAATCCGGGGAGCCAAACCGAGGCATGAGACTTTTCGGTACTTTTTTTCCGGGTTTTTGGCGCGTGCGTGGAAGCGACCAGGGAAGCCAGGATGTCGATTTTGGCACTTTCTGGCACTTTCTGGCACCTTTTGGCACCTTTTGGCACCTTTTGGCACCTTTTGGCACCCTGTTTCGTGGCGGCGCACGGAAAACGGGGGAAAAGCTGTGTATTGGAGATGGGACCCTGGGACGGCTCGGCAGAAGCCTCTCCCCACCGGGTTTGGGTTTTTCACAGGTGCTGGTGCTACGGGATAGGGGGTCATGGAGTGGATGTTAGTCTGGGGTGGGAGATGGAAGCGGGGGGGGAAAGCTGAGGTATTGGAGATGGGAGCCGGGTTTGGGTTTTCGGCTGTTTGTTTTGCCGGGTGGCGGGTTGGATAATCGAATGGCCCAGGAAATGGGACGCGGACGAAGGCAAGATGTCGGCAGGACATCCGATGACCAGGGGATGGTCGACAAGGGGTGGCCAAGGCGAGATCGCCCGGAGAATCGCCGGTTGGCATTAATGCTGTATCCATACATAGAGATACAATCGCAAATATTCCACTGCCCGGCAAGCCGGATAGGTGTGTTTTTGTTGTATGATACAATTCTAATTTGGTTCTTGGTTGAGGGTTGGGGGTGCTGGGGCTAGGCTGCTCATCCATGAGCACGCAACATGAAAAATCTTAAGCCTAGCCAAAAGCAATACGCCCTCGCCGCAACGCGACAAGTCAAAACGCGATGCCCTATCAATTTGAGCGCACTCATCGGCCTGCTACTGGCACCGCTGGCCGCAATCCATGCCGCTGACAATACCCCGCAAATCATCCAGGCCTCCGATCCGGTGCGGCCGGATGAGACGGTTCTGGCGATCGGCGAAGGTTTCGGCAATGGCTGCACCGCCGAACTGGGGCAACTGGCCGATGGACCGATCACGAAACCGCAGACCGACCTCACCCCGGCGGTAAAGCAATGGGTGGCAATCCAACCGCTACAAACTGACGCGCGCTCACTCAAGTTCGTCGTGCCAAAGTCATGGCCGCCAGGCGTGTGGGCCTTTCGCGTGCGGCAGGGCGGCGACGTTTCTGCCCCAGCCATTCTGAACGCGCCCGACCCGTGGTGGTGGAATGGTGACGGCGGCGAGTTTGCCTCGCCCGGCGGATGGCTGCGCGTGTTCGGCAAGTCGCTCAGCTTCGGCGGCGAGAGCCGGGCGCTGCTGCGCGGAGTCGATGGCAGGAGCGTCACGCTGGCGACGCGCGCGAGCAGCGGCTACGCGCTGAACTTCCCCCTGCCAGCGGACATCCCTGCGGGCAATTACACGCTGGCCATTCACAACGGCCTGGGCGGAGACGCCAGTTGGCGCCCGGCCGGCAGCGTGACCGTGCGACCGCCAACCGCGTGGAAGAATGATGTCTTTAACGTGAAAGACTTTGGGCCAAAGCCCGCCGAGGCACTGCTGGCAGCGCTGGCGAAGGCCAAGGCCAACGGCGGCGGCATCGTGTACCTCCCCCGCGGGCGCTATCTGGTCAGGACCAACCTCACCCTTCCGCCGAACACGGTGCTGCGGGGCGAGGCCACGGAGCTGGTGAGCCTTTACTGGCCAGACTTCGAAAAGCCGCCCGCCGAGCTGGTCAGCGGCGCTGACTTCGGCCTCGAATCGCTCAGCCTCTACTGCCAGCACCACCGCAACGTGATTGCCGACACGGCGGCGTCCAAGCGCGTCTTTCTGCACGGGGTGCGGATTCGGGCGAACTGCTATTTCATGATTGAGGATGCGGGCAAAGAGTTTCGCAAACGGCGCGGCCCAGCCAGCCACAGGGAGTGCGGAGCGGCCGTGCTGCTGCGCGGGATGAACTTCGAGATCACCGATTGCGACATTTACGCCAGCAACTACGGCATTCGGATCCTGGGAGCCAAAACCGGTATCATCGCGCGCAACCAAATCCGATACGGCGGACGGGGCTACAGCTTTGAGAACACGGAGCGGCTCATCTTTGAGGACAACCTCGTTGCCGGGAACAACCTGCTCGCCATCGGCAATGACATCAGCACCTTTTGGAACAACTACTGCCGACACATCTACTATGCGAGCAACCGCGTGCAGCAGGTGTTCGGCGCCGACCGTGAGATGATGACGCTGGATGCCGCCAGCGGGGCCTATTTTGGCAAAGTCGCGGCGGTTTCCGGGACGCAGCTCACCCTCGCGGGCGACCCGGTGTTCAAGGATTACACGCCCAAACCGCACACGAACTGGATCGGCGGAGTAGTCCAGGTTCTCGACGGCAAAGGCGCGGGGCAATACCGATTCGTAACGGCCAACCAAGGCCGCGAATGGGAGGTGGACCGTCCGTGGACGGTCGTGCCCGACGAGGCTTCCCTGATCTCCATCGCGCCGTTTCGCGGGCGAAACCTTTTCCTCGGAAACACATTCGAGGACGGCGGGGCCGTTCAACTCTACGCCGCCGCGCACGACACCATCGTGGCTGGGAACAAGGGATCGCGGATGGATGGCTTCCAAGTCTGGGGTTTGAACCCGCACGGCTGGGGCCTGCAACCCTCGTGGTTCTGCCAGTTCCTCGACAACGAGATCTTGGAAGGCAACGGCTACGGCCACCGCACGGCGAGCTTTGGCACCATCGCCTACGACGAATCAAAAATCTTTGATGGTCCGCTGGTGCGCGGGGCGATCTTCCGGCGGAATATCTGCCGCAACAACGCCTCCTTCCACATCGGCTCGGCCACCGCCGACACGCTCGTGGAGCATTGCGTGGTGCGCCACGCCGAGATCGGCATTAAGGTTGCCCCCGGCGCCAAGGGAGTCCTGCTGCGGGGGAACGAGTTTGAAGATGTGGCCCAACCCGAGGTCACCGGACCGTGACACGAAGGCAGCATTCCAATGAGCTCTCAGCTTGAAGGCTCATTGGAATCAGTCCGTCAGCAGGGGATTTCGCGCAACGTATATTTTCAGCCAATCCTCGAGATGGCTTGCCGCCAAGGCTTTTTGTTCGGGGGTGAACTTGTGATGGCGCAGGATCTCCCGGATGACTCGCTCGGCGACTCTCCGGTCCTGGCAATGGAGGATATGGACTTGGGCCAGATGCAGGCGAGCCCCAAGATCCTCCGGGTCTTGTTGGATTAATTTCTGAAGCTCCTCGACCGCGGTGCCCAGGCAACCCGCCTCGACCAAAGCCCCGATGTGCGGCGGCAAGTTCTCCGTCGAAATAGGTGGGGCGGAGCGCTCGGGTCTGGGCGGGGCGGCTTCACGGGTTGGAGATGGCACAGAGATCGCAATTGTTGGCAGGCCGGCCAGCAGTGTTTTGGCAGCGCTTTCTCCGCGCTCCGGCATTGGCGAAGCCGGGGGAATGGGCAGGCGTATAAGGAATTTGGTCTTGGGAGTCGCGAGCCATGCTTCGAGCGAATTTCGGAGGAAGGCGACGGCGTCACGGGAGGCAAAGGACTGTTTCTCAAAACTGGCGATCAGCGCTTCGGCTTTGTTTCGCTGTTGGAGGTCTTGGGCATAAACCCGGACCAGCAACACGATCACTGCCAGATTTTCAGGATCATGGCGGAGGATGCCAAGAAGCCGGTTTTTAGCTTTCCGATAGTCGCCCTGCTCCCTGAAGCGGGCAACTTCTTTCAAGGGATCCTCCTTGGGAGGCCGCGATAACAAGGGCCTGAACATTTGCTCATCAAACGAGAACCCCCCGTTTGCCGCCCAGGTCTTGAGCTGATTGACCGCGTAGGTTTTTTGTGCGTCGGTAAATTCGTCTGCGCGGCAGAGTTTGCGGATCAGTTTGACAGCCGCAGAAGGTTTTTTCAAATTGACTGCCGCCGTTTCGGCGGTGAACAGCCAAAGGGCATAAGCGTCCTGGCGCCTGATCAAACCGCGCCGGGCGGCGCGGTAGGCTTGACGAACCTCTCCGGTCTTGCGCCAGTGTTGCAGCAGCAGCAGGTTGGGAAGCTTTTTCCTGGGGAGAATCCTTTCGGCAAAGGAGCCTTGCGAAAACACCATGTCAAACAACAAGCCACCCAGAAAATCATTCACCGCGCGATTCGTCACACGCAGGAGCACCCACAACACCACAGCCCCGAATATCCCGGCACAGAGAATGCCATAAAAACGGTTCCCGCTGAGGCGCTGGATGAGCCAGCACAGCACAGGGGCAAAGGCCAACAGACCCAGGAAAACGGCGATCGTGGTGCTATGCTCCCGCAAGTCCTCGTTGCGGCTGAAGAGGCGCACCACCACGACAACCATCAGGACTGCCACAATGACCAGGCCATAGTTTTGCAACTGGTTGAGCAGGCCATGGACGTCTATGGCCTTAAACCAACCCATGGCAGATTCCATATTGAAAGCCCAATTGGGTCACAAGCGTTTGCAACGCCGCGTTTTAAATTCCAACTCAACCCTGTGCGGCAGGTGTTCCCTTGACAGCCGCATCGCCCGTGGCACTTGACGACTCCAACCCACAGGGCCTGCTTCGTCCGGCAAGCATTGGCAGTGTCATCGGCAGATTTTGGCGAGCCTTTAGCCCAAGTTTCTCAGGCGGGCCAATTTTTCTCCTCCCCTTTATGCCCCCTTTAAAGACCCACCCCGGGCGGTGACTG
>CAIYYI010000545.1 GCA_903930345.1 uncultured Verrucomicrobiota bacterium
CTCCTCCGCATAGGTTGGCGCCATTCCTTCCAGAGAAAACTTGACCCGGTCAACCTCATGATTCCCGTAGCGGTTTATGCCCCAGTACGATAACGCCAGAAACACCGCCACAACGATCCACGGCCACCGCATGCGGACAGATGCGTCGGTCTGAAGCAAGTGGCGACAATACCATTTCAGCAACATCACTGCCACCACCGTGATGGCAGCAAACACGCAGAAATCATATTGGTGTTGAAACCAGTCGAACATAACCACAACCTAATCCTCGGCTGATGCGTCATCACAGCAGCCAGACTGCCGGAGAGACGAGCAAAGCTTCATCAAAACGAACCATATTGGCAGGAAACCCCGCCACATTTCCTCACCAAGGGTTCCTGAAAGGCTATCCCCTCCAAAGTCACCCGTCTATACGCAAAAGCCAAAAGCCTTATCAGGATTTACCCCTAGATCTCTAATGGCTTGCGTAACCACTTCGCGAGCGATCTTCCCCTGAAGGCATAAAGCATACAGCGTGGCGATCACGGTGCATTCCGCGTCCACCTCAAAGTAGCGGCGCAGATTTTCCCGCGTTTCACTGCGGCCGAACCCATCCGTTCCGAGCGTCATCAGACCACCCGGCACCCACGGTGCAACCTGATCTGGCACAGCCTTGATGTTGTCGGAAACGGCCACGAAAACACCCTGCTCCGGGGCAAGAATGGTTTCAATGTATGATTTCTGAGGCTCCGCTTCGGGATGCAGCATGTTCCAACGCCGCACGCGCAACGCCTCACTGCGCAACTGTTTGTAGTTGGTGGCACTCCACACATCCGCAGACACCTGGTAGCGTTCTGCAAGGATTTGCTGGGCTTTAAGGGCCGAATTGATGATGGGGCCACTGCCAAAGATGTGGGCCTTCAACGGCTTGCCATCCACCCCAGACTTGAATTTGTACAGGCCCTTGAGTATCCCCTGTTCAACCCCGCTCGGCATGGCGGGCATGGCGTAATTATCGTTGTAGAGTGCCAGATAATAGACCAGATCTTCCCCCTCTTCAAACATGCGGCGCAATCCGTCCTGGATGATGACTGCCACCTCGTAAGCAAAGGCCGGATCATAAGCCATCACAGTTGGCACAGTGCTGGCCAGGAGCAAGCTGTGGCCATCCTGATGCTGCAAACCTTCGCCATTGAGGGAGGTGCGCCCGGATGTGGCCCCCAGCATGAAACCCCGGGCGCGGATATCCCCAGCCAGCCAGACCAAGTCGCCAATGCGCTGCAAACCGAACATGGAATAATAGATGAAGAATGGAATCATG
Organism: uncultured Verrucomicrobiota bacterium; assembly: GCA_903930345.1. Classification (GTDB taxonomy): domain Bacteria; phylum Verrucomicrobiota; class Verrucomicrobiia; order Limisphaerales; family CAIYYI01; genus CAIYYI01. Next base: position 1,301 of record CAIYYI010000545.1, read on the forward strand.
TTCACACCATGATTTGCGTAGGCGGTGCCGGCTGCAATAAACGAGGCCATGGAGCCAGCCTCCGTGATGCCCTCCTCCAGGATTTGCCCATCCTTGGTTTCCAGATAGTAGAGCAGCGATTTGCGGTCCACCGGTTCGTAAAGCTGGCCCTGACGAGAGTAGATGCCGATTTCCCGGAACAAGGCGTCCAAGCCAAAGGTCCGCGCCTCATCCGGAATGATGGGCACGATCTGCTTGCCCACAGTCTTGTTGCGCAGCAACCCGGAAAGCAGGCGCACAAAGCCCATGGTGGTGGAAACCGCCGAGGCGGCCCCTTTGAAAAACTCGCTAAAATCGGACAGCGGCGGCATTTTCTGGGCGGCGGCTTTGACCACACGCTTGGGCAACGACCCTCCCAATGCCTGTCGGCGCTCCAGCAGATACTTCATCTCCGGTGAATCAGCCGGAGGTCGGTAGAAGGGAGTGTTGGCGATATCCTCATCGCTGATCGGCACACCGAAACGCTCGCGAAACTCCCGCAGCTCCTTTTCATTCAGTTTCTTCTGCTGGTGTGAAATATTGCGACCTTCGCCGGCCTCCCCCAAGCCATAGCCCTTGACGGTTTTGGCAAGGATGACGGTGGGTTGCCCCTGATGCTCCACCGCCGCCTGGTAGGCGGCAAACACCTTACGGCTGTCGTGACCGCCACGTTTAAGCGTGCGTAGTTGGTCGTCCGTCAACTGGTTGACTAAGGAAAGGAGTTCAGGATATTTGCCAAAGAAATGCTTGC
>CAIYYI010000546.1 GCA_903930345.1 uncultured Verrucomicrobiota bacterium
CCGTCATCGTGGCCAAGAAACCCTCCACCTGAGATCCGCTCCCTGCAACGAAGCGCCTGCCCCCTTTTGACACCATGGCCAAACGTGATTTTTACGAAGTGCTCGGCGTGACCCGCGAAGCCAGCGATGAGGAAATCAAAAAAGCCTACCGCAAACAGGCCATCAAATTTCATCCGGATAAAAACCCGCATGATAAAACCGCCGAGGACAAGTTCAAGGAACTCGGCCATGCCTACGAGGTCTTGAGCGATCCGCAGAAGCGCTCCGCCTACGACCAGTACGGCCATGACGCCTTTGACCCGCGCGCCCGGGCCAGCGCCGCCGGGGCCGGCCGGGGCGGCGGGGGATTCCATGATCCCATGGATATCTTCAACCAGTTCTTCGGCGGCGGTGGCGGCAGCGTCTTTGAGGAGATGTTCTCCGGCGGCGGCGATCCCAACCGGGCCGCCCGCGGCGAGGATTTGCGCTACGATCTGGAGGTCACGTTTGAGGAGGCGGCGCTGGGCTGCGACAAAGAGCTTTCCGTCCGCAAGCTTGACACTTGCGAGGAATGCGATGGCAGCGGCGCCCTGCCCGGAGCCAAACGCTCCATCTGCAAAACCTGTCAGGGCCGGGGGGCGGTGGTGGTGGATCGCGGCTTCATCCGCCTGCAACAAACCTGTCCCAGTTGCCGCGGTGAGGGGCAGTCCATTGACAAACCGTGTCGCGCCTGCCAGGGGCAGGGGCGGCGGGAGCGCAACTCCAAGATCAAGATCCACATTCCGGCCGGCATTGACACCGGCAACCGACTCCGTTCCCGTGGCAACGGCCAGGCGGGGGTCAAGGGGGGCACCTTTGGCGATCTCTTTGTTTTCATCCACGTCAAGCCCCACGAGTTTTTCCAGCGGGATGGCGATGATCTGATCTGCGAGGTGCCCGTCTCCTTCCCGCAGGCCGCCTTGGGGGCCGAGATCGAGGTGCCCGCCCTGGAGAGCAAGACCAGCATCCGCATCCCGCCGGGCACCCAGCCGGCCACCACCTTCCGGATCAAGGGCAAGGGCATCAAAAACGTGGAGGGCCATGGGGTGGGGGATTTGTTGGTGCGCGTGAGCGTGGAGGTTCCCACCAAGCTCAACCCGGAGCAGCGCGTCAAGCTGGAGGAGTTCGCCCGCACCTGTGACACCAGCGTCAATCCCCGCAGCAGCAACTTTTTCGAGAAAGCCAAAAACCTGTTTCGCTAAACGTGAGCATGCATCGTTTTTATTTGCCGCCATCGGAATGCGTCGGCAACCGTTTCCCCCTGACGGGCCGCGAGGCCCATCACGCCATCTCGGTGTTGCGCCTGCGGGAGCGTGATCGGGTGACCGTGCTGGATGGTGCGGGGCATGAGATCATGTGCGAGGTGGAGGCGGCGGGCAAGCAGACCCTCGACCTGAAGGTGGTTCAGCGCAATCTCATCCCCGCGCTGCCCTATCAGTTGACCCTGGTGCAGGCGGTGCCCAAGGGCAAGGTGATGGAAGCCATCATCCAGAAGGCCACCGAGCTGGGCGTCACCCGCATTGTGCCGCTGCTCTCGGACCGGGTGGTCACCCAGTTGGATCAGGAAGATGTCGCCGGACGCCAGCAGCGCTGGCAGCAGGTGGCGGTGGAGTCCATCAAGCAGTGCGGCCAGCCCTGGCTGCCGTTGGTCGATACGCCCCTCACGCCCAAGGCTTATCTGGATCGCAACGAGAAATTCGACCTCCACCTCATTGCCAGCCTGCAGGAGGGCAGCCAGCATCCGCGCGAGTTTTTCGCCGATTACCGCGCCGAGCGCAAATCCCTGCCCAAATCGCTGGCCGTCTGGATCGGGCCGGAGGGGGATTTCACCCCCGCTGAGATGAATGCGGCCTGCTCGGGCGGTGCCCGGCCGATCACGCTGGGCCGCCTGGTGCTGCGCAGTGAGACCGCCGCCATTTACTCCCTCTCGGTGTTGAACTACGAGATGCAGGCCGGTTATTCCAACGAGCCTTCAAGATGAGCCTAAGGCGCGTCGGGTTTTGGGCCGCTGGCTAGTATTACTATGTTATGTAATATCTTGACTTTTCTAGCCGCTTCCGGGATTCTGCCCGGATATGGCATGGAACGAAGCCCAGTGGGAGCAAAGCGCCGGGCGGCTCCCGAAATTTCTCAGTCCATTGGTTCAAAGCCTC
>CAIYYI010000547.1 GCA_903930345.1 uncultured Verrucomicrobiota bacterium
CGCTGGCACTTTGCTGCCACCTTGACGGGGACGACCCACTTGAACGCGGAAGTTGGGACGGAAGACAAGGACGGCTCTCACCAATGCGGATTGTGGATTGCGGAGTGCGGAATTGGGGAAAAGACGGGGACGGCCCATTTGAACGCGGAAGTCGGAACGCGGAACTCGGAAGTGAAGACGAAAACGGGGACGGCTCGCCAGGAGGCTCGCCCCACCGGGTTCTGGACTTTCGACTGTTTGTTGCGTTGGGTGGCTGGTTGGATGACTGGAAAAAAGAGCGGGCCGTGGTGGCCCGCTCTCGTGTGACTGTGCTGTCGGTTTAGAAATCCTTGAAGTCGCCTTCCAGGGGGAGCGGACTGGTCTGGCGCGCTTTAACCGCCCCGAGGGCCGGGTGGCTGCCGCCGTTGTGCCGCGCTGGGGCATGCATCTGGGCCACCGCTGCCGAGGCCGCTTTTTGCACCCTATGCTCACGTTTCATGGGATTGGCTTTCACCGGGTTGCTGTGATGGAGCGCCCGGCCGTCCACCAGCTGCAGCAGTTCGGCCACGGCGTCCTTGAGCGCATCCGCCTGGGCGTTGAGTTCCTCGGCGGCGCTGGCGCTTTCCTCCGCGTTGGCGGCGTTGCTCTGCGTCACCTTGTCCATCTGGCTCACCGCCGTGTTCACCTGCTCGATCCCCTGGCTCTGTTCCCGGGAGGCGGCGGCAACCTCGCCGGCCATCTCATCCACCTGCCGGGCCTTGGTCACAATCTCCTCCAGGCTCCGGGCCACTTTGGCGCTGATCTCCGCCCCCTTGGCGCTCTTTTGCACCGCGTCCTCGATCTTGCCGGCCGTTTCCTTGGCGGCCTGGGCGCAGCGTTGCGCCAGGCTCCGCACCTCGTCGGCCACGACGGCAAAGCCCATGCCCGATTCCCCGGCCCGCGCGGCCTCCACGGCGGCGTTCAGGGCCAGGATGTTCGTCTGAAAGGCGAGCTCATCAATCGTCTTGATGATCTTGGCGATGCCATCGCTGGAGGCCTTGATGTCATCCATGGCGGCGATCACGTTGGCGGTGTAGCCCGACATGAAGAGGCACTTCATGTTTGGATAAAATTACGGGACCGGGGGGCTGATAAATGCAGCTTGGCTCTAGATCAGAACGCACTGCTGACAGGTGGCGGTTAATAACTTTCCCTAAAGTCCCGGCGGTTCCTACCGATACTCCTCCCCGTAAGCTATTCTCAGAAGAATAGCGAAGGCGCATGTTGGGGGCAGCGAGGCACTGCCCGCCGCATGCAGGGGGCCGTTTGCATCTTCGCGGATGCGTGAATAAAGTACGTAGTACCAAGCACATGAAAAACTGGACCTTGAAACAAAGCATCATGGGCATTGTGGCCCTGTTGGTCGGCCTGTTAATCCTCGTTGCCGGCCTGGGCACCTGGAGCGTTTATAATGCCACCCAAACCGCCAATGTGGCCTTGCAGCGGGCCAACGATGCCAAGGAGGTGCATGCGGTGTCTATTGCCGCCTTGGAGTGCTACCAGAACCAGGCGGATGCCATCATCAATGGGGTGGCCGATGGCAAGGATTTCTCCACCCACAGCGCCGAGATGCAAAAAGCTGTCAAACGCGCTGCCGAATTGGC
>CAIYYI010000548.1 GCA_903930345.1 uncultured Verrucomicrobiota bacterium
CAGCAACCTTCAGCAGCAGCGATCCGGAGCCGCAGGTGGGATCTTAGGCGGTGGTGGCGGCCTTGGAATTCTCCGGCCCGATGCCGATGGCCTTGGCCATGATGCGGCTGACCTCGGACGGGGTGTAGAACTGGCCCTTGCTCTTGCCGCTCTCGGTGGCGAAATGCCGCATGAGGTACTCGTAGGCGTCGCCCAGGATATCGTCGTTCTCGGCGCGGTTTTTGCTGAAATCGAGGGCGGGGTTCTCGAAGATGGCGATGAGGTTGCCCAGCTTTTCGACCTTCTGCGCGCCATCGCCGAGCTTGTTCGAGTCGTTGAAATCGGGAAAGTCGGTGCGGGCCAGGCGGGAGTTGGCGTCAATGAGCGGCTGGATGACCTGGGTGTTGATCCGGTCGCCGATATCGTCCCGGCCCTTGAGGGCGACCATGTCCCTGAAGCTGGCCCCCTTGGGGATGACGACGGGCGGGGCGAAGTCATCCGAGTCGCCGTATTTGTCGGAGACGTATTTGATGAAGAGCATGAACAGGACGTAGTCCTTGTATTGGCTGGCATCCATGCCGCCGCGCAATTCATCGCACGAGGCCCAAAGGGAGGAGTAGAGGTCGGATTTTTTGAGGGGCATGGGATCAGAAGGGTCGGGAAGGGTGACAAAAAGCTGGCGGCAGCCTCTGGGGACAGAAGCTGCGTCCCACCTCGTTATGGACAGGCAAATTCATCAGTAAACGCGGAACAACAGGAATTTACGACGGCAGCTTAGGGGAAGCCGGGACGGGTGGAAAGGGAAAACAACGGGGAAAACAGAAATTTGGAAAGCTGAAAGCAGAAATTTCGAAACGGGGAACGGCTCGGCAGTTCCGCAGAGCGGGACCCACCAACATTGGGCTACACCAGCTTGAGGGAAGTCCGGATCTCGCGGAACCGGGTACGCCACTCAGGCAGGCTGAAGCCTGGACTACAAACGGAGACGGGGGCAGGTGCCATCGGTACGCCGCGTGAGGACACGCGGCCTACAATGAGCGGGACGGCTCGGCGGGAGCCCCAGCCGAATGCGGATTGGGGATTGCGGATTTGAACTTCCCTTGAAGCATTTGTTCGCCTAGGTTGGGCCTCGTCAGGCCGGGGCAACGGGCCGGCCGGCCGGCAAACCAGCAAACACATGCGCCGCATTTATTTGGATTACCAGGCGACGACCCCCGTGCGACCCGAGGCCAGGGCCGCCATGGAACCGTACTGGGGGGAGCACTTCGGCAATGCCGCCAGCCTGCATGAGGCGGGCGTGCGCGCGCGGGATGCCCTGCAGACCGCCCGGGAGCAAATGGCCACCCTGATCCAAGCCCCCTCGGCCAACGATATCCTCTTCACCTCGGATGGCACGGAATCGGCCAACCTGGCCGTGCTGGGAGCCGCCCTGGCCAACCAGCGGCGCGGCCGCCATCTGGTGGTCAGCGCCGCCGAACACCCCGCTGTGCAACAATCGGTGGATCTGCTCGAACGTCAGGGATTTACCGTCTCACGCCTGGGGCTGGATGCCTGGGGCCGGGTGCGCCCGGCTGAAATTGCCGCCGCCCTGACCCCAGAAACCATCCTGGTGGCGGTGCAGATGGCCAGCCCGGACCTGGGCACGTTGCAACCAGTGGCTGAAATCGGCCGGTTGCTGACGGGTAGCTCCACCCTATTTTATGTGGATGCCGAAGCGGCGGCCGGCTGGGTGCCGGTGGAGGTCACCGCCATGGGGGCGCATCTGCTCTCGTTTTCCCCGCACAAATTCTACGGTCCCAAAGGGGTGGGTGTGCTTTACCGGCATCCGCGCGCCCGGCTCATCCCCCAGTTGGTGGGCGGGGCGCAGGAAAACGGGCTGCGGTCCGGCACGGAGAACATTCCCGCCATCGTGGGTGCGGGAGTGGCGGCGGAACTGGCCAGCCGGGAATTGGCCTCCCGCCAGACGCACGTGCGGGCGTTGCAGCAGCATTTGTGGGAGGGCGTGCAAAAATGCATCCCCCAGGCCCAACTCAACGGACCGCCCCCCGGACCGGACCGGGTGCCGCAGACCGTGAGCGTGAGCCTGGAATTTGTGGAGGGGGAGGCAGTGGTCCTGGCGTGCGATCTGCAGGGCGTGGCCTTCCACAGCGGAGCCGCCTGTGTGAGCAAAACCCTGAAAGTGCCGCCGGTGCTGCGGGCCTTGGGCATGGATCCCGGCCTGGCCGCCGGCACCGTCCTCTTCTCCCTGGGGGTGGAAACCACGGTCGAGGATCTGAACGAGGCCCTGGATGTGGTGGTGCGGGTGGTGGCAAAGTTACGGGCAATGTCGCCCTTGTGGGATGATTTCCAGCGAGGGGTGATCCCCTCAAAAATCGCATCTTAAGCGGGATTGTCAGCGGGCGGTGATCATCGACTGGGAGATCATTGCCTTTGAATCCGATTTTGCAATTCGCAGATGAAAGCGTCGAAATGTGCTCTCATTGGGCCAACCTTAAAGACGGGCAGCGCAGGGATCCCTGAAAGTGATTTGAATTCGTAGCACCGCCTGCCAAAGAATGATCGATCGGTGTATTTCATGTGTTTGCCCAACGCCCACCATCCACAACGTAACCCAGCCGCCGTGGAGGTTGAATTCATCACTGTCAACGGGCATCCCAACCGGATTCCGTCGCCAAGCCCGGGGTTGCGTCTCTACCCGAGTGAAGCCACACCCCTTGCAGGATTGGCCTAATCTCTAACCCCAGCATACCGAAGTTAGGTAAATCCCACGCAAGGTCGTCTGGCAGTGATTGGCTTACGGTTTCACATTCAGGCAGACACCCTCTTTGTTGCTGCGGATATAGAGGCGGCCATTGCTCAGGGAAGGGGTGGACCAGCATTTTCCCGCCACCACCTTGGCGCGCGCCACTTCCTTGTAGGCCTCCGGAGTGGCTTCCACCGCCACCAACTGGCCGTCATCCGCCAGCGCCAGCATCTGGTTGCCGGCGATGATCGCCTGCCCGGCGCCGAATCCCGGCTTCTCCCACTTCACCTTGCCGGTGGCGGTCTCCACGCACTTCAGCGGGTCGGTCCCATACTTCTTGAAGCTGAACATGCAATAAAGGTGGCC
>CAIYYI010000549.1 GCA_903930345.1 uncultured Verrucomicrobiota bacterium
AACACCGCCAGCATCGCCTTCGAGGTGGACCCAAGCCGCATTGTCCTTGCCAGCCAAACCGCTCTCACAGCCATTTTCATATCGGAAGGAGCCGGTTATCACAACTCCATCGGTTTTAATGTGGTGGCACCCGGCGCTGCCCCGCCCCAGAGCACCTGGGCTGAAGTCACTTCCCCGACCGCCCGGTTGATATTCCCTGATGCCTCCAGCTCGGTAAGTACTTATGTCGCCTCCGGATCCGCCGGCACTCGCACTGCGAGTGAGCCGCTTCTGCCGGGCGATTTTGTGAACTTGGGCACTTATGCCAAAGGCAGCAGCTTGGATTTCTTTCTCATGGCCAATGGTGCCAATAATTCAAAAGCAACCGTCTTTTCGAGCCTGGGTTCTCTGAACGGCGATGGTATCCAACACGTGGCGGCCTTTACCACCCACCTCTTCGCCGTCCCGCAGTTAAACAGCCCTTACCTTTTCCTTGCGTTTGAAGACCTCTGGGGCGGGGGGGACAAGGATATCAACGACACTATCATCGCCATCAACGTGGGCGCTGCCAACGTCAAGGCTTTCCTCGCCACTCCGGAACCGAGGATGTGGCTGATTTTCGCTTCTTTCCTTGGGCTCGCCCTCTGGGCCAAACGCTACCGAGCCGACCTGCGTCCAAGCTGCGGATGAGAAGGAAAAAAGCACTTCTGCTCTTGGTTGTGCTCGCCTTCGCGAGCTTGGGTTTGTACTGGGGCTTCATAAGCTGGCGGGCGGGCGTGATGTCCGGCCAGGAGCAGCGGGGCTTCCAACAGGCGCAGCGGCTCATCGCGCAGGGCGAACTGGAGGCTGCCTTGTCCATCATTCGCCTGCATTCAGGTACGGCCTCCCGGCTGGACTGGGTCGCGCTCGAAGTCCGGGCTCTCGCGGGGCAGCGCGCTGCCCCGCAACTCGCGAACATATTCCAGAAGGCTCCGGAGCGCATCCTTGCGGATGAGGAAGCCTCCTTGGTGCTCGCTCGTGCCTACCTGAGCAGCCGCAACGCCCCGCTTCTGGCGAGAATCCGTGATCGCTGGCGCGGCCATGAATCCCGTCGCGACAATTGGCTGGTCTTGGACAGCGATGCCCAATGGCTGGCCGGCAAGCCGGGTGAGGCGGAAAAAATTCTCCGTTCCCAAACCTTCTCCGGCAGGGCCGAGGCCGACCGCTTGGTGCGGCTTTCCCTTTTCGCGGCCCGGCGCGATCTGCCGGAAACTTGGCAGCTCCTCGCTCAAGCCACCCAACTCGCCCCCCGCAACCCCGAAATACGCTCCTTCCGTGCGCAAATCCTTGAGGCCACCGGAAAACCCGGGGCAGCCCAGGTCGAATACACCGCCGCGCTGGCCGCCGACCAGAAGAACCCGCTCCTGCGCGATCAGCTTGCCGACTTCTACCGTCGGCAGGGCAACTATGACTTTGCGTTGAAACTGTGGCAGGACTGCCTCGCCGAACCCACCTTCGATTTCGTCTGGCTCAAAACCGCCTTCTGGCAGCGCATGCTTCAGCCCGGCAAACTGGACGTTGGCTCAGCCCCCCCGGGCGAACTTCAGCCCCTGGTTCGCTGGCTGGCCGCACTGCCGGCTGGAAAGTTCTTCAATTCCAACACTTTCAACTCGCTCCCGTTGGCCCGGAGCCTGGAGCAGCAGCGCCAGGAAATCTTCTGGCTTCAGCTCGCGGATGCACTTCAGAACCAGAGCGTTACACAGGCCGTGCATTTGCTCGGTTTCAGGCATTTCAACCTCGTCTCCTGGCAGCCCGATCTTCAGGTTGCGCTGGTCCGCATTTTGCGTTACCGGCAAAACCGTTCCTTCAGTGCCGAAGGCTTTCCGCCTGTCAACGAAACGCCCACCACTAATCGCCATCAGTTTTTCACTGCCCTCTCCATGCTCAATGGCCGCGAACACAACACCAGCCGCGCGGTCGTGCCGGAGGAACTGGATGCTCTGCTCCGTGGGCCCGACGCGTTTGCTGCCGCCTTTCTTGCTGCCGGCTGGCGCGAAGCCGCCATCAGTTTATGCACACCGGACCATTGCCCTACCAATGAACCGGTCTGGTTAACCTATGGTCTCGCCAACGCCCTCCGTGCCAACCGTGGAGCCGCCGCCGGCCGCGATTTCCTGGCCCGCCAGCGCCCGGAACCGGAGTTGCAGCTCCTCGCTGCCGAGATGCTGATTGCCGACGGCCTGGCGCAGGAGGGATTAAATCGGCTGCCGGGGCTGGCCGGCCTTGACAACGCCACTGGCTACCGTGCCAGCTGCCTGCTCGTGCTCGCCAATCTGGACCTGAAGAAATACGACCTCGCCCGCGACTGGGTGAGGCGCAACCCCCGGCTCGCTGGCGACCGAACAGGCCGCGAATTGATGGCGCAGATTGCCTTGAGCGCCGGCCAGACCAATGAAGCCGAGACGATCTACCGGGGCATCCTCAGCCATTCCACTGCGGCCAAAACCTACTTCGCCCGCCAAGCCTACTCTCGCCGTGACTGGGCCAACGCACGCCGGTTGACCACGGAACTGCTCGTGGAAACGCCGGACAACCTGCAGCTTCGCGCGGACCTGCTGGCGATTGACCGGGCCGAGGTCTCCAAATGAGATTCATCGACCTGGTCTGGCTGGCCGCCTTGCTGGCAGCCGCAGCCTGGATCTGGCTACGCGACCGTAGCTGGCTCTCGGGCGTGGATGAAGTGCTACCACTGCTGGCCGCACCATTGCTATTCCTCTGGCTGGGGGAACCGTGGCGCGGCTGGCGCAGGGCCGATGCCGCGCCGGCTTTCAGAGGCCTTGCGGCCTCCGCCCTCATGCTGGTGCTGGGTCTGGCGCTCAACGTCACTTTGCTGCTGGCTGCCGCGTGGACCTGTTTGCTCTGGACGTGGCTGCGTGATCAAGTGTCTGTGGCGGCGGCGCAGGAACTGCGGCACCTGCTTGTGCTCCCACTGCTGGCGTTTCCTTGGCTCACCCTGGATTTCCCTTTGCTCGGTTGGTGGTTCCGCCTCTCCGCCGCTTGGTCGGCAGAGCATTTCTTTCAGCTGATCGGACTGGCGGTTTCGCGCGAGGGGACGCAGATGATCGTGCAATCGTTTCCCGTGGAGGTGTCGGCGGCGTGCGCTGGCCTGAAAGTCTTGCAGGCTTCCCTGGTGGCTGGGAGTGTGCTGGCCTTCATGCTGCTGCCGCGCAGCCGCTGGTATTGGGCTGGTGTGGCAGTGCTTCCGGTGATGGCCTGGCTGGCCAACACGCTGCGCGTCGTGCTATTGACCACGGTGGCGCTCACTTTCGGTGCAAACGCGGCCACCGGCTGGTTTCATGAGTTTGGCGGTTGGCTGGTGCTGGTTACCATGTTCACACTCTGCGCCCTGGTGTTCGTTGGCCTCCGGCGTTTGGAAAAGATAGGGGCGGTTAAGTGAGGTCGCCTACCTCATTTCCGCTGGTGGAATGGTCGGTCCTGGCCTTCGGTGTCTGGTTGTCCCGCGATCTTCCCCGCGCCTGGCTCCACTCACCGCAAGACCAGTGGGGCTGGCTGGCACTGGTCTTATGGCTGTCGCCTTGGGTTGCGCATCTCGTGCTCCATCGTCCATTCTCCGCCCATGCCTTTTTGCTGGGGGCGGCAATTGTTGTCGGTTTGGCTGGCGCGCTGGTGGAATTTCATTTTCTGGGCCATGCCGCGCTGGCGCTGGCCTTGGGGTCCTTCCTGCCCCCTTCCTGGCGATCCCTGTTCTGGTTCCTGAGCGCGGTGGCGTGGATGCCTTTGCTCGGCTGGTGGCTGCATCCTTTTCCCAGCGGACTGGTGCTGGCCGCTCGTCTCCTGCTGGCGCTGGCGGGAGGGATCATCCTCTGGCCCGTGGTGAAACCCCGGGTTGCGATATGAATCCACGCACCCGAAAATTCCTCGGTGTGGCCCTGCTTCTGGCAGTGTTGCTGGCCCTTCTGTGGGACTTGATCCCGCTGCGTGATGCTCAGGCACGCGTGGCCTTGATGCCGTCGTCTGGACTGGGCTTCACCAGCCTCAATGTTCCCTTGAATGAGACAGAAAAATCGATCTTCGGCCCGGCCCTGGTCACCAAGCGGGTTTATCGGGTGAGCCGGAAGAATTTCCTGGTGGTCATCATTGATGGGGCCCGCAACCGACACGCCGTGCATGATCCAACTTACTGCTTTCACGGGGCGGGCTGGACTCTGCAAGGCGGGCGCGACATGACCGTCCCGGGCGGCACGGCGAAGATCGTCTTCATGCAAAAGGGCATGGAAGTCCGCTCCGCAGCCTTCTGGTTTTCGGATGGTCAAACCCGTCACGGAAACATTATGCGCTGCTGGTGGCAGATGGCGTGTCGCCGACTCACCTTTGGAGCCTCTGGCGCGGAATCAGTGCTCGTGCTGGTGCAGCCACTTGATGACGGTGAAGCGGTCTGGGGACTGCTATCGGCGCAACTGGGTTTTCTGTTTGATTTGTGACTGCCGTCCTCTCCCCAATTTCGGCTTTCAGATTTTCCAGGCAGCCCCTCCCCCTCTGCCGCGCGCGCGCGCGCGCCGCGTGAAAAATAATTTCCATTGCGCGGGCCGCACCACGCTCCTACATTGGTGCGGCTTGAGGATTGTGCATCCCAGCCGTCAGGAGTCAGGGACAACCGCATGAAAACTGAAAAAAAACCAACAAAGAAAACGGTTAAAACTGTGGCGGCCAAGACCAAAACCGCTAAAAGCCGCAAACCCACTTTAACATCCGCTGCCGCCCCTGCCGCCCCTGCTGCAACTCCGGCCCCGGCACCCGCACCCGCCAAGGCCACCCCGGCACCCGCACCCGTCAAGGCCACTCCGGCACCCGCACCCGTCAAGGCCACTCCGGCACCCGCACCCGTCAAGGCCACTCCGGCACCCGCACCCGTCAAGGCCACCCCGGCACCCGCACCCGTCAAGGCCGCCCCGGCACCCGCACCCGTCAAGGCCGCCCCGGCACCCGCACCCGTCAAGGCCGCCCCGGCACCCGCACCCGTCAAGGCC
>CAIYYI010000550.1 GCA_903930345.1 uncultured Verrucomicrobiota bacterium
CGGGTCCTCAGCTTGTCCGCGTCCTTCCGCAGCAAGGGCGTGCCGGTGAAGCCGATGAAGATGGCATGGGGCAGCCAGCGCTTCATCTGCCGGTTCATGTCGCCGCCCTGGGTGCGGTGGCATTCATCTACGAAGACGTAGAAACGGCCATGCACCGGGGGCGGCGGGCCATTGAGGTCGGCCGGATCGAACTTGTGCAGGAGCGCGCAGAGCAGACGGGGGGCGGCAGCCCCGAGCTTGGTGACAAACTCCGCCCGGTTCAGGATGCGGGGCGAAGGCGAGTTTTCGCCGATGACCCCGGCGTTCTTCATCACGCCCTCGATCTGCTTGTCCAGCTCGTCGCGGTCGGTCACGATCAGGATGCGGGCCTCCGGGTCGTGCTCAAGCAGCCACTTGGCGAGCAGTACCATGAGGATGCTCTTGCCGCTGCCCTGGGTGTGCCAGATGACGCCTCCTTCAAGCTGGCGAATGCGCTCCTGTGCCGCCTTCACACCCGCGAACTGGTGGGGGCGGGGCACTTTCTTGATGCCGTTGTCGAAAATGATGAAGTTGCGGATCAGGTCGAGCAGGCGGGACTTCTCGCACATCTCGGCCAGTGGCCGGTCCAGCAGCGCACCGGAGGTCAACGGGCTGACGTCCGCCGACTTCCACTCGACGAAGAACTCCTCCCGGGTGGTGACCGTGCCGTAGCGGAGCCCCTGAGAATCGCTGCCCGCGAACACCAGTTGCACCGTGGCAAAGAACCCGAGGTTAAAGATTTCCTCCTGGTTGGTGATGATCTGGCGCACGCCATCCGCAATCTCGACCGAGCTGCGCTTCAGCTCGATGACAGCGATGGCGATGCCGTTCAGGTAGAGGACGAGGTCGGGACGCCGTTCGTAGCCGCCGCGCAAGGTTACTTCCTCGGCCAGGGCGAAGTGGTTCTGCTCCGTCCCACCGTCGCAGGACCAGTCAACGAGATGCACGGTCTCATGCGGCTTCCCGGCGGCAATCTGCACCGATACGCCGTAACGCAGCTGTTGGTAGGTGCGCAGGTTGGCCTGATAGAGGGTGATGCCAGTGGCATCGGCGGCGGCCAGCAGCTTTTGCAGGGCGGCGGCGATGTGCGCCTCGGAATAGCCGCGTTGTTTGAGGTTCGCCTGGAGCAGGTCCGCCTCGATGCAACGGTTGTTCGCCCGTTTGTGCCACTCGCCGAGGTAATCGTAGCCGAGTTCCTTGCGGAAGGCGGAGATGACGCGGTTCTGCGTCTTGCGTTCGGAGCGTGGGATTTCAGGCATGCAACAGGGATGGTGAGATTTGTATTTTCAATGCGTGTCCGTCGCGGGAATATCGCTTGGGGGTGATGCCAACGATAGACCATAGAGTTCTTTTAGCTTTGTTAGCATTTGCTCCTTTCGCCGACGAACGAATTCAAGATGGTCGCTCCAAACCGGATCAGACGGTTCAGGGACAAAATCATAGGACGACCAGTATTTCCCACCATCCTCGCTATTAAAAAACTCTTGAGGGTGACGAGCCCGCTTGTAATTGTTAACCCCGGCAGGCATCGGCTGGAAGTTCCATAGAATATCGACCGCCTGTTGGTAGGCCTCGTTGGCTCCTGCCAGGTTGAAAGGAAAAATATGATCCACCTGAGGCTTCCTCTCGTGAAACACGTAGCTGCGATGGGGCATCAACACCTTGGTTGCCAGCCACGGTTGGCTTAGCAATTGATACTCGTGCAGATTCCCAGTGCGATTTTTCTCAACGGCGATCTGGCGGATTATTTCCAAGGGAAAAGATACCCCTGCTTCGCCGGCCGCCATGGCTTCCCGGGCAAATGCGTTGACCATGGTTTGCGTGTTCCAATCACAGAATTGCGACAGCAGAAAATATTGATGGATGGCTTGAATCTCCTGGGCGGGCAAGGCGCGGATTCTCCA
>CAIYYI010000551.1 GCA_903930345.1 uncultured Verrucomicrobiota bacterium
ATCCACGCGGACAGTGCTCGGACCGTGTCGATGGTTTCGTCGGGATGAAAACGGATGCCGCCCTTTGCCGGGCCGCGGGCATCGTTGTACTGGACGCGAAAACCCTGGAAAGTCTGGTAGGTGCCATCATCCATCAGCACGGGGATGCTGAAGTGCAGCTCCCGCATGGGCACGCGCAGGAAAGCGTGCATGGCCGGCGAGAGGCCCAGGATCGCGGCCGCGTCGTCAAGCTGGCGCTGGGCGATTTCGAAAGGGTTCAACTGTGAAGACATAAGAGACACTCCTTTGTGTTGATGTTAGCTTGCGGAGAGGCCTGTCTCCCCGCAGCATGGATATGGCAAGATAGTCTGACCCATTGCGAGAGTCAGGCCGCGGGCGATTCCTCGACAAAAGAAAGACCACTGCATACTGCCCTCGACGTCGCGGCGAGGGTCAGGTTCGCCTTTATCCCAAACACAGGGCGCATTGTAGCACAGCCTGCTGCTGCGAACACAAAGCCTGGGCCTATTAACACCCGCCCGAGCACGCACCCAATCGCCCAAGTCGAACAGTTTCGCCAGGGAATCTACGACCAAAATGTAAGAGAGGTCACTTGGCAGAGCTATGCACAAGAACATCTTGACGGCAACTTCCTCAAGCGGCCGCCATCCCCTGCGGTACATTCAGTGTACCCAGCCGCGCATGTCGACCGCCTCGGCGACGCGCCTGACCGCCACAAGATATGCAGCCAGACGATTATGGACCCGCTGAGACTGAGCCATTTTGTGCACTGCGTAGAAGGCCTCAACCATTTTGGCGTCCAGACGACTTTGCACTTCAGCCAACGTCCAATAGAAATTCTGGGTATTCTGCACCTGCTCGAAATAGCTGACTGTGACGCCACCTGCATTGCACAGGAAGTCCGGGATCACATAAACGCCGTTCTCGTACAACGTTCGATCGGCTTCTGGAGTCGTCGGCCCATTCGCCAGCTCACCCACGATTTTGGCCTTAATGCGCGGCGCATTGTCTTGTGTGATCGCACTTTCGAGAGCAGCTGGGAAAAGAATGGTGACCGGCAGTTCCAGAACTCGGCATTGGTGATGGCGTCTGCCTTTTTGAAACCGATCACGCTGCCGGTCTCCCGCTTCCAGGCGATGGCTGCCGCGCAATCAATACCCTGGGGGTTGTAGATACCACCCCGCGAATCGCTGATCGCCACCGTCTTGAGACCAAGCATCTCCCCACCTAACAAATGGGTGAACTGTCCGACATTGCCATAGCCCTGGATGGCGACGGGAGCGCCTGCCAGATCCAGATCCATCACCTTGGCGGCTTCGCGCAACGTGTAAAGCCCCCCCCGGGCGGTAGCATCGTCCCTGCCCAGTGAGCCAAACAGATGCACCGGCTTTCCGGTGACCACGCCGGGCAGACGACAGCCGGTGATGATCTCGTACTCATCCATCATCCAGGCCATAATCTGCGAATTGGTATAGACATCGGGCCCGGGCACATCCCGATTCGGGCCGATGACAGGGGCAACCTTGCGCATATACGCCCGGCTTAGCCGCTCCAATTCGCTCAGTGACAGGCTCCGGGGATCACAAATCACGCCGCCATTGCCACCGCCCAGTGGCAGGTCCAGGAGCGCTGTCTTCCAGGTCATCCAGGCAGACAAAGCACGGATCGTATTGACAGTTTCGTCGACATGAAACCGAATCCCGCCCTTGGCCGGGCCGCGAGCGGTGTTATACTGGATGCGGTAACCCTTGAAGACCTGTTGACTCCCATCATCCATTTGCACTGGGATCGTGAAATGGAGCTCCTGCATTGGCTCACGCAACAAGGCATGCATGGCCGGGGATAGCCCCAAAAGCGCAGCCGCCTCGTCAAGCTGATACTGAGCGATCTGAAAGGAGCTTGGGGGATGGATCATGGATTCTCTCCTCTTTGGGACTGCATGTTTCCCTCAATCAAGAAACGCGTCACCGTCGCCGCCAGCAATGCCACCCCGAGCGTCAACACGCGTTCGTCAAAATCGAAACGCGGGTTGTGATGGGGGGCGTTGAGACCCAGTTCGGCATTGCCGGAACCAATCAGCATGAAACACGCTGGCACGCGCTTGGCGAACTCCGAGAAATCCTCAGAGACCATCAGCGGCGCATGCCAGGCGACGGCGGTATTGCCCATTACCTGCACCGCGGCCGCCCGGGCGATCTCGGTCATACGCGGGTCGTTGACAACCGCGCCCGTCATCTCCTGTACGTCCAGTCCGTACTTGGCGCCCATGCCGGCAGTGACACCGTCCAACAACACCCGCAGCCGTGTGAGTACGGTCTCTCTGACGGTCGGGGAGAAGGTCCTGATCGTGCCCTGCATCTCGACCGTCTCGGCGATGACGTTGAACGCGGTCCCCCCATGCACGGTGCCGATGGTCAGCACCGCGGTCTCCTGCGGATCCACGTTGCGACTGACAATGGTCTGAAGCGCCGACAGCACCTGCCCCGTGACCGCGACAGCATCCACAGTCTCATGCGGCAGTGCGCCGTGCCCGCCGCGGCCGCGGACGGTGATGTGCAGGGTATCGGCCGCAGCCATCAGCGGCCCGGCCTGCGCCACCACCCGGCCCATCGGCATTGTGTTCCACAGGTGCAGACCGAACGCGGCGTCAGGGGTCGGGTCAGCCAGTGCGCCGTCCGCGATCATTGCGGATGCTCCGCCCGCGCCTTCCTCCGCCGGTTGAAACACGAACAGCACACGGCCGGGCAATTCGGCCGCGTGTGCAGC
>CAIYYI010000552.1 GCA_903930345.1 uncultured Verrucomicrobiota bacterium
CCACGCAAATGCGGATTGCGGATTGACCGAACTCGGAGACGCCAAATGTGGATTGCGGAATGCGGATTGACCGGGACGGCTCGGCAGAAGCCTCTCCCCACCGGGTTTTGGTTTTCCATCCTGCCGGGGCAAACTATCTCCCGGATCGGCGGTGCAGCCCGGCACGGAAAGATGTCAAAGAACGGCGGGGGCGTTCGGACAAAAGTTTGCTGAAACTTTACTTTTTCTTTACCGGTTTAGGGTTTCCTGAAGCCCTCCCCGTCAACCCGCTTGTCCCCATCACTCCAAGGGGACTTCACAAGTCAGACGGCAGGCCGAGCACGCCGGTTTTTCGACGTGTTTTCGTTTTCATCCTGGACGGCAGATTGCCCAACGCTGCTTGGCTCCGGTGAAACTAACCGCAGACCATTGATCAATAACACTGCGTTTTCCAGCAGAAGCTGTTTAAGAGCCTGTCTGAAAATTGCGAGGGGTGCGGCGGCGACCCTTTTGACCCTTTTACTTTGCCACCGGGCCGGACGACCCCGAGGCAGGCACCGGGTCAACGTTGCGCCGCCAGGGGGCGAACCGCCGCACGGCGAGGCCCAGCAAGGTCACGAGGCCCATCGCCACGGTCGATGGCTCGGGGACTGCCGTGGACGTGGCCGTGCCAATGCTCAACCCCCACCCCGTGACCACGGACTGGCCGCCGCCGCCGGACACATCCGCCAACACCAAGCTCCAGCTCCCGTTCGGATCCATCCCGCTGAAGGCACTCAGCCGGTTCCCCGTCCCCGCCGCATCATAGGCCGACGCCGACGCCGTGACAGGGTTCAGCGCCCGCCCGTCCGGCTGCCAGGCCGCTCCGCCCGCAATGCTGTAGCCGACCACCGCCTGGTAGAAGTGGATGTTGTCCGCCGCCCCGTCGTTGAACGTCACGCTCAGGCCCGCGTCCCCATAGCCGAAGGCGTCGCCCGTGCCCACCCCCACCCGGTTCAGCAACGGCACCTGCACGCCGTTGTAGCTCAGGTAGCCGTAGAGGTCCCCGTTGTACCCGCCGGAGAGGCTCAGCCGGACGCTCACGTCCGTGATCACCTGGCCCGCCGCCGCGCTCACCGCGCGCGTGTCGCTCCAGGGGTTCACGTTGCCGTCCAGCACGAGCCCCCCGTTGTCAAAGCCGCTGGCGTAGTTTTGCGTTATCACGTCCGCCACCGCCACGGCGCCCGTGGCAAGGTGGATCAGGGTCAGGAGCATCAGTTTATTCATAGTTGTGGTCGGTTAAGGTTTTGGGGGTGGCCGTTCAGTGCTGCAGGCTCCGGTAGTAGGCGCTCGCTCCGGGCGCGGCGGGATCGGTGAAGTCAAAGGCGCCATCCGCGCCAGGCGTCAGCGGGGTGGCGGTCAGCGTGGTCCACTCCACCGGCCCGCTCAGGCTGGTGGTGCGCTGCACATCGTAGGCGAGGCCGGGGAGGCCGAAGAACCTGACCGTGGCCGTGCCGCCGGAGACGGACACGGCCCGGGCAATGCCGCCGGGGGCGACTACCGCCACGGTGATGGTGCCGGTGGCGGCATGGATGCCGTTGCTCACGGTGTAGGTGAAGGTGTCCCCATTGTTGTTCCCGGCGACAGGCCGGTAGAAGAGGTAGTTCGTGGACCAGGTGAGGGTGGCACCCTGCGCGCTGGCGCCCAGGGATTGCCCCGCCACCGGGTTGGCGCTCAGGTTCTGGACCAGGTCCGCGAGCCGGATTTTCAGCGACAATCCCGGGGCGCGCGCATAGGTGGCATTGGTGGCCACCAGCGTGGTGTTGAACACCGCGAAGTCGCCGAACGCGGTGAGGTTCGTCCGGTAGACGGTCACGCTGTCGAAACCCGCGTTGCCCCAGTCCCACGCGCCGTTGCGGTAACGGCCAATCTCTGGCTCGGACAAGTTCGCGTGCGGCAGAACGAGGTCGGCGGCGAAGCCGCTGCCCACCGGGGTGATGGTCCAGTAGCTGTCCATGATGTTCGTGCCCGGGGCGTGCGGATGGTTGGCATAAATGCAGTCCACCTGGAGGGCGGTGAGCGGGTCGGCCCCAGTCAGGTCCCCCACGATGATCGAGAGCCAGTCCGACGGATCGCCCACCAGCAGCCCGGCCAGGCCGAAGATATACTCCCCGGTCCCGGTCACCGGCTGCGTCTTGCGGAGGACGCCGTGGTTGACCAGCGTGCCGGTCACCACCGCGTTGTCGTTGGGGTCCGTCTCAATGAGCGTGGTGCCGGCGGCCACGGTGAGGTTGTAAAACACCGTCGCGCCCAGCAGCGAGAGGTTCTGCTCCGTGCCGCCGTCGAAGGTGATGCCGAAGTCCCCGCTCAGCGCTCCATTGTTGGTGAAGTTGCCGCTGACGGTGATATCGCTGGTCAGTTGCAGTGCGCCCTCGGCGTCAATGAACACATCCCCGTAGTCGCTGGCACTGACGAGTTTGCCCTTGGTGATCGTCAGCTTCTTGCTGGCTTTGAGCTTGCTGGTGGCGGTGACCTTAGCTGTGGCCGGGGACTTGTTCACCTTCAGGTTGTAGAAGGTGAGCGTGCCGGGGGCGGTCGCGGCGAGCGTCTGGTCGGCGCCGCCGGTCAGTTCCACGGTGCCGGTGCCGGCATCAAAGGCGCCGTTATTGGTGAAGTTGCCGCTGATTTGGAGCGTGTTGGTGCCCAAGTTCATCGTGCCGACGAGGGTGAGATTCCTAAACGGGCCGACGGGGCCGTCCAGAGTCACGGTGCTGCCGGCGGGAATGAACACGTCCTCCCCGGCGGCGGGCAAGGTGCCGCCCCAGGTGGCCGGATCGTTCCACGGGCCGTTATGCACCGGCGAGCGGGTGGCTGGCCCGGACGCAATCACCGTGACGCTGACAGAACCGGTGGCGGAGTTGTAGTTGGTCGTGTCGTTCGGGGTGAAAGTGACGCCCTGGGAGGCCGCGCCCACCGCTGGCGCCGTGCTCGGCGTGGTGAAGGCAAACGAGCCGGCCGGGGTTGATGCTCCGCCACTCAAGACAGAACTGGCCAGCGTCTGGCCGTAGGTGATCGCACTGGCCGTGGGCCAGTTGGTCACGGTCGGGGTGGCCTGGCTGATGACAAAGTTGCCCGCCGCCTGCGCCGTGAGCGTGTGGTAGTTCGTATCCGTCGGCACGAAGTCCGCCGTCACGGCGTAAGTGCCCGCCGCCGTCTGGCTGGCCGCGCCGCCGGTCAGGATGTTCGCCGCCGCGCCGGGCGTGGAACTGGCGGAAACCGTCACCGTCGCTGACTTGGCCGAGCCGTTGTAGGTGACGGGCGAGTTGTTGACCGCCAGCGTGGCGGTGGGCGTAGCTTTGTTGACGGTCTGCGTGAGCCCGCTGTTGGTGCTGGCGGCGTAGCTGGCATCACCGCTGTATTCCGCCGTGAGGCTGTGAGCGCCGGCGGTCAGACCGTTGGTGGCAAACGAAGCGACGCCTCCGCTGAGGGTGGCCGTGCGCAGCGTCGTCGC
>CAIYYI010000553.1 GCA_903930345.1 uncultured Verrucomicrobiota bacterium
AATAAGTGCCAATAAGTGCCAATAAGTGCCAATAAGTGCCAATAAGTGCCAATAAGTGCCAAATAACGACAGGCTTTGGATTTCAGCACGTTTCCGCCCCCTCTACTTCCTTTTGCACAAGATCGGCTGTTGCCTCAGTCCATTGCTTCTGACAGAGTTTGATAACGGACCGGCGATGAACAACCACAAGGTGTCCGATTGAATCAGCGACGGGTGCAAATAACCGAAACAATCAAGTCATGATAAAACAAACTTTGGTGCGAGGGTGGTTTCTACTGGCGACCGCCGCAAGTCTCTGGCTGGCCAGCCATCCGGTCAACGTGGCGGCCCAGGCCCTGGCCACCTGCAACATCGCCAACATGGCCTCCGGCGTCTCGCCCACCACCGCCGTGGTGTTCACCTTCGACGAGAACATGAACACCACCTCAGGCAGCGCCGACTTCTACACGTACGGCGGAGCCCCCGCCCCGTTCACCAGCTTCACGGCGGTGTGGAACAACGCGCGGCAGTTGACCTGCACCCCCACCACCGCCTGGCCGGCCAACACCATGATGCTCTGGATGCTCACCTGCGTGGATCTGGCCAGCGAGATGGAACCGATCAACTCCGGCGGCCTCTTCACCACCGGCTCGGGCGGCGGCACGGTGGTGCCGGAAACCGGCACCGGCACCAACCGGTTCACCACCTACTCACTGGGCCGCGCCTATCACTATGTGCAGACGGGGCCGGCCACCCCGACCCTGGACACTGACATCGGCTACACCTTTTTCGGCGGGTGCATCCTGGCCTCCAACCGGCCGGCCACGAACGTCGTGCTCACCCTGGCCAGCAGCCAGGCGGTGCCGATGATGCGCAACAATCTGCAACTGGAGAACTTCAGCTTCGCTTTCTACACCAACAACCTGTCGCTGTACGACCTGATCGTGCCCGCCGGCGTGTACACCTTCTCCGTGCGCAGCAACGGCGGCACCCTGACCGCCCCGGTCAATTTTCCCGCCAGCTTCCTGCAGCCCGGCATTCCGCAGGTGGCCAATTATGCGGCAGCCCAGGCCATCAATGCCAGCCAGCCGTTCACGCTCAGCTGGTCGGCGTTCACCGGTGGCACGGCGGCGGAATTCATCCAACTGGAAATCGATAACCTCTGGCATACGCCGGACGCGGGCCAGCTAGGCGCATTGAGTGGCACCTCCACCCAGGCGGTGATTCCGGCCAACACCCTGGCCAGGGGATCCAACTACCAGGCCACCCTCTGGTTCACCCGCATGCAGGTCACCTCGAACGGGGTTGATTCAGTCACCAACATTTCACGCAGCTCAATCACCCGCTTCAACCTGACCACCGCCGGCGGCAGCAGCACCAACGCACCGGTTTTGTCCAGACCGGGCTGGGTGCCGGGGCGCGGTTTCGCCTTTGACCTGACCGGCACAGCCGGACAGGTCATCACCGTGGAACAGCGCCTGCTGCTCACCCAGGGCACGTGGTCGGTGCTCTTCTCCACGAACCACCCCGGCGGTACCCTGCGGTTCACGAACACGCCCACAGGGAACTTCCAGTTTTTACGCGCCCGGGTGAATTAGGCAACCAGGCGGATATCGGGTGGCACAACCCGCTGTTTTCGGGTAGAATACACCGGCGGAAGGGTGCTCCGGCTGACAGCCGGAGCCCGGCAGTTCCGCCGGTTATTTTTTGCCCCATGAATGAGATACTGGTCATCGGCCACCGCAATCCAGACGCGGACGCCATCTGTTCGGCCATCGGATACGCGGAATTCAAGCGCCGCACCGGCATGCCCGAGGCGGTCGCCGCGCGCTGCGGCGACACCAACGAGCGCATTGATTTCGTGCTGCGGCATTTCGGTGTGCCCGCTCCGCGCTTCGTGGCGGATGTCTCCCCCAAGGTCCGGGATGTGATGCGCACCAGCGTGGTCAGCGTGCCGCCGGACGCCACGGTGGCGGAATGCCTGACCATCATGGATGAAAACAACATCCGGGTGCTGCCGGTGCTGGATGACCGGCGGCGCTGCCGGGGGCTGGCATCGGTCTTCAAGATGAACCAGTACTACCTGCCGGCCTCCAACCGGCTGTTTGATTCCCGCCGCGTGCTGGCCCCCCTGAACGCCATCGCCCACACCCTGAATGCGCGCCTGCTGCACGCGGTGGCCGCCGACCGGGAGGAAGACCTGACCATCATGATCGGGGCCATGTCCCTGGACTCCTTCACCGTACGGCTGGATAAGTTCCCGCCGGAGAAGCTGATCATCGTCGTCGGCGACCGTCTGGATATCCAGTTCCTCGCAGTGGAACGTCGTGTCCGGTGCATCGTGGTGACCGGCGGCCTCACGGTGGACCGCCGCATCGTGGAGCTGGCCCAGAAGCATCAGGTCAGTCTCCTGCTCTCCATGCACGACTCCGCCACCACCGCCATGCTTTGCCGCGCCGCCATCGCCGTGCGGCACATGGTGGAGGAGCAGTTCCTTTCCTTTTCGGCCGATGTCCACCTGGCCACGGCCCGCCGCCGCGCGGTGGAATCAGAGTTCCAGGTGTTCCCGGTGCAGGACGAGGCCGGGGAAATGGTGGGCATTCTCTCCAAGAGCGATTTTCTGAAGAAGGTGAACCGCCAGCTCATTCTGGTGGATCACAACGAGCTTTCCCAGGCCGTGCAGGGGGCAGCGGAGGTGGAGATCATTGAGATCATCGACCACCACCGCATCGGCGCCCTGACCACGCAACAGCCGATCCTGTTCCGGAACGAGCCGGTCGGCTCCACCAGCACGATTGTCGCGGATTGCTTCCTGCGCCACGGGCTGGACATTCCGCAGCCCATCGCGGGATTGCTCCTGGCGGGGCTGGTGTCCGACACCCTCAACCTCACCTCCCCCACCACCACGGGGCGCGACGCGGAAATCCTGCGCCGCCTGGAGGAGATCGCCGGGCTGAACGCGGCCGCCTTCACGGAGAAGCTGTTCAGCTCCGGCTCCGTGCTCACCTCCCGGACACCCGCGCAGGCGGTCACCAGCGACTGCAAGGAGTACACGGAGAAAGGGCGGCGCTTCACGGTGGCGCAGATCGAGGAGACCGGCTTCGACCAATTCTGGCGGCGCAAATCGGAGGTGGTGCAGGCGCTGGAAACCTGGCGGCAACAGAGCGGGTTGAGTTTTTCCGCGCTACTCGTCACGGATGTCGCGACCCAATCCTCCCTGCTGCTGATCGCCGGCAACGCGGAGATCCTCAGCCTGATCGACTACCCGGAACGCGAGCCGGGCATCTACGAGCTGGACGGGGTGGTCTCGCGCAAAAAGCAGCTCATGCCCTACCTGGCCCATTGCCTGGCCCGGCTGGGTTAGGAGGCTCGTCTTTTCTGTTGGCCGCACCCGGGGAATCGGCCATAGTTGGGCATGCAATCCGGCATGCCTTCACGTTGTATCCTGGGCCTGGCCCTCTGGATTTCCCTGGCGATCCCTGCGACCGCCGCCCCTGCGGATCTGGCCGCCCTCACCGAGGGCGTTGACATTCTCACCGCTCCCGGTCTGCCCGGGGCCATGACCGCCTTTGGGCCGCAAGCCTTTCCCGTGGTCTGCGGAGCCTCCGGCAAAACCCTTCAGCCGGTCATAGTGGCGGCCCGTTACGGTCAGGGGCGGGTGGTGGGCTTTGGCCATTCCAGCTACGTGGAGGCGGAACCTTTGAATCACGCCGCCACCGCGCGGCTCTTCCAGAACACCCTCAAATGGGTGGCGGGCGGCAGGCAGCCCGCCGTGGTCGGCCTGTATCGCACCCGCACACTGGGTGCGTGGCTGACGGCCCAGGGCGTGGAGAACACCCCGGTCAAGCTGGACGCCCCCCTCAACGTGCCGGTGCTGATCCTGGGGTCCGCAGACTTCACAGCGGCGGAACAACAAGCCCTGCAACGCTACGTGCAGGGCGGTGGCGGGCTGATCACCGCCGCCACGGGCTGGGGCTGGCAGCAGCTCAACCCCAAAAAGGATCTGGTCCAGGACCTGGCACTCAACCAACTGCTGGCCCCGGCCGGACTGGGCTGGACCAAAGAGACCCTGAGCACCACCGCAAACAAAGGGTATCTGGTCACCAATGCGCTGCCTCCCCACGCCCACGCGGGCACCGCCCTGGCCGCCGCGTTTGCGCAGCAGGCCGGCCGAATCACCCTGACCGCCACCCAATTGGAACAGGCGGCCGCCACCCTGTCCATGGCGGCGCAATCCCTGCCACCCCAGGACACTGTGCTGCTGCCGCAACTGCGCCAATTGGGGACCCAGCGAGGCACCAGCCTGGTGCCCACCCCGAAAACCCCGATCAAAACCACGAATCTGGCCGCCCGGGTCTGGCTGCCGCTGCAATCCCGGCAGTTCAAGAATGCCATGCCGGAGGCCATCAAGGCCCACCCCTCTGCGGCTGCCTTCCCCGGAGCAGTCCCACCCACCGCTCCGCGCTTGAAAAACGCCACCGTCAAGATTGACACCACCGTTCCCGACTGGCACAGCCTGGGCCTGTACGCCGCCCCCGGGGAGGTGATCACGATCCAGATCCCCGCCACCGCCGCCAACCAGGGGCTGGGCGTGCGCATCGGCGCGCACAGCGACAAAATCTGGCCCCTGAAATCCTGGGAGCGTTTTCCGGAGATTTCCCATACCTGGCGGTTGGACGCGGCCACCACGCGGGTGGCCAGCCCCTTTGGCGGACTGATTTACCTGACCATCCCCCGCAATTGCCCGCTGGGCGAAGTGACCGCCACCCTCTCCGGCGCGGTCAGTTCCCCGCTGTTTGTGGCGGGCCAGACCTCCCTGACAGCGTGGCGCGAAAAACTGCGACTGGCACCGGGACCCTGGGCGGAACTGGCCTCCAGCCGCGTCATCATCAGCCTGCCCTCCCAGGCGATCCGGGATTTGGACGATCCGGAAAAACTGATGCAGACCTGGGATCAGATCGTCGATGCCTGCGCCGAACT
This sequence comes from uncultured Verrucomicrobiota bacterium, assembly GCA_903930345.1. Lineage (GTDB taxonomy): Bacteria > Verrucomicrobiota > Verrucomicrobiia > Limisphaerales > CAIYYI01 > CAIYYI01. Next base: position 4,960 of record CAIYYI010000553.1, read on the forward strand.
GGCCGGCCGCCCCGCCCAGCGTGAGCGTCCGGAACGGATCGTCACCGACCAGCAGATCTCCGTCGGCTACATGCATTCCGGCTACCCCATCATGACCCTCATGGACCAGATTGACGATTTTCCCAGCCAGGAGAAGCTGCTCAAGGGCAACTGGGGCATCTTCCACGAGCTGGGGCACAACCACCAGTCGGGCGACTGGACCTTTGAGGGGGCCACGGAGGTCACCGTCAACTGGTTCACCCTGTATGTTTACGAAAAGGTCTGCGGTATCCCGGTCAAGCAGCATCCCCGGGTGTCCGGTGCGGCCCGCGCGAAAACCCTGGCCAAACACAGCTTCAACCCGATGGATTTTGAGCAGTGGAAAAGCGATCCCTTCCTGGCGTTGACCATGTACGTGCAATTGCAGGAGGCCTTCGGCTGGGAGACCTACCGCAAGGTCATCGCCGAATACCGCGCGTTGCCGGAGTCGGAACGACCGCGAAACGATCAGGAAAAACACGATCAGTGGGCTGTCCGCTTTTCCCGGGCAACCGGCAAAAACCTGGGACCGTTTTTCAAAACGTGGGGCCTGCCCGTGACCGACCGGGCCCTGGCCAGCGTCGCCTCCCTGCCCGCCTGGATGCCGGAGGGTTTTCCGCCCCGGTAAGCCTGCTGAAAGGTGTCCCAACCCACCAACAGCAATAATTCAGGCAACCCTCAGTGTCGCTTTAGAAAACAAGCCACCCAACACCATGGGCACAGATACCAACCGCATCAACACACTGGACAGCTTGCGCGGATTGGCGTCGCTGGCAGTGCTATGGTATCACTGTACTCATTTCTTTTTCGCTCCGGGTACTTTGCTCAATGCTCTGGGAGAGTATGGCCAGTACGGCGTGCATGCCTTTTTCGTTATTTCAGGATTTGTCCTGCCTTATGCGATGCACCGAGCCAGTTACGGTCCACGCCAATACCACCGTTTCATAGCCAAACGGTTGGTGCGTTTGGAACCACCCTATTTGTGCAGCATAGGGTTGGTATTCGCGCTGGCCGCAATCTCCTCCATCCATGGCCCAAAGGTGACGGTGGACTGGGTGCGATTGCTTTTGCATTTTGGCTACCTTAACGCCTACTTTGACGGTCATGCTTGGTACAACCCTGTTTTCTGGACGTTGGCCGCTGAATTCAAGTTCTATCTGGCTATTGGGTTGATTTATCCGGCAATTGCCAGTGAACGACGGCAGGTGCGCTGGCTGGGACTGACCATCCTCGCGGCCTTTTCGCATTCCCCGCTGGGTGGCTGGCTGGTTGGCGATTCCATTTTTCTTTTCATGGCCGGGATAGCAGTCTTTCAATACCGGGCTGGCTTGTCCTCAAACGCTGAATTCCGCACCATCTTCTGCCTGTCGTTGATTCCCGTGTGGAGTTGCCATGGGGGAACTGCTGCCATCGTCATCCTCCTGACGTCTGGAGCCATTGCAAAAGTGCGGTTCGGAGGACGAATTCTGGGGTTTCTTGGCGCCATTTCATACTCCCTGTACCTGGTGCATTGGCCGCTGGTCTTGAAAGTGCTTCAGCACCAGCAATGGGTGCCCGGATCAGGAATTTTTCATGGCGTCGGATTGTGCATCGTGGCCACCATCCTCTCCATTTTCATGGCTTATGCCCTTTGGTGGATGGTGGAGCGACCGGCCCAAACCTGGTCTTCCAACATAAAATACAGGCCTTGATTCGGATGAAAACTGGTTTCAAAACTGGCAACCAGGCCCGGTGGGGACCAGTTGAAAAGGGAACATCCAGTTCACCCGCTGCCATACGGTTTTTGCCGATCGCGGCGACGCGCCAATTCGCTGGCGTACCTTCGCCCCAGCAGGCTGGCATGGGAACGCATCCACCCGGTCAACGCGGTGCGTCCGGTTGGCGGAGTATCGACGCAGAGCAGGCCATCCATAAGGCCCCGAATCTCCTCGCGGGTGACAAAGACATCCCGGACGAACCAGCCGATCAACCGGCTGAGGCGATAGCCCAACTCCGGTGAGACCGACAACAAAGGGCGCGACCTGCCAATGGCCTCCCCCACCGCCCGCACCAGATCCCGGTAGGCAAAGGTCTCCGGCCCGATGGCATTCACCACGGCATTTTCACGAAGCTGCCCCTGCGCCACCGCCAATTCCGCCAGGTCATCCACATAGATCGGCTGCAGCCGGTACTCACCCTGCCCAAACACGCCAAACAGCGGAAACCGGCGCAACGCCCAGGCGATATTATTGATCAGGATATCCTCGCGCCCAAAGAGGACGGTCGGACGCAAGATGCAATAGCTGAGGCGGGATTCCCGCAGTGCCCGCTCCAGGCGAGCCTTCCCGGCAAAATACTCCAGCGGGGAATCCTCCCGGGGATTGGTGATGCTGACGTGCACCACACGCCGGACGCCCGCCTGCCGGGCCGCGTCAAACAGGATCTCGGTATTCCGCACGGCCTGATCATGGGTGAAACCCGGATGGTTGAAGCGAACCCAATAGGTGTTGTAAAGCACCTCCACCCCCGCCAAGGCCGCCCGCAGACGCGACGGCTCATCAAACGCCAGCGGAAAAGCGCGCACACGATCACCGAAGGGGTTCTGACGGGTGAGGGAGTTGGTGAGGGTGATGACCTCGCTGCCTTGCGCAAGCAGGCGCTCCGCCATGTAGCGTCCCGAATAACCGAAGGCCCCGGTCACTGCTTGGAGGGGTTTTGCATTCATATTTCTTTGTTTTCTGAAATACTGATCAGTCATTAGCATAGTATACACTTTGCGCGCCAAAAAAAGACTTCACCAGTTTTTTGTTCCTGTAGATGGCTTCCAAATCCTGCTCCACCCGTTCCCGCAACGATTCGTTTTTCTTGAGCGGGCTTTTTGAAACGCCATTGTTTTTCATGTAACCCCACACAAACTCATCCGGATTAAGATCCGGGGCATAGGGCGGCAGAAAGTGCAGTTCCAACCGCCCCTTCAACTGCTCAATCAACTGCTTCACGGCTTTGGCCTTGTGAACCGGATGTCCATCCACCACCAGAAACACCTTCCCCCGGCGGCCGCTCATGAACAACTTCAGGAAAGCCACAAAGGCTTCGGTATTTAGCTTTCCGGTGTAGGTCGTCGCCCAGAACTCTCCCCGCGCATTGACCGCGCTGATCGCATTGATGCTTTGCCGCTGACCGGAGGTGACCACCACTGGAGTTTGACCTTTCAACCCGTAGGTGCGACCCAAAACAGGATCCGATTGGAAGCCCGCCTCATCCAGGAAGAAGATTCTGGCCCCCAACTGTTTGGCGCGTTTCTTGAGCCTGGGATACGTCCCCTTGACCCACTCCTCGACGGCCTCAGGATTTCGCTCGTACGCCCGGCGCAACGGCTTCTGAGGGGTGATCTCCAGGCTGGCCAACAGTTTGCCAACGGAGGTGAGGCATAAATCCTCATCCAACCGCTCCCGGATCATCTGTTGCACAATCCGCCGAGTCCAGAGGCCGAAATCAAATCCATACTGGCGTGGATCCTTGCCCAGGATCCAGCGTTTGACTTTCTGACGTTGCGCCTCAGTGAGCTTGGGCTCCGGCCCCCGGGCGACAGATTCTGCCAACGCCTGCCATCCCTTGTCTTTGAAATCCCGCAACCACGGATAAATCGTGGTTCTGCACAAGCCCAGGCTGCGCATCACAGCGCTCGGACTTTCGCCGTCTTCCAGCACGCGCTTAACTGCCAGTTGGCGCATGTGCTCCAACGTTTTGTGACTAATTGTGCGGCCGTCGATTTTTGCCATGCGCAAAAACATAGCACGTGACCACATTGTAGTCTATCCCAATGACGGATCAGTAAAAGCCATTTCCCTGAATTCTGTCTCGCACCCGATTGGAGCAGTGGCCGCCCCCGGCAGGTGGCCTGCTTGACGAATCTGGCCCCCGATCAATTGTTCGCTGTGCGGGATGCGGAAGCGGGAGCTCCGCCTGTGTTCTATCTTTACTCCACCAACGGTCACGTTGTACGAGTTCCGGTGCAGGTTGGAAGAAAAATTCAGTTTGGTCCCCCATCGGCGTTCCGAGCGGGTTCCGATCTGCTGCGCTTAGTGTCCCTTCCTGATTCGGCAACTGAGGACTTTGTGACAGTTCACAGGGATCGGTCCGTTTCCGTCCTGCGACGGGATGGCTTCGGGGCTATCAAGGTTGTTCAAGTCATTACAAATGAACAGTGGTACAATTCTGTCAACGTGCTGGTCCCTGCAGGTCAGAATGGCTTTGTCCGTTTTTGGGGAAGTCAGCATACACTTGACCAATTCATATGCTTCAGTGTTTATGCCCCCAAGGGGGATCACTACGAGTTGGATCGTAGTGGATATCTGAGTCTTTCCGAGAATGCCTTGCTCAATCCCTGGTTGTACCAGTACATCCAGAAAAACTCCCCGGAGGTGAAGCCGCCTGAAATGCTGCCGTACACCAACGCCATTCCTGGAACCAAGGTGACCTATGCCATGATACCCATCCCAGGCGGTGAGTTCATGATGGGCAGTCCTGAAAACGAACCAGGCCACCGCCCTGACGAAGGTCCCGTGCACCGGGTGAAAATCGAGCCGTTCTGGATGGGGAAATGCGAGGTCACCTGGAACGAATACGATTTTTTCCAGTTCAAGGAGTATTTGAACAAGATACCTTCCAGCAGAAATCCTGAAAACGTTTCCCTGGTGGATGCGCTATCCTGGCCGACAAGGGCAGTCTACGAGCCCACTCTGGGCATGGGCAAGGATGGTTATCCGGCTATTTCGATGAGTCACCATGCGGCGGTCAAGTATTGCCAGACGCTCAGCGCCTTGACCGGCCATTTCTATCGTTTGCCGACTGAGGCTGAGTGGGAATACGCCTGTCGGGCGGGAACCAAGTCGGCCTACTATTTCGGTGACAATCCAAAGGCTTTGGCTGAACACGCCTGGATGGCCGACAACAGCGACTTTCGCTATCACAAAGTGGGCATTAAAAAGCCGAATCCCTGGGGGTTGCACGACATGTATGGCAATGTCACCGAATGGTGCCTGGACCGTTACGAGGCGGATTTTTACCAAAAGCCGATGGCGCAGCGGGGGGGGAATGCGTGGAATGAGTCGGACAGCGAATATCCCCACGTAGTACGCGGCGGACATTGGGATATGGATGATCTGCTCCAATTCCGTAGTGCCCAACGTGCCAACTCAGACCCGGCGTGGAACGCGTCCGATCCGCAATTGCCCAAGGCCAGGGATTTTCTTTCGAATGCCCCCTGGGTCGGTTTCCGCCTGGTGCGCCAGTTGAAGCTGCCGTCACCCGAGGAAATGGCCAGGTATTGGAAAACCGTCACGAGTTGGGATGCGCCCCAGAAGCCGCTGCCTTCGGGCTCCCGTTGAGTCGCGCGGTGGCGGTGGGGCGCTGTTGACCAGATTGGAGCCAAGCTCCACGGCAATGGAGCGCAATTGTTTAGCGCGGGAAGCTGGCGGTGGGGTCCGTGGTTTCCGGGGGTGGCAGCTTCAGTTTTGTTAACTCGGGATTTTAATAAATTGTGGCGCAGGTTTGACAGAATCCGGCGGCAGGTTATAGTCCGCCGCCTGTTTTATTTATGAATAAGAACCCGCATGTGGCAGTGGTTGGCGCGACGGGTGCCGTCGGCGTCGAGATGATGAAGACCCTGGAAAAGCGCAATTTTCCGGTGGGCAAACTGACTTTGCTGGCCTCGGCCCGCTCCGTCGGCAAGACCCTGCCGTTCAAGGGCACCCAGATCACCGTGCAGGAGCTGACTAAAGACTGCTTCAAGGGGATTGATATCGCCCTGTTCAGCGCGGGCGGTTCGATTTCCAAGGAGTTCGCCCCCATCGCCGTCCAGGCGGGCTGCGTGGTGGTGGACAATTCCAGCGCCTTCCGGATGGACGAGAGCGTTCCGCTGGTGGTCCCGGAGGTGAACGGGGCGGACGTCAGGTGGCACAAGGGGATCATAGCCAACCCCAACTGCACCACGGCCATCACCCTGATGGCGCTGTATCCGCTGCACGCCGCCTTCGGGGTGAAGCGCATCTTTGCCTCCAGCTACCAGGCGGTGTCGGGCACCGGGGCCAAGGCCATTGAGGAGCTGCGCCAGCAGGTGGAGCAGGTGGTGAAAGGCCTGCCGGTCACCCGCGAAGTCTATCCGCACCAGATCGCGTTCAACGTGCTGCCGCACGTCGATTCCTTCCTGCCCACGGGGTACACGAAGGAGGAGATGAAGATGGAGAACGAGGGGCGCAAGATCATGCACCACCCCACCTTCCGGGCCAGCGTGACCTGCGTGCGGGTGCCGGTGTACCGGTCGCACTCGGTGGCGGTGAGCGCGGAGTTTGAAAAGCCGGTGACGGTGGAAGCCGCGCGCGCGGTGCTGCTGAAGGCGCCGGGACTGGACGTGGTGGATGATCCGGCCAACAAGAAGTACCCGCTGCCGCTCTACACCTCAGAGAAGTACAACTGCGAGGTGGGCCGGCTGCGCCAGGACTGCGCGCTGGACAACGGGCTCTGCTTCTGGGTATCGGGCGACCAACTGCTCAAGGGGGCTGCGCTCAACGCCGTGCAGATCG